>DAWDUP010000052.1:0-13987 GCA_052346825.1 Candidatus Fimivicinus sp. | reverse complement strand
TTCTTACTCATTTTAATTGTAAAAGCTATGCCATAGAGTAATCCTATCGATTCTTTATATTCGCTGTTTTCAGCGTTAGGATCCCCTTCACCGCGAACAGCAATGTAGTTCATGGTTGGCACTTCCACTATGCCCGGTTTATTCTTAGGCATATAAAATTCTTTGTATTCTTTTTTATAGTCAAAAGCCACGGTTATTTCCTCCTTATGTTTATCTTTGCATCAATTCTTAACCATAGTATTTTCAATATGGATCTCGTACATGATACCCGCGTATTATACGTGAGACCTCTGCCTTCTCTTGTAGAATGCTTTTTCATGAGCTCATTCGATCACGTGGCGGGCTTTGACTCCCTCTTTTGTTGCGTCATATCATTGGTTAAATATTATAACCATACCGCCCAATCACCATAATCAAACGTACCGCTACCATGATGTAATTTTCCGTCATCTCTTAAGTGTCTAAACGCATCTCTCATCCTATTGATGATTTCTGGCTGAATGTCAAGTGAATGGTGTGC
Organism: Candidatus Fimivicinus sp.; assembly: GCA_052346825.1. Taxonomy (GTDB): domain Bacteria; phylum Bacillota; class Clostridia; order Oscillospirales; family Acutalibacteraceae; genus Fimivicinus. The sequence goes on along the minus strand of DAWDUP010000052.1, from coordinate 13,467 downwards.
TGGAAACACTTGTTTTACAGGAAGTAATGCAATTTTTTCAAGAGAAGCAAGATATGCTATTGGGTCAGTAGAAGGATAGTAAGCAAACAAAGTGCCTTTATATACCAAGTCGCCTGTAAATAGATATCCCCGTCCTTTTTCCCAAAAACACAAATGGCCAGGCGAATGTCCTGGTGTATGCAAAACTTCAATGATCCGTCCACCAATATCAATTAAATCATGGTCAGTTAAAATTTTTGTAGGCATACCTTGAAAAAACACATAGTCGTCCACATTAAAACCATCTGGTAAGTTACAGCGGTCAACAACCATTTTTTCAATCGTGTCCATTGACAAGGGAAACTTGCCATTCAACCAATCTAATTCTTCAAAATGGGCATAAAAATCAGGAAAAAATCTATGCCCGCCAATATGATCCCAATGAATATGTGTTGCTACTGCCGTAACAGGTTTATTTGTAAGCTTTACTACTTCATCATAAATATTACAAATACCAAGTCCTGTGTCAATTAACAAGCTTCGCTCCGTCCCATTCAGAAGATAACAATGCGTTTCTTCCCAATGTCGATATTCGCTGATCATATATGTTTCGTCATCAACCTTGTCTATCGTAAACCAATCATTCATAAGCAATTCTCCTTTTTCGCCGATATTAGCTGATAAACATCATATTTGACAATGATATTTCTCACACATATATGCCCGGGCTCTGTTATTTCCAGTATTACAGCTCTTGCGAGGTAAAAATATCGTCTAAACGGTTTTTGCGCTCTAAAAGCCTTGTAGAATAGGCGTTTCAAACCGCCTACTGCGTAAAAAAGATACCCTACTTCCAGTGATTGAGTTTCGGCAGTTGCTCAGAGAAATATTGTCTCGTCCTGCTTCCTCGGCCTAGTCTGCTGACAGGTCTTGTAATAAGGCTCCTCTTTGTAGCAACACGATTGTCTCCACATGGTTTGTGTATGGAAACATATCCACCGGCTGAATCTTTCGGGCCTGATATCCCCGCTTTGTTAAAAATAAAATATCCCGCGCAAGCGTCTCCGGATTGCAGGAGATATAAACCACCCGCCGGGGAGCGAGCACCAGCAGAGAGGATAAAAATTTTTCGTTGCTTCCTGCGCGCGGCGGGTCCATGAAGACCACATCCGCACGCTCATTTGCCTTGGCCATCTCGCGCATCCATTCCCCCGCATCCGCGCAGTAAAAGCGGGCGTTTTGAATGCGGTTGCGCTTGGCATTGGAAATCGCATCGCGCACGGCCTCCCGGTTTACCTCCACGCCGACAGCCTGCTTGGCGCCGCGCTTCGCCGCGATCAGGCCGATCGTCCCTGTGCCGCAATACGCGTCGACCGCCGTCTCCCGCCCGGTCAGCGCCGCAAATTCTATCGCCTTCTCATAGAGCACTTCTGTCTGCACGGGATTGACCTGATAAAACGACTGCCCGGAAATGCGGAAGGTGCAGCCGCATAGCTCGTCCTCAATAAAGCCGGGGCCAAAAAGTGTTTTCTCCTGTGTTCCCAGCACCAGGCTCGTCCTGCCGGGATTGATGTTTTGCAGGATGGTCGTGATCTCCGGGTGTTTCTCGAGCAGCTCGCCGACAAAATGATTTTTGGAGGGGAAGACCGGAGAGCCCGTCACGAGCACAACCATGATCTGTCCGCTTGAAAAGCCGCGGCGTATCAGGACATGGCGTAAAAAACCGCGTCCTGTTTCCACGTTATAAGGAAGAAGCTTAAAATCTGCAAGCAAATCCCGGATCGTCACAATGATCGCATCCGCCGCCTCATCCTCAATCATGCAGCGGTCGACCGGCACGATCCGATGCGAGCTCGACTGGTAGATGCCGGAAATGATCCGCCTTTTCCGGTCCAACCCAAAGGCGGCCTGCACCTTATTGCGGTAGTGAACGGGATGCTCCATCCCAATGATAGGCTCCACATGTCCAAATTTTCCCATCAGGCCAATCACCCGGCGCTCCTTCCAACGCAACTGCTCCTCATACGTTAGATTCTGCAGCTGGCAGCCTCCGCATTTTTTATAAAGCGGACAGGGTGCGAACTCTGCTGCTTCCTGTTTTGCTTCTTTGAAATCCGGCATAATGCCCTCCATTTGTTTTTGAGCGTTTACCCTTCTATTCGAGAGCGCGTTATCCTCCTCGCCTTCCTTGCCGGAAGGCGAGGAGGATAACGCCGGCAGAGGCCCTCGGCATTGCCCTCAAAACCGTTGTTGCCCCTGTTCACCGGTGCTATCCTTTCAATTGCCCGCGATACCAGCCGGCCGTGCCGTCTTTTTTTACCAGATAGCCTCTGGAGGTTTCCTGAATGACGGACAGCCTGTCCCCCTGCCGGACCGGCAGGCAATAATCTGTGCAATCATCGCAGCGCGCGTCCTCTCCGAAATTCAGGATGTCTTCATTCGGCACCCAGAGCTTCCGGCCAGTCCGGCGGTGCTCAACGAAAGAGAACTCCTCTCCCCGCTCCAGAATCCGGATGGCATTGTCCGTAAACAGGATATGGCATGGATTTTCCGACGCTTTCTGTGAATCCAGCGCCGTCCTTACCGGGAAGCCGTCAAAGCTAACAAAGGAAAACTCTTCGGAGCTCTCTGAAGGAATGATCAAGATATTGAGTTGCCCGGTGCGCTTCAGGCTGCAGCCGCCATCGATACTGATGATCTTCTGCTCTCGACTGATCATCGGATTGGAGCAGTCGATCTGACCACGATAAAGCGTTACCGGCCAGTGGCCAACCACCACATATTTTGAAAAGCGCAGCCCTTTTTCCAGAAAGGCGTCGTTTTTCAAATAGGGAAAGGCATCCGTGCCCTCCAACGCGGCAAGGTCATCCGTCGGCAGGCCGCCGTGCACAAAAATAAACCGCTGCGTTTCAATGATCGTCGGCAGCCCACGTAGAAAGTCGAGTTCCCTTTGAAATACTTTGCGTATTTTCGGCCGGGCGGAAAAAAGGTCCAGCGGGGTGCGAATCCGAATTCCCAACTCTCCGCACATCTCCGACAGCAGGCAGCCGCCCCAATGACGGATCATATGATCGAAATAGAGATAAAGGGATAGCGCATCCCCATGCTCGATCATTTCCAGCCGGTACGCGTCGACATTGCCGATGAGTGGATAAACCGTGTATTCCTCGCACAGCCGCATCACATATCGTAAAACGTCCAGGCTATTCGGCCCTTTCTCAATCAGATCGCCTACGATAAAAAGAATATCGTCCTTTGAAAACTTCGCCCTTTCAAGCGCTCCCTTGAGATAATGCAATTGCCCGTGGATATCACTCGTTGCGAGAATGCGCCTTTCGGCGGGGAGGGTGAGTCGGTTGATTTTGGTTTTCATATAGGCTCTCCTTATCCTTCCCGCTCGTTTCTCTCAGCGCAATCCGAGCACAGCCCGAAAAACTCCATCTTATGGCCGGATATCTGGAATCCCGTCTCCCGCACCAGCTGCTCCTCCAGCTGCTCAAACGGGCACACGGACAGTGGGACGCTCTTTTTGCACCTCGTACAGGTCAAAAAATGCCGGTGCTCCGCTGCGATCTCATAGCGGGCGACTCCGTCGTCATAGATGCTGCGCCGCACGAGCCCCGCGTCGACATAAGCGTCCAGGCCGCGGTAAACCGTGGTCAGAGCAAGGTGCGGAAAGGATTCTGTTACTGCGCCGTAAACCTGCTCCGCCGTCAGCGGGGACGCAGCCGCGCTCACCACGGAAAGAATTGCCCTGCGCTGCGGCGTTTGCCGCTGCATAACACCACCGCCTTTATATGTTTTCCTCCTGCCAGCCCTTGCATACGTCGATCCAGCCCTTGCTGGCGGACAGTGTGAATAAAGCGTCGCACGAAAGCTCCACCGCGCTGTTGGAGCTGCCAGCCGCAGGGAATACGGTATCAAACCGCTGGAGCGAGAGATCCGTGTACACCTCGGCTGTCCCCTCCGGCAAAGCAAAGGGGCATACGCCTCCGACGGCGTGTCCAGTCAATCGCAGCACCTCGTCCGGGGCGAGCATTGTCGCCTTCCTGCCGAAGAGATCTTTGAACTTTCGATTGTCGATCTTCGCATCCCCCGCCGCCACAATCAGGATACAGGTATCCCCATTGGCAAAGGACAGCGTCTTTGCGATCCGCGCAGGCTCAGTGCCAAGCGCCTCGGCCGCCAGTGCCACTGTTGCGCTGGAGGAATCGAATTCGTGAATCCGGGCCTCCAGGCCGTGTGCCTTTAAAAATTCCCTTACCTGTTCAATCGCCATTTTTTCTGCGGATTTCGCTATGAATCCGCACGCCTTCCTTTCGTCTGAATTTTACTTTACGCCTTGATTTCCCCGGTCCGCAGCAACGCATCGACCTTCAAAACCGCAGCCTGCGTTTTTCCATCGCGAATTTTGTTATCGAGCACCATGCGCACCGCCTGCTCCAGCGGGATCCGCTGCATCATGAGGAACTCGTCTGCGTCAAGATCCTGTTCTCCAAAGGAAAGGCTGGACGCAAAATACATGTGGATGATTTCGCCGCAGTAGCCGGGTGTCGGATAGAATTTGCCAATGTCGCGGAAGTCCCGGGCCGTAGCGCCCGTCTCCTCGCGCAGCTCGCGTTTTCCACTCTCAAGCGGGTCCTCCCCGCGCTCGAGCTTCCCGGCGGGCAACTCGAGCAGCTCCTCTCCATAGGGATAGCGAAACTGCCGCACAAATAAAAGCTCATGCTCCGGCGTCAGCGCGGCGACTGTTACGCCGCCAGGATGCTCGACCACCTCGCGCGCGGCCGTTTTTCCATTGGGCAAAAGAGCGGTATCATTGCGGACATTGATGATACGGCCGGTATAAATCGTATTCTTTTCTAGGGTTTTTTCCGTCAGATTCATAGAGCTTCCTTTCTGTCGCCGCAGGTAGGCCGCATCAACATGGGCCACGGGACATATGTATTGTTGAAGAAGGCCGCCAAATATTATCGGACGGCTCGATGGACTGGAGGAATGACTTTGGATCAAATCGTACGGGCAGTCGCGCCCGATTATGAAACCATACGCGGCATGCTGGACACGCTGAAAAAACGCTTTCCGAATGCCCGGCTTGGCGTCTGCGGCAGGAGCTGGGCCGGGCGCTCCATTTACACGCTCTCAATCGGCCCCAGAGAAAACTCGGTACTCTATGCCGGAGGATTTCACGGGCAGGAATGGCTAACACCGCTTTTATTGCTGCGTTTTTTTGAACGCGCTGCAACAGCGGTCTGGGAGGGAAAGGAGTTCTCTGCCATCCCGATTCAGGACGTACTGCGCAGGCGGGGTATGGTGATCATCCCCTGCGTCAATCCGGACGGCGTTCAAATCGCACTGCACGGTGCGCGGGGGGCCGGCTGTTATGAAGGGCTAGCAACGCGCGTGAGCGGAAACGATTTCAGCCGCTGGAACGCCAATGCGCGCGGAGTGGACATCAACCATAACTTTGACGCAGGTTGGGAGACACTGCATCAAATGGAGCAGGAATCCGGCATCACCGGGCCTGCGCCCCGACAATACGGTGGCGACACGCCCGAAAGTGAACCCGAAACCCAGGCACTGGTTCGTCTGTGCCGGAGCCAACCCTTCCGCCACGCGCTGGCCTTTCACAGCCAGGGGGAAGAAATCTTCTGGGAATACGGGGAAAGCACGCCGGAGCGGGGCAGGATGATGGCGAAGATTTTTTCCGCCTCCAGCGGCTACCGCCTGGTGGAAAACGACGGCCTTGCAAGCCACGGCGGCTTTAAGGATTGGTTTATCTCCGAATTTGGCCGCCCGGCCTTTACCTTTGAGATCGGCAAAGGGGAAAATCCCCTTCCCCTGAGCGACTTTGAGCAAATTTATGAAAAGCTGGAGGAGACGCTCCTGCTCGCCGCGCTGATGTAAAACGCCTATTGATACGAATATTATAACACATTCTATGGATTCGTCCACAGAAAATAAGACGCGCCGGGCCTTCCGGTGCGTCTTATCCGTCATCCCGAGCTTCGGAGGAACTTTTTTCGCAGCAGATATCGGGGCAGCAACACGACCGCTAGCGCCCAAAGCAGGCAGATGCAGCAATAGAGCAACGCCATGCGCCAGAGACAACAGGGCGGAAAACTAGATAGCAAGCATGACTCTCTTCCTTTATCCAACCGTGCTCAGCAAAATGCGTCCGAAAGAATCTCGAGCACGTCGCTGTCGCTGACCGCAACCGGGTCGGCCTCAAACAATCCTCCCATCGTTTCCCTTGCGTTGCGCGTAAGGGCCGGGAATTCCTCTGGTGACATGCCGAAGGAGGAGAGCGCAAGCCCATCCACGCTGCATTCCTTTTGCAGCGCATCCAACGCAGTCAGAAAATCCTCCGGTTTCTCCGCGCCCGTCTTACCGAGCGCTCGAGCCATCGCGGTCATACGATTTTGGCAAACGCCAAGCTGGATCAGCTTCCGGTAATATGCCTTGCTGATTGCGATCAGCGCGGCGCCGTGCGGGAGTTTGGGGTGGAAAGCGCTCATTGCATGGGCAATCGAATGCTCAGAGATGCATCCGGACAGAGATTCGACCATGCCGGAGAGCGTGTTTGCCAGCGCAACGTCCGCACGCGCCTCCAGGTCCGCACCGTCCCGAACCGCATGCGGCAGGCTCTTTCCGACAAGCCGGATTGCCTCCAGCGCAAGCAGATCACTGATTGGGCTCGCCGTCCGGTTCAGATAGCCCTCTGTGCTGTGGAACAGCGCGTCAAATCCCTGATAGGCGGTAAACCGCGCAGGAACAGATACCATCAGCTCCGGGTCGACGACAGAGAGGACGGGAAAGGTCTTCTCATATCCAAAGCCGATCTTCTCCTGTGTTTCCTCATTGGTTATCACCGTCCACGGATCGGCCTCTGTGCCGGTTCCGGCTGTCGTTGTAATCGCCACAATCGGAAGCGGTTCGCTCGGCACGGCTTTTCCCTTCCCGGTGCCGCCGGGAATGTAATCCCAGTAGTCGCCCGGATTCCCTGCCATCACGGCGATAGCCTTTGCAGCATCAATGCTGCTTCCGCCACCCAGGCCTACGACGAAGTCACAGCCCTGTTCGCGGCAGAGCGCCGCGCCCGCCATCACCTCATCCTTCGTCGGATTCGGCGTAATCCGGTCATATATGACGGCCTGCGCGCCCGCGCGGGTGAGCTGCCCCCTCACACGGTCAAGATAGCCGAATCTTTTGACGGACTGGCCTGCCGAGGTCACGAGCAGTGCTTTTTTCCCAGGCAGCGCGCAAGCGCCCAGCTCGGACAGGCAGCCCGCTCCAAAGAGCAGCCTTGTCGGCAGATAAAAACCATACGACATCTGAAAAAACCTTCTTTCTCCACAGTGGTTGCAGTGGTATATAGCGCAATATAACGCAGCCCTCCCGAAAAGTCAAGCTTCGGAAAGGCTGTAGCCAACATATTCATTACCATATGCCCATTCGCGCTGGTTTATTCTCCATCGGCGCGCTTCTTTTAAATTTCATTCGCTGCCCGTGCGAGTCATCCCTCTGCGGATGCGGATTCGAGCGTGATATTCCCCGTATCGGCGGAAAGGCTGATCGACCGGCTTCGGTCGCCAAAGGCAAGCGTTCCCTTAGCGAAGACAAACTGCGAGCCGGACTGCACGGGCACGGCATTTTCAAACCGATTTTTAAACTCTCCTGCATCCGTCTCATATTGCAGCTGGAAGCCTGCGTCAGTTGGCCACACAAGCCGGATATTCCCCACGTCCGTATGCATAGAGAGGGATGAAGCCACCTCGCTATTGTCTTCCCAGGCTAGATCGCCCGTATCGGCCGTTAGTTCCGCCTCATCGGCAGAGCTGCTGCGGAAAGAGATATTGCCCACATTGAGGGCTGCCGATGCCTTTCCAAGCTGCATTCCCTCCACCGTCACGCTACCAGCGTCAATATTTGCTTGTAAGAAAGCGAGCTTATGGGAAGAGAAATAAATATCAACGGTAATTCTAGTAAAGTAAGCTCTATCCGGCAGGCGTAGGCCAAGATGCAACCCATCCGCCTGCCGCTCGGCAAAGGGGAAGGGGGAGACATCTACCGCGTCTTTTCCATAATAATGAACGTCCATATGGGAGGTCCCGTCCTCCGATGGGAGAACGCGCACCTCTGCATAATCACAAGAAAAAAGAACTGGCTCATCGGCTTTGAGAGAAAAATCCGTGCGTGTCTCTCCCACAGAATGCCCGCCGTGACGCGCCCTCCACTGATCGCTCCATTCCTCCAGCGATGCAAACCAATCGTTGAAGCGGCTGTTCCCTTCTGCGATATCACGGATCTCCTGCACCCCAACGGCAACGCCGAAGCAAACCGTCAGCAGGGAGGAGATCAAAAATAGTACGGCAAGTGCAATGCAGGCTTTCTTCATAAGTGATTCCCCCTTTCCTCAGCACATCCGCTGATAGCACGCTCGCAGACTCCAGGTGATCAACAGAATCGTCAGCACACCGGCGCTTATGAGCGCAATCGACAGTGAGATGAAAAACAGAGCCAGCAGGGCGGAGGATACAAAAATACCTGCCGCGACACTGGTGATCAGGATCGCAGCACCTGCGGCCGCAAGGGCGAAACCACCCGGAATACCGGGCAAAGCAAAAAAGATCATATCCAGAATAAACAATACGGTATAAAGCACCCGGTTGCCGTTATCGGAAACGGCCGATGGACAAGGCCGAATCGGGGCCGTGGCTTCGCCTGCCGGAGATCGCGGCGCTGCGGACGATGCCTGGTAAGCACCATCTTCACCCGCCTTGCTCTGCTGCAAATAGGTTTGGGCAATCTCCCCGGGATCGCCGAGGGCGCGGCAGATCTCCTCTTCTGTCTTGCCCTGCTCCAAGCCTGCAGCGAAATGCTCCTCATAGTCCTGCATGATCTCCTGCCGCTCCTTGGCCGGAAGATATAAAAGCGAGCGGTAAAGCGCATTCAAAAAATCATTCCTTGTCATATTGGATCCCCCCAATTAAATGATTGACCTGCTGTGAAAACTCCATCCATTCCGCATAGAGCGCTTCCTGCGTCTGGATGCCCTTTTTCGTCAGCCGGTAATATTTTCGCGGCGGTCCTTCCGGAGACTCCCGGAGCGTTACCTCGAAATAGCCTTCGTTGCGCAGACGGCGCAGAATCGGGTAAATCGTCCCCTCTGAGATGGAAATTTCCCCGCTAATCGCTTCCGCCAGCTCGTATCCATATTTTTCGCCCTGGCGCAGCAAGGTCAGCACGCAGAGCTCAAGCGCGCCTTTTTTGAATTGAACATTCAAGCCGTTCACCTCGTTTCGCATTCGCCGGAGAGGCAATTTTCCGGCGCACCTATAATATATCACGCGGTACTGGATATTGCAATATAGTTGGAAAAATTTTTACATGTTCTCTATCAACAAAATTGCCAAACCATTCCCGCCGCAAGATGAAAATATCTTTTTCTGCAATGGGCATGCTAAGAAACAAAGAAAAAAATCGGCTGCATCTATCATGAGCCGGATTTTGAAAAATGGTGATAAAATGATTCAAAATAAAATGAGCCGGAAGCTTCTCCTAGTAGTAGGATTCCTTCTGCTCTTTCCAACTTTCCTTGTGTTTCCCGCCAAGGCACAGGAAACAGTAATCGGAACCGCACAGGGGAATATCTATGCGCCGGGTGCTGGGTCAATCCCCAATATCACGGTCGGCGGGGAAGCAGCCTACAGCATGTTTGCCAATGCTTCGCTACCGGACAATACTGCCTTCCAACCGGCGCAGGTCTATGAGGATGCGGGTATAGAAGCGATTTTGTATGCCGGATATCCCTTTGACAGCCTTGGTCTACAAAAAAAATATGGCGTTTCCGACGATTTCGCGCGTGTGGTGACGCAGCAGGCCATCTGGTTTTATATCGAGGGCTGGCCGATCGATTCCATGGAGGACAGCGTTCGGATGCGCTATATCAACGATCTGCTGCAGGCCGCTGAGGCGCAATTGCCGCAGGAGCATCCAGTCTCAGTGGTTCCGGAAAGCCCTTCCTTTCAGCATCAGGGCGGATTTTACCGTTCAGAAACGCTTACCCTGAAACAGGCGGAAGGCACCATCACCGTGCAGCCGGACAATAGCGTAAAAGTTGTATTGGAGGATGGAACTGCCACCACGACGCTCCGGCAGGGGGATCGTTTCATCTTGCTGGCACCGGATGATCTCACGGAAATTTCGCTGAATGTGACACATCGTTTTTCCGACATCGTCCCTGTATCCTATATTCCCGAAACAGAGGATCGTCAAACAGATCACCTGCTTCAGGCACAGGAGCACGTGCAGACGCGCAGCGGTGTATGGCGGTTTGCATTGCCGGAAACTCTTTCCTCCAGCACGCAGGCGCTCTCCGAAGAAAGCGCTCCCATGTCTTCCGAAACGGAGCTGATCCCCCCTTCAACATCAGCCGGGACAATGCCACAAACCGGTTCCCCCAGCACTGGAGGCACCGGAATGCCGATCACCGCAGCTGCGCTGCTCGGCCTGTGCTGGATAGCAGTAGGGCTTACCTGTCTTGGAAAGCAAACGCGAAACGGCAGGCAGTGACCTAAAAATGCAGGTAAGCCGGCCTCTTGAAAAAGAATTGGATGACAAACTGATTTTCATATGCTATAATAATCAATAATTATTTTGGATCAAAGCAGTCCAATAGAGGAGAGTCAGCCAGCATGGAAGTAAAAGAGGCATTGGCGCTTATTTTTAAGGGCGTTGCACCGGTTCTTTCGGAAAACGGTTTTGAGCCGATCTATCCGGAGGGCGTTCGAAAAACGGAGACACCTATCGAGGAACAGGCGGACGAGCTGCGTATCAGTTTCCAGGGCGGCAAGGGCGCGGTCAGGATCGAATATAAGGAAAACCGCATCCTTCTCCTCTGTACGGATATCAACGCCGCGGAGGCATCGGATGAGGAGTATAAGCAGGCATCCCTTTCTTTATTCGATCCCTCTTTGATTGACGACAAGGATATCCGTTATATCGGAAATGAATTTTCGGATACAATCCGTCAAAAGTATGGAAAAAAGGAGCGCAACGCAGCAAAGACAAAGCTGCCTACACCCGTGTCCAAATCAGCCGCCAAAAGCGGCGCGCTCGCCTATGATCCGAATACGCTGGCAAGCCGGTTTACTACTATGTATCCGGAGCTGCGTGAGATGTATCGGGCAAACATTGAAAAATATGGAGAATTACTCGCAGAAGATTTTTTTGTTCGGTATGGAACACCTGCCGCCATGCAGACCATCCGGCAAAACGATAAGCAGCGCATGAAAAAGCTGTTCAACCTGCTTAACGATATTTATGAGGACGGCACCAACGAAACGCAGAGCCTCATCGCCGTAACCATTCTCGGCGCGATGCATACGGATGCGCAGCTTGTGGAAAATGCGAAGGAATATATGAGCGAGACGCTTTCGCAGCCTGTTTTGGCGGTCATTCAGTATCTGAATTCCCCTGCGGGCAAGCGAGCGGAGAAGAAACTGGACAATCCGCCGCCCTACAAGCCGAAAAAGGCGCAGAAGGAAAAGGGCATATATCGCCAGATGCTTGGCCTCTGATCTTCGCTTCGGGAATCAAATTGAAAAAATTGTAGTGCTGTTGACGACTGATGATATCGAGATAGTAGATGCAAACATTGTATCTACTATCTTTTTTATTACAGTGAGTAACAAAGTAAAGGCTATTGTTCCTACATCAATCAAAGGGGTATATATTGCTTTATCATACGAAAACGCTTGCGGCTGTTTTTTGTATCTCTATTGTGGAAGCCTTCCTTTCGTGATATGATTATATCCGGTTAATAAACGGCGATTAGAAAGGATGATTCCAGTGAAAAAAGGGCTTCGGCGCGTTTTGTCCGTCTTTCTCATTGCACTTGTGCTCTGTGGTGCCGGTGCGCCTGGCATTCAGGCAGCCGCTCCCTCTTGCGTGGTGCAGCCGACCATGGCCGGCCAGCCGCAAACCGTATCCATTGCTTCCAAATGGCTGGCACCGCTTCAAAGCCTGCACTGGCCCTCCTCTACGGACGACTGCGGCAACATGCTCAAGCGCGTTTTCTACGATTATTTCGATCTCGCGTTAGACGTGCTGCTCCAGGCAGTCCTGCGCCTCCTGCCGGACATTGGATGGCCCGATCAGGAAGATTATCACACTGCTAATTTCTGCGAAGGGGATTCCACTTTTTTAGAGCAGCCGGCCCAGGGCGCCCGCTGGAGCCTTGGGTATGCGAAGGCGAGCCTGCTCACAGGCAAAGAAACGGACGGTAAGCATTACCATGCGGGCGGCTTCTCATTCCCTGCAAAACCGGTCACCAAGGTTATCGATGACCAGCAGGTACGCGCCGTCGCCCTGAACGACGGCAGCGGCCGCGGAACCAAAGTATTTGTCTCGCTCGACAGCTACGGCCTTTCCCTGACGGACGTGCGCGCAATCCGAGCACGCCTTGCCGGATTCGCGCAGAAAAATGGGATCGACGCGATCAATGTCTCCGCTGTACACCAGCACAGCTGTGTGGACACACTGGGGCTCGGCGGCGACCTGCTGAAGATGCTGGTTGGCAACGCCATCATCACAAAATATCATCTGAATTTTCCCATCAGCAATGGAAAGAACCCTGATTTTATGGAAAACCTATTTTCTGTCACAGCCGAAACCATCCGGCAGGCAGTCGCTTCAATGGCGCCGGGAGCCCTTTACGCCTCCACCGCCGATGTTTCCGCCTATATGCGCGACAAAAGAGCGCCTGAAGTATTTGATCCCAACCTGACCCGCCTGCGCTTTGTACCGGACGGCGGCGGACGGGAAACCTGGATCGTCAACGGCGCAATTCATCCGGTCAGCTTCGGCACCGGCAGCACGGAGATTAGCTCTGATTTTCCCCATTATATGGATCAGACTGTAAATCAAAACAGCAGTGCGAATTTGATCTATTTCCAGGGAGCCGAGCTCGGCATTACCACCCAGCGCGAGTTAACGGATCAGGAGGGAATGACCTCTCTGGAGAGCGCGCAGGCCTACGGCACATGCCTGGGGGAAATCCTCTGCGGCATTGATGCAGGGGAAGAAATAGAGGTCGCTCCCCTGCTCAATCTCCGGATGCGGGAAATTTCGATTCCTGCCGATAATCAGATCCTTGTATTGGCCGCAAAGGCACAAGCAATCGATGCTATCGTGGTAAAAACTGCAGATGGGGTCGAGATGATTACAGAAATCGGTTACCTGGAGCTCGGCAATACGCTTTGTGCCGTCACCATCCCCGGAGAGATCGCGCCGGAGCTGATCTATGGCGGATGCCTTCCCGCCGAAAAGGCATGGAACCATACGGACTGGCCGCTCGCACCGGTATCGGCGGCCGTGCCGGATCGGCATATGCTGGTGCTGGGGCTTACGAACGATCAGGCTGGCTATATCCTGCCGGACAACGACGTACGCTGCATCATTGCAGATGTCAATGAGGAAGTGGTA
>DAWDUP010000051.1:11842-14248 GCA_052346825.1 Candidatus Fimivicinus sp. | reverse complement strand
GTTTGACGGCCAATAAAGCATGCCGCCCGCAGAGTAGCTCAGCTTTTTCGCCATCGCGTCCGGGTAGATCGTTGTGCCGGTGCGGTAAGATTCCATCATGGCGAGGCCTGTCGTCGTGCAGCCGATCTGGGCGATCGTCTGCCCGGAACTGCCCAGCTTCACATTCGCCCAGCGCGGATCGGTTTGCTTAAAGCTCACAACGGAGAGCTTAACAGCGGGATAGGCCGCAGCTGTGGAAGAGGACTTGAGATACTGGCTGCTGACATAGCCTGTCCGCACACCGTGATAGAGGATTTTTGACCAACCGCCGGACTGGGAGAGGATGACGATGGTCTTGCCTCTTGGCAGTGAGGACTGGATCGCATAGCCGGTTCCCGCACCCTGCCGGACGTTTAGATTGCCGGAGCTCGTATTGACCTGCGCGGCAAAGCTGCCGGAAACGCTTTTGATATAATCCGCGTGGGCATAGCCGTATTTTCCGTCACCATATTCCACGTGCCACCAGGATCCATTTTTAGAGAGCAGCGTCACGAAACTTCCGCGCGGGAGGCTGGCGACGATCTGCCCGGAGGTGGAAGCGGACGAGCGGACATTCAGGCTGCCGGAGGCGGTTGCCACCGTGCCTGCGGTTGAACTGCTGTTGGCGGCCTGTGCCGGACGGCTTATTCCCACACCAATCAGGGCGGTAAGGGCGACGGCCATGAATATTGAAATGATTTTTTTCATAAAACACCTCGATTATGTTTTTAGGTGATCCTGCGTTCAGGATTATAACATAAAACGGACGCTGTGCAAGCGGTAAGTTTTGGAATAGAAGAAAGGCACGGCGCCATAAACCAAATTGCCGCCGTGCCCTGACCGAAAGATTTGTTTTAATGTTATCTTCATTTTTTTGCTTTGTTCCTTCAGATTTGCGGGCGGCGATCTATGACGCAGGCAGCGAAGGATCCACAGAAGGCTTGATCAAACTGTTTGCGCAATACGTTGGTCATAGAAAGGCTCTTTTCCAATTCGACCATGCTTGAAAGGATATATAACGCATGGTATCATAGCATCGGTGAACAGGGGCAACAACGATTTTGAGGGCGAGGCTGTTTCCTCTTATTTACCGATGCTAGAGATGCTGTAGATACCTTTTGGCATTGACGACACTGGAAGCGGCTGTTGCTTTAACGAGTAGCGGGCCGCTTCCTTTCACTTTTCTTTGGCCAGAAGCGCAAGCAATCCTTTCCGGAGTGTTTCCGCACGGGTCAGATGATGTTCTTTACAGTAAGCAAGCAATGCTTTGTTTGTTTTTTCATCTAACCTGACCTTGATATCAACCGTTTTAGGATTGTCTGACTTTGGCCTCCCGATGCGTGGATTCAGTGATATCACCTCACTTATTGAGTTCCAAGAATATAATAATATACGAGTTCCAAAAAGTCAAGCAAAATGGCAAAATGATCCTCATTGATACATGTTTCACTGACGTAACTTTGCTCTCTGATCGATGCGAAGAAAATGAACGCGCCTCAGCGTATCCCACTGCACATTGCTTCAAAAAAAGCCGCGCCTGATTTACGCAGGCGCAGCGGCTTAATTATTTTATTTCTTCCACGGCATCCGCGGCAGCACCGCGTCATTATCTGCCGGCGGCTCGTCATACAGCACGCCGTCGAGAACTACATCCATGATATTTAGCATGCTCTCGCTGTTTTTCATGCGTTTCACCAGCGGTTTTATCCTGCCCACTATCCGCTTAAAGGCCTGATACACCGGCGTGTCGGGCGTATATGGCTCGTCACCGCCATAGATATTGCGCACGATCTCAACAAACAAGTCCTTGAGCAGGATCGGTCGGACGGTAGGGCTGATATCCCTGTAAACACCCAAAAGGCGCGCGAGCCTGCCGATCGTCAGCTTTTGGAGCGCCCTGCCCGCGAGAGTAAGCGGAATGCGCAGCTTCATGATCGTCTCCGCTTCCATGCTGAAGCCGCCCGCTAGGCGGGAGAGCCGGGGAATATCAAAGGCCATGGAATCAAAGATGTCGTTAAGCAGCCGGTCAAAGACGAATTTGAGATATTCGTCGACCGTCATGCCGTGCAGATCCCAATCGAAATGATCAATGTGGTCACTTCTGATGTCCATGCGGTCATCGTAAAGCGTTACGGTGCGGATGGCGCTCGCGAAGCCGACCAGAGAGCTTGTGTTGATATCATAGATCGTATTGCCCTTTTTCGTTGTTTTCACGGCGATATTCTGCATGTGCGTATGGCCTGTGAAAATAAACTGCACGCCCGCATCCGCGAGGATCGTGGAGGTCTTTTCAAAGTCTCCGAGCATATCGCGGCGGCTGAAAAGCGGATAGATAGGGGAGGGGGGCAGGACCGGATGATGCGTCATGGCGAGCACTTCGTCCCCCGC
>DAWDUP010000051.1:10480-11832 GCA_052346825.1 Candidatus Fimivicinus sp. | reverse complement strand
CCCCCGCCTCGTGCGCCTGCTGTACCTGGTCGAGAATCCAGTTGAGATGATCCTCATAATAGCCGCAGAATTCACGCCCGTCCCCATCGTCGTTCAAAGCGAGCAACCGCCAGCCGGGGGCAAGCTGCACGACATAGGAATGCGTCTCCTGATTGACGGCGACCGCCTCCTCCAGGCCGAATTCGCGGTAAAGATCCACCAGCTCCTCACGCGTGGTCGGCGTGGCGGGAAGCCGCTCGTCGCCGATGCAGCGGATGGGATTGTCGTTATAGTCGTGCGTCGCGGTGATAAGAATCACGCGCTTGCCGCCCTCCTTCAGGCGGCGAATCTTCGGAATTAGATCGAGGTGGCTCTCCTTCTCTCCGTCGCAGCTGACGTCTCCCGCGACGAGGATGATATCGATCTCCTTATCCTCGAGCAACCAGTCGACGGTAGCATCAATGATTGCTCCCGTCTCAGCCAGACATTTTTGATCGCTGTGGCTGCGCCATTCATAGGCCGAGCCGGTGGTACCGAGCGTAGCTGCATAATGATGCAGGTCTGTAATCAGGTGAAATTTGAGCGGTTCTCCCATAGCAGGTACCATACCCCTTTCCTTTCGTCAGTCGATTTCAATTGGAAGCGATTCACTGCGGTTGATTTCACCGGTGGTGGCCTGTGCCAGCAGGGTGGGCGTCAGCAGAATTTTCTGAACAGTCGGCGCGGCATTGCTCTCGATCGCGTCGAGCAAAAGGTTCGTAGCCGTTTCCCCCATGCGCTGGCGATCCTGCCGGATAGTGGTTAGACGAATCTGCGCAAGCGACGCATAGGAGATGCCGTCAAACCCCGCAATGCAGAGCGATTGCGGCACCCGGATACCCGCTTCCTGCGCATATTGCAGCGCGCCCAGGGCGATCACATCGTTGCCGCAGAACAGTGCATCCGGCGGCATATGACCCTGCAGGAATTCTTTTGCCAACGCATAGCCGTTTTCACTGGTAAAGGGGCCGTGGCGTATAAGCTGCGCGTCCGGCGTGAGCCCGTTCTCCCGCAGCGCGCGGGCATAGCCCTCCAGACGCTGCAAATTGGAACGGGAATCCGGCAGACCGCCCAGAAAAGCGATGCGCCGGCAACCACAACCGAGCAGATGGCGCGTCATCAAATAGCCGCCGTATTCATGGTCCGTGTCAACGCAACTGACAACCTTGGAGCCGCTGTAATGGAGCAAAACGGCTGGCAGGCCTAGATTTTCATAAGCAATGTCGTCTCCGGCATCCTGCACCGGCTTGAGGATTACGCCATCCACGCGCTGTTCCCGCATCAGCAGGAGCTGCCGCTCCTGCTGATGCGGGAACAGCGCGTGGATGGCGTAA
>DAWDUP010000051.1:9555-10470 GCA_052346825.1 Candidatus Fimivicinus sp. | reverse complement strand
TTTCCCAGTCCGTATTGGAGAGGATGGTCTGATAGCCGGCCTTTTCCGCCGTGTGGATGACGGCAAGCGCGATATCAGCAAAGAAGGGATTAGAAATATCCGGCAAAATCAGGCCGAGGGTTTTGGAGCGCTGGTTGACCAGATGACGTGCGATTCCGTTGGGAGAATAGTTGAGCCGCTTGGCTACTTCCAAAATGCGCTTTGACGTCTCCACGCTCACCCCGCGGTTACCACTGAGCGCACGGGAAACGCTCGCATAGGAAACGCCGGCTTCGCGTGCGATATCTTTTATGGTGACGCTCATAGGTATATTTCCTCCGGGTTATGTAATCGTTTGCGTCGATGCTATTTTATTATAGCAGGTTTTTTGACAGAATTCTATGGATACGGGCCAGAAATCTCAGCGCAATCCAATAAAATGAAAAGTGATATCCGCAAAGCGCCTTCCTATACCTGTCAGGTGGAAAAGCGTGGCTTTGCGTCCGTAAAGATGCAAAATGCCAGCCGTAATCGCTGGCTCGCATTTTTTAAAAGAGCGCAATGCGCTGTGCATTGCTGACTCAGGATTCCAATCCTGTTTCGCTGACAAAGCTGTGCTCGATCGTGATGACCGGATAGTACTGCAGGCCAAGCTCGTTGATCAGGGCGTTCACCCGCTGGTAAATATCGCTTTTTTTCATCTTGCAGTTGTGAGGGACGACGAGATCAAAAATGAGGTTGGTGTGCGTCGGGCCCTCCACCATACGGAAATCATGGATGGTAAAGCACGGGTCAACGCCCCGGATGATTTCAACGATTTGCATGCGCAGACGGTTGATCTGCTCATCGTCTACTACAATCGGATCCATATGGATGACCATGTCTATGTGGAATTTTTTCTTGATCTCCCGCTCGATGAGGTCGATGGTGTCGTGG
>DAWDUP010000051.1:8846-9545 GCA_052346825.1 Candidatus Fimivicinus sp. | reverse complement strand
TATCCTCGTTGGAGGGGACTTCCGCGTGAGCGGAAGCGAAGATGCGATTTGGCCCGTAGTTGTGGACAATAAGATCATGCACGCCGACCACGCCGTCGAAGGAGAGAATCTCGCTCTCCAGTTCCTTGACGAGCTTGGGATCCGGCGCTTGGCCCAGCAGGCTTCCCACGGTGTCGCGGACGATCTGGATGCCGGTATAGAAGATAAACAGGGCGACGACAATGCCCATATAGCCATCGAGCGGCAGGCTGGTAAATTTGGAGAGGATCAGCGCGATCATGGAGACCGTGGTCGCCGCCGTATCGCTAACGCTGTCCATCACGACTGCGCCGACGGCAGGGGAGTCGATCCGTTTGCCAAGGCTGCGGTTAAAGAGGGCCATCCAAATCTTCACGCCGATGGATAAAATCAGCACGATCAGCGCAGGGACGCTGAAGGCGAGCGCTTCCGGATGGAGGATTTTATCGATGGAGGAGCGCACCAGCTCAAAGCCCATCATCAGGATCAGGAAGGCGACGCCCAGCGCGGCGATATATTCGAGCCTGCCGTGGCCGAAGGGGTGCTCGTCATCCGCCGGGCGGTTGGCTGCCTTGAAGCTGAAGAGCGTGACGGCGGAGGAGCCCGCATCGGAGAGATTGTTGACTGCGTCCGCTGTGATGGCAATGCTGTTGGTAAGCGTCCCGATCAGGTATTTTGCAA
>DAWDUP010000051.1:7892-8836 GCA_052346825.1 Candidatus Fimivicinus sp. | reverse complement strand
TTTTGCAACGGTCAGCAAAAGGTTGCAGGCAATCCCCACCGCGCCGCTCAAAATGCCGTAGCGTGCGCGCACGGTGGAGTTTTCCGTGTTGTTCGCATCCTTGATAAAGAGCTTGATTAGTAGTTTTGTCATATCATCCATCCTCGTGTATGTTCGAAGTTCATATAAAAGAGATTATAACACGGCGGAGGAGAACTTACAATTTTTTGGCGGGATGTTATGGGGGGATAACATGAAAAAGGCGGGGAAGGGCATGCTGACCCGCCCTTCCCCGCTGGATGCTTTGCGGGTCGATATGGCCTGCTCAGGCCGATTTCGGCGCTGGCTTTGGGTATTTTACCATGGCGACAATGAGCCAGATGATGGCGGCAAGCGCGATGAGTGCGTAAAGCCAGAGCAGAAGCAACCAGGGAAGAGGAGAGCCTTGCTGTTCCAAACGGGCGGAAAACAGTTTGGAACTTATTTCGGGGGCTGTTACCACATTAACGGATCCGGTGAAAAGGATCAGCAGCTTGGGCCAGATTTTGCATTCCCTGCGATAAAAAATGAGATAGATAAGAGCCGTGAAAACCAGACCAATTGCTCCTTCCAGGGCATATCCAATAATCCTGTCGCTGTCAAAATGGGAACTCAGTCCCATGGAAAAGATGATATCTTCCACCAAATCAAAACAGTGATAGAGATCATAGAGCAGCCAATAAAACAGAAAAATCAGAGAGAAAATCGCAAAGAGAAGGAAAAATATTTTTTTTGCCTTTTTTATAGATTATCCTCTCCTTTCTGTAGATTCAGGAATTAATTCCATTCCTATTATAGCGAAATACAAGTAATTCGCAACAAAATTCATAAAAAATACAGAACTGATGAAAAAATCAGTCCTGTATCATCAAAAAATGCCGATCCGCTTGGAAGTTGCTCCTATGCGTCCCTGCTCACCACATGCA
>DAWDUP010000051.1:4895-7882 GCA_052346825.1 Candidatus Fimivicinus sp. | reverse complement strand
TTCATAGGGAATCGTAAGCCCGTTTTCGTCGAATTTCAGCTTCACCGTCTCCTGCAGCTCATAGAAAAGCGTCCAATAGTCATCGCTGCGGCACCAGACGAGGCAGGCGATCTCGATCGCGTGCGCATCGTGCGCCTTCACGCCGATGACGGGCGCGGGATCATTCAATACCATGGCATTGTCCGTAACAATCTCGTTCAGGACCCGCTTTGCCAGGGAAATATCATCGTCATAGCCGATGCTGTAGGTCAGATCCAGCCTGCGCTTGTTTTCTGCCGTGTAGTTGATGATGTTGTTGGTGGTCAGGTGAGAATTCGGGATGATGATGCGCTTGTTGTCAATCGTATTGAGCGTGGTGTTCATAAAGCCGATTTCTGATACCTTGCCGGAGACAGATTCCAGCTCGATGAAATCCCCGCTTTTAAAGGGTTTGCTGATGAGAATCTGAAGGCCGCTGGCAAACTGAGAGATGCTGTCTTTCAGGCCGATGCCGGCAGTCACACCCGCCGCGCCCAGGGCGGTGATGAAGGAGCTGAGATTGATCCCCAGCGTGGACAGGGCCGAAAGGATGATGCCGAATTTGATGACCAGCTCTACCACATTGCGGATAAAGGGGTGTACGGCTGGATCGACGTTTTTGGCGGTGAGCCCTTTGACAAGCAGGTTGCCCGCGAGCTTTGCCAGCCAGAAGCCGACGGCGAGCGTTATAATGGCGCCTAAAAGATTCGGCAGGAAGCCCAGAAGCTTATCCCAGAAGTTTTCGTTGGTCCAGGTTTTGAGCTGTTCCAATAAATTCATAATAAACCCTCCATATTAATTGATTTCGACCCTACACAGGATCAGATATACCAAGCTGCGCCGGATCTGAAAAAATACCTTGTTTTCTGGTTGCCATGCTGCACGATTGTGTGGAGGTAACCGCGCCCGAGCTGGTGCAGCCGGTTCTGGAGCAGGGAAAGGCGATCCTGGTGCAGACCATCCTGTTTCAGAAAAGTTCCCTCCATACCACAGGTGATACTGGAAGAGGCCCTCCTTGATCCCGGCTGGGGTGCAGCTTTATGGAACGCATATCAGGATGTGCCAGGAGAAAAAGAAAGGCGCTTCAACTTCATGCAAAGCCGCTGCATCATCTGCCTAGTTGCCGGGCATGCGTGCATCTGTCTGCAAATGTTTAATTCACATTATCTCCGTTCACACACAGACAGGCAATATCCTTCTGCAAAGTCCAAACTTTGAAAGAGGACATTGTCCTGATTCGATATCACCGTGCCATCCGGTGCAAAGGAAAAGGAGATATCCTGCAGTGGTACGCCAATCCCCGTCCCGGTCAGCTTGACGAAGCTCTCCTTCAACGTCCACAGTCGGCAAAAAAGGCGTGCGGAGTCTTTGCTCTGTGCAAGCAGAGCGAGCTCCGCCCCACTGCACACCCGCTGGGCAACATTCAGCTTATCGCCCCGCAGTTGTTCAATGTCAATCCCGACTGGATGTTCGGATACGGCGCACACGGCGTATTCTCCGGAATGACTGATATTGAAAAAAAGGTCTTGTCCATCCCTTAAAAACGGTTTTCCGCGCTCCTCGCGGCTGATCGGGACTGCCGGCAGGGGACAGTGCAGAATCCGCGCAAGCATTGTCCGGGCAAGCAGCTCTCCGCAGAGGGAACGTTCCTGGTCCGCGCGCATCCTGCGGGCGAGAATTTCCGCCTGCCTTTTCCCGGGCAAACAGGAGAGCCAATGCGTGAATACCTCCTCCGGGATGCCTCCCGTCAGCCGGACGGCCGTGATCTCCATCTGGATTTCCTCCCGTCGATTCATTGGATTTGTGCTTTTTAAAAGAAATGGAGCTGCTGTGCGGGCTGTGGCCGATTCAGTTCCACAGCCGTGCCCTTCGCCAGGCAGGAGACCGGAATTTCCGATAAAAATGGCGAGGGCTCGTCGTTCGTCAGCAGGATAAGCTCATCTTTTGCCCGCGTCATGCCGACGTAAAAGAGCCGCCGCTCCTCCTGCAAATCCGCAGGCCTGCCCGGCGCTTCGAGCGGCAGCGCGCCCTTTGAAACGCCACAGAGGAAGATCACCGGGAATTCCAGCCCCTTCGCGCCGTGCAGGGTGGAAAGCGTGACTGCGTCCGCCATGTAGATACGCTTTCCGCTGCGCATCACGTCGCCTTCTTTTCCAAGCGACAGGCTGTGAAGCAGGGCCGGCATGTCCGTATAGAGGACGGCGGCGTTGAGCAGCTTTATGACAGCCGTATGCTCTGAAAGCCCGGTATCCTCAGCCCAATCTTGTAGGAGCTTTAATGGCTTTTCCTTGGCAACGCGCGGCGCATACTTTTGCAAAAAATTGGAGAAGCGCTGTACTGCCGGCTCCTGCCGCAGGGAGGTGGGGAACTGCGTTTCCTCTCCCTCCCAATCGCATTCCAGAAGGCTCTGCGCTGTATCCGGTGGGCAGTGCAGGACCGTCAGTAGGCAGGCGCGCAGGGAGAGCAGGTCAGCGGGATGGAGCAGGAAGCGGAAAAAGCCCACCGTTCCCCGCACCGCGTCATCTGCCAGAAAGCTGTCCCTTCCTGTGACTATATAGGGGATGCCCTCGATGCGAAGGCATTTTTCGATCATCTCAGCCTGGCGGTGGGTGCGATAGAGCACGGCGATATCCGAAAAACTCAGCGGCCCGTTTCCGCGTGCCTGTGCATTCTGCACGTCGAGCATATCGATACCGCCCACCATGCGGTTGATCTCCTTTGCGAGAAAAAGCGCTTGTGAAAATTCGTCCTGCGCCGTCAGGAGGCGCACGCGTTCCCCCTGCGGGCGCACGGTGGTCAGCTGGCGCTCCGGCCCGTCGTTCCTGGAGATCAGCGGCAGCGCGCAACTCAGTATCTCCGGCGTCGAGCGATAATTTTCGAGGAAGTGGATCTTATATGCATCCGGGTTTTCTTCAGAAAAGCGCTCGAAGCAGCGGGCGCTGGAGCCGCGGAAGCCATAGATCGACTGG
>DAWDUP010000051.1:3417-4885 GCA_052346825.1 Candidatus Fimivicinus sp. | reverse complement strand
GACTGGTCTGGATCTCCGATGAGGAAAACACTTTTTCCATGCTCGCTCCATTTTTGTACCAGCTGATACTGAATTTCGTTACTGTCCTGAAATTCATCGACGAGCAGATAGGGAAATGTGGTATCCAATGCGAGCGCGTCGAGCAAAAGATCATCGAAATCACACACGCCGTATTCCCGCAGCCGCACGCAATAGCGTTCATAGGCTTCTGGGTGCGCGCTTTGGGTGCAAACGCCGCTTTTTGCTTGAGAAACCTCCTGCAAAAAGCGCTTCGGAGAGAGCTTGAGTCCCAGTTCCTTTAGAATTTCCCCCGCGAGTGCTTCTGCTTCGTTTTCGTCGACAATCGTTACGTCGCATCCCTGCGACGAAAGAAGGTCAAGGCACAGGGAATGAAAGGTGCCGATGCGCATCCCCTGAATGGTGCGGCGGCCGCCAAAATGCTGGATGAGCCGCTGACGCATCTCGTCCGCCGCCTTGTTTGTGAAGGTGACGGCGGCAATTTCACAGGGCTTGACCTTTTGTTCCCCGATCAGCCAGGCAATGCGGGAGACGAGCGTTTTCGTCTTACCCGTGCCCGGCCCGGCGATGACCATCATGGCCCGTTCCAGCGCAGTGACCGCTTTTTTTTGCTCTGTGTTCAACACGTCGAGCAGGTTTTTCTGCGCTGTTTTTTCTTTGTCTGCCTGCTTTTTGGCGGCGCATTTTGCCTTCGGTTTGGAGGTTTCAGGCTTTGGCTCTGCCGCATTTTTTCCGCCTGATGCGCCGAACAGGCTGATCTGGCCGGAGAGGGCGTTGATCTCCTCCTCGTCAAACAGGTGGATTTTTCCATATTCCCCATCGTATCCGGGGGAGAGGGTCACCTCACCTGCGCGCATGCGGCGGATGCCCTCGGCTACGCTCGGCCCGGCAGCGTGTGAAATATCCTCCAGCGGTGCTTCGCGCAGGATATAAAATTCTGGGCCGAGGTGATGCAGAAGTGCACTGTAACGGTTTTGTACCTTTGCGCTCACGGGCGTAAAGCCGATGGAGGCGGCGATTACCTCCGGCAGCGGGACGATGCTCTCAAAGGGGCGAGCCTGCGCGGGGCGGTAGCCCTCTTCGCGATCCGCCAGGTCTTCTACGCGGTGCAGCACGCCGATGGTCAGCTTTTTGCCGCAGATCGGGCAGCGACCGTCCGTTTCCAACGTTTCGGGGGGCTTCAGGCAGAGTTGGCAGTTGCGGTGTCCGTCAAAATGATATTTACCCTCCTCAGGAAAAAATTCAATCGTGCCCGCAAAGCCTGCGGAATGCGGCGTTTCCATAGCCTTTGCCATTTCAGCATAGGAAAAGGCCGTGTTGAAAAGATTCGCCTCTCGGCCGAGCTTCTGTGGGGAATGTGCGTCCGAATTGGAGACGAGCGTGTAATCGTCGAGCGCGGAGAGCCGCCAGTTCATCGGCGGGTCGGAGGAGAGGCCGGTTTCCACCGCAT
>DAWDUP010000051.1:1999-3407 GCA_052346825.1 Candidatus Fimivicinus sp. | reverse complement strand
GGGAGTCATATCCCCAAAGCACGCTTCCACAGAATCGAAGCCGGAAAATGCGCCGAACATGGAAAAATGCGGCGTCCAGATATGCGCGGGGATAAAGACGGACTCCGGACAGACGTCCTTCGTGATCTCCAGCAGGTCCCGGCTGTCCAGACCCAGGATCGGGCGGCCATCGGAATGCAGGTTGCCGATTTCCTCCAGGCGCAGGGCTAGCTGCTCCGCGGCCTCCAGAGAGGGGAGGAGGATCACGTTGTGTACCTTTCGCACCTTTCCGTCCTTTTTGTAGATCGAGCTTATTTCACCCGTTACCAGAAAACGCGGCGTTTGCTCCGCTCCGTCCGGAGCTCCGGTGAGGCGAAAATCGTCTTTTAAGCGGTACAGACCGTCTTCCGCTGGCGTGAGCTTTTCCCGCAGTTCTTCGCGCCAGGCCGGGTGCGTGAAATCGCCCGTCCCGACGACGTCGATCCCCTTGCGCCGCGCCCAGAGCTCCAGCGCTTCCGGAACGCAGTCCCGGCTGGTCGCGCGCGAATATTTGGAATGGATATGTAAATCGGCAATTAGCATGTTGAACCTCCGCAGAATGTCAGGATTTGATATACCATCATAATATCCGCTTTTTGTCATAGATGCAAGTGAAAAGGCGTAAAATAGAAAACGGCCGGCAGAAATGCCGACCGTGAAAAAGCCCCTGAAAAGGGTTCAATCGCCTTGGGTAACCCCAACGCGATTGAAAAAGAGAGAGAGAAGAAAACGAATCTACAGTGTTTGCTGACAACCACCTCAGCTACACTGTGTCTATAGTATAGCCATGAATCATTAACTCTATACAAAGAAAAAATAAAATAAATCTAAATTATTGATGATGAATTCAATACATTTATGATGGGGGCTCAGAGTTTGAAGCGGTATCCCGCACCCCATACCGTTTCAATATACTGCGGATTGGAGCTGTCGTCCTCGATTTTTTCCCGGATGCGGTTGATATGGACCGTCACCGTGGAGGTCTCTCCAATCGCATCAAAGCCCCAGATGCGGTCAAAGAGGGTATTTTTGCTGAAGACAATATTGGGATTGGAGGCGAGAAAGACCAGCAGGTCAAATTCCTTATTGGTCAGCACGGCCTCCTTTTTATTGACGTAAACGCGCCGGGCATTTTTATCGATATAGAGATTTCCGATGGAGATATAATCGTCCGCCGTACCTTCTCCCTTTGCCGTCAGGCGGTCGTAGCGGGCGATGTGCGCGTGGACGCGTGCGACAAGCTCAGAGGGGCTGAAGGGCTTGACGATATAGTCGTCCGCACCGATGCCAAAGCCACGGATTTTATCGATATCCTCTTTTTTTGCCGAAACCATCAGAATTGGAATATCCTTTTCCCGGCGGATGCAGCGGCAGATTTCAAAGCCATCCA
>DAWDUP010000051.1:0-1989 GCA_052346825.1 Candidatus Fimivicinus sp. | reverse complement strand
ATCCATGCCGGGGAGCATCAAGTCGAGCAGGATTAAGCTGTAATTCCTTTTCAGAGCAGCCTCCAGCCCTTCTTCGCCGTTAAATTTGGTATCAACTTCGTAGCCGTTGGCCTCCAGGTAATCCCGTTCGAGCTCTGCAATATTTTTGTCGTCTTCAATGATCAAAATTGATTTTGTCATATTGTATATTCCTTTCTATGCGGGCGTATATCGAAGTTTTGTGAGGAAGCCTTATTCCTGATTGACCGCAGGCAGCAGGATACAAATGGTGAGGCCCTTACCGATGCTGCCGCTCGCCCAGATTTTTCCGCTGTGCCGGTCGATGATCTGCTTTGTGATCGCAAGGCCCAGGCCGCTTCCGCTGCTGACATTGGTGCGTGCGCGGTCCGTGCGGTAGAAGCTGTCGAATATTTTCGTCAGGTCTTCTTCGGATACGCCCATGCCATTGTCGGCAATCTCAATGCGGATGTCGGGGCCGTCCATGCGCAGCGTGATACAGATCGTACAGAGGCCGGGTTTTTTATATTTGACACAGTTGTTGATGATATTCATCACAGCGCGCTTCATCTGCACGCGGTCAACGCTGGCACAAACGGAAGTGCCGCACTGATTGTCAAACAGAATCTCTGCCTCCTGTGTTGCAAATTTCGGCTGCAGCTCGTCGCAGCAGTCCTCGAAGAAACCGACCAGATCAACCTGTTCGAAATAGAAGGGAATGCGGTCAAGGTCCAGCTTGGAGAAGGTAAAGAGCTCACTGACCAGATTGTCCATGTCGCAGGCAGTGCTATAGATCGTTTTGAGATAATGCGACTGCTTTTCCGGCGTGTCGGCAATGCCGTCGATCAGGCCGGAGACATAACCCTTGATCGCCGTCAGCGGCGTGCTCAGGTCGTGCGAAATGCCGGCGAGCAGCTCTTTACGGTTATCTTCATAACGTTGCTGCGCCTCTACAGAATCCCGCAGGCGCAGGCGCATTTCGTCAAAGTCCGCGCACACATCGCCCAGCTCGTTCTTTCCCTCGTAATTGACCCGGTAATCCAGATTGCCGTCCCGGATTTCATGGGTTGCCCGGCGCAGCTTGTCCAAAGGAACCAGAATGCCGCGCGAAATAAAGGTGACGAGCATGATATCGGTTGCAAGGGTCACCAGAATCGCGAGGCCGATAAAGACCCAGCCCATTGTATCCATATATTCAAACGCCCGCTTAGGCAGGTCTTCCGTCGTGCTCGCGACCACACTGACGAGCGTTGGATCGCAGATGAGGATACATACATGCCTTCCATCCGCCGTTTTGGTAACAGTTGAGAGGATCGTCCCGCGGGAGCTGGTATAGAGTAGGGAATCCTTATCAAAATTTGCTCCGCTGGCGATGCGGTCCACTTCATTGCGCCATTCTTCCAAAGAATAGCCGGCGGTCGAATAAGCAGGCTCATTTTCAAAAAGAATGGCGACCAGCGCGCCTGTATCCTCGATATCCTTGCACATAGCGATGATATCCTCGTTTTCTGCAATGTTTTCCCCGCTTTGGAGTACCTCTTTTTCGAGCTTGTTGACATGGAACTGTAGCTGGTAGACGGAGATAAAACCGAGGGAATCCGTTAACTGTGTGCGGACGTCCGTTCCGTCGAAGCGGTAAACGAAGCCGGTAAAAATAACGACAGTGATAATAATCACCAGCGAGCAGGGTATAATCAGCATCAAGATATTGGAGATAATCAATCTGGTTTTGATGGAAATGTCCTTTAAATGCAAAGAATTCCTCCTCTTCCGGACGGGAGAGGCCGCAAGGCAACTCCCTGCTTTTTACAATGTTATTTATTATAGCATTGATACGGTGAAAAGTTAAGCCCCTTTCCAAATAAGTGTTATACTATTATATAGCAGCGTCAAAGCATGAGCAACGCGCGGAGGGGTGTAAAGAAGGGGAGAAAAAAGGAGAAAAAGGAGTTGACAAAGGGGAGGTGGTTTGATAGAATAATCAAGCGTTCT
>DAWDUP010000050.1:4853-14412 GCA_052346825.1 Candidatus Fimivicinus sp. | reverse complement strand
TGACCTGAACGCGGATATCGTCAATTCTGCAGCGGTCATCGACTCCTACTTCACCGCCGGGCCGAAGTATCTATTCAGCGCGCGCCTGGGCATCCCGATGACTACGGTCACCCGCTCCGGCCAAACGCTCCCCCCGGACCGGGCGCACGCCTATGAAATTTGGTACGACTGGGCAGTCCGGCACGAGTTATTATAGAACCATCTTCTCATTTGCAAAGGAGTTTTTGCGATGGAGAAATATCTGATCCTCAACGCCGACGATTTCGGCATGTGCCACGCGGCGAATCTGGCCACTATGGATCTGCTCAAAAAGGGCGGTGTCACCTCTGCCACCATCATGATGCCCTGCAGCTGGTCCGGCGAAGCGGCGGCCTTTGCCGTGCAGAATCCGCAGTTCGCCATCGGCATCCATCTGACCTTTACCAGCGAGTGGGAATATTACCGCTGGGGCCCCGTCGGCCACGAGCACACGGAAAGCCTGCGGGATAGGGACGGCTGCATGTGGCACGAGAGTGACGAATTCGAGGAGCACTGCGATCTCGACGAAGTTCGTGCAGAAATTTTGGCACAGGTAAACAAGGCGAAGGCGCTCGGCTTTTCTACTCCTTCCCATCTTGATAATCACATGGGCTCCCTTTACGGCATTGAGACGGGTAGGCTGGAGCTTTTGAATCTGACGCTTGACCTGTGCTCAGAGCTCCACATGCCCTTCCGCCTGCCCACCTCTTATATCCCAGCCCAAAAGGCACTTTTCGATGGGAGCGCCTTTACCGAAGATATGGTGAAAATGCTGCTGGGCAATGTGCGTGATGATGCGCGGCAGAGGCAAGTGCCCGTGTTGGACTATCTGCTCCCACCCGATTGGAACGGCCCGCAGGCCCAAAGCTACGAAGCTTTCCGCGACTATATGCTCACCCGGTTCGAAACCTTTCCGGATGGCATTTCGGAAACCTTTATCCATCCTTCGCTTGAATGCGACGAGCTCAAGGGAATCACCCGCTCCTGGCAGCGCCGCGTTTGGGAGCACCGGCTCTTTGCCGATCCTGCAACGCGGCAGCATATCGAAGGCTGCGGCATTCGGCTGATTAACTACCGGGAGCTTGCAGAAATGCGGCTGGGACTCCATTGATTATTTTATTTAGAAAATATAAATCCCGCCATCTGCGTATACAGATAGCGGGTTCTTTTACAAACGTCTCTTTCAGCTCCGTTTTTATTTCATCAGGGTAACCATCACAGCCTTCTGCGCATGCAAACGGTTTTCCGCCTCGTCGAAAATTTCCGCGGCGTGCGCTTCAAACGCGTCCGCCGTGATCTCCTCGCCGCGGTGGGCAGGCAGGCAGTGCTGCACCATGCAGCCTTCCTTCGCAGCTCCCAGCAGCTTCTCATTGACCTGGTAGACGCCCTCGAAGGCTGCGCGGCGTTTTTCCGCCTCGCCCTCCTGACCCATGGAGGCCCATACGTCGGTAAAGATCACGTCCGCATTTTCCGCCGCCTTCAGGGGATCGCGCTCCAGCGCGAAGCCGCCGTTTTCCGCCGCGAAATCCAGCACTTTCCGATCCGGGTCGTAGCCCTCCGGGCAAGCGACACTCACGGTCATACCGGCCTTCAGCCCGCCGACGACCAAGGAATTGGCCATATTGTTGCCGTCGCCAATATAGCACATCTTCAGGCCGTCCAAGCGGCCCTTGTGCTCCCGGACTGTCATCAGGTCGGCAAGCACCTGGCAGGGGTGGCAGAAGTCCGTCAGGCCGTTGATGACTGGGATCGACCCATACTCGGCGAGCGCCTCCACTTCCTCCTGCGCAAAGGTGCGGATCATAATGCCGTCCAGATAGCGGGAGAGCACCCGCGCCGTATCCTGCACCGGTTCGCCGCGGCCGATCTGCAGATCGCGCGCGCTTAAAAACAGCGCGCTGCCGCCGAGCTGGAACATGCCCGCTTCAAAGGAAACACGCGTGCGGGTCGAGGATTTTTGGAAGATCATACCCAGCGTTTTCCCCTCCAGATGGCGATGTGCGATGTGATGGCTGCGCTCATATTTGAGCTGGTCTGCAAGATTCAAAAGCTCTAGAATCTCCTGAGTGGACAGATCGAGCATTTTTAGTAAATGTTTCATGAAATCATTCCTTTCCGGGCAATTTTATTATTTCTCCGTGAGTACTTCCTTCAAAATGGCAATGCCCTGTTCCAATTCCTCCTGCGAGATCGTCAGCGGGGGGAGCAGGCGGACAAGTGTTTTCGCCGTGAGCACAAGCAGGCCCTTGTCGACACACCGGGAGGCAACTTCCTTTGCTCGCTTTGTTTTGAGCACCAACCCCAGCATCAGGCCCATCCCACGGATTGCTGCCACTTCATCACATTCCGATAACGTTTCCCGCAGGAATTCACCTTTTTGACGCACCTGCTCGAAAAGTGCTTCATCCATACGCGAGAGCACCTCGCAGACACCCGCACAGACAACCGGATTGCCGCCGAATGTACTGCCGTGTGTGCCTGGGCCCATCACAGAGCCGAGCCTCTCCACACACAGGCAAGCCCCCACCGGCAACCCCCCGCCGAGGCCTTTGGCGCTCGTCAGAATATCCGGCCGCACACCGAACTGCTCCCAGGCATAAAGCCTGCCCGTCCGGCCCACGCCGGTCTGCACCTCGTCGAAAATCAGGAGGATATCCTTTTCCCGGCAGAGCTCTGAAGCCTTGTGCACAAAATCCGCATCCAGCGGCTGCACGCCGCCCTCGCCCTGCACCGGCTCCATCATCACGGCACAGACGGTATCGTCCAGCGCGGCCTTCAGCGCATCGAGATCGTTCGCCGCCGTATAGCGGAAGCCCGTCGGGAAGGGATCGAAATACTGATGCAATTCGTCCTGCCCGGTTGCGGTGAGCGTTTCCATCGTGCGGCCGTGGAAGGAATTTTTCAGCGTAACGATCGCGGAGCGCCCTGCCCCATACGTGTCGAAGCTATATTTGCGCGCGAGCTTCATCGCGCATTCATTGGCCTCTGCACCGGAATTTGCAAAAAACACGCGCGCAAAACCAGATTTTTCGCATAACAGCTTCGCCGCCTCGACAACCACTGGGTTGTAGTAGAGATTCGATGTATGTGCAAGCAGGGATGCCTGCTTTGCGACCGCCTGCGCCCAGGCCGCATCGCCATAGCCCAGGGAGCTTACGCCGATCCCGGCGGTGAAGTCCAGGTAGCTTTCCCCCTCCGGGCCGAAAAGCTGAGCGCCCTTTCCCTTCACCAGGGCAGCGTTAAAATGCGCGTAGGTGGGCATCAGATATTGATCCGCCATATTTTTAATCTCTTCATATGTCATAAAGCTCGCCTTCCTTAAATGAACATCGTCCCCACCCCTTCATCGGAAAACAGCTCGATGAGAAGGGAATGCGGAATCCGCCCATCGACAATATGGGTGCGGTGCACGCCGCGCCGGACCGCCTCCACGCAGCACTCGATCTTCGGGATCATGCCGCCGGAAATGATGCCCTGGTTTTTCAACCCCGGCACATCGCTGACATTGACGACCGGGATTAGTGTGCTCTCATCCTCCTTATCCCGCAGGAGGCCGCGCACATCTGTCATCAGCAGCAGTTTTTCCGCATGCAGGCAGGCCGCGATGCGGGCCGCCGCCGTATCGGCGTTAATATTATAAACATCCTCCCCATATCCGCCGCCAATGGTGGAGATGACGGGGATATAGCCGGTCTTTAACGCATCATTGATCGGGGTTACATCCACGCTTTCGATCTCGCCCACGAAGCCGAGATCCTCGCCCGAATGCTTCACCGCGCGGATCATGCCGCCGTCCAGCCCGCATAACCCCAACGCCTTGCCACCGTGCGCGCCGAGCAGCTGCACGAGATCCTTATTGACCTTGCCCGCGAGCACCATTTGCACCACGTCCATGGTTTCCTGATCGGTATAGCGCAGCCCTCCCACAAAGCGGCTCTCCTTGCCCAGCCGGTTCAGCATCGTGCTGATTTCCGGACCGCCGCCGTGAACGAGCACGACATGGATCCCAACGAGGGATAGCAGGACAATATCCGTCATCACGGCGTCCTTGAGCCCCTCATTGATCATCGCATTGCCGCCATATTTAATGACAATCGTCTTCTGATAATATTTCTGGATATACGGAAGCGCCTGCACCAGCACCTGTGAGCGCTCAAAATTGGAGATCTCCATGCATTCCCCTTCCTTTCTCGAAAAAACCACAGCCCGGCTGTTTCGAATATTTTCCGGTTCAGGTGCGGTAATCGCCGTTAATTTTAACGTAATCATACGTCAAATCACATCCGAAGGCCTCCGCGCAGGCCTCGCCGTCGTGCAGGCGCACATCGATCTTGATCTCCTCCTCCAGGAGGACTTGCTTCGCCCGCTCTTCGCTGAAGGGAATGCCCGCTCCGTTCTGGCATACCTCCACACGCCCTGCGGGGGAGGCGAACGATACATCTGCCTTTGTTATGTCAATTTCTGCCCCGGCATATCCCATGGCGCACAGCACGCGGCCCCAGTTTGCATCGGCGCCGAACATCGCTGTTTTCACAAGGGAAGAGCAGATCACGCTTTTCGCCACCGTGCGGGCGGTGTCCTGATCCTTTGCGCCGCTGACCTCGCAGACCACCAGCTTGGTTGCACCCTCGCCGTCGCGCGCCATTTCCCGCGCAATGCGGATGAGGAGGGTGGAAAGCATCTGTGTAAACAGCGTAAACGATTCGCCCTCTGTGGCAATCTCCCGGTTGCCGGCCTTGCCGGAGGCTAGGATACAGGCCATGTCATTGGTTGAGGTGTCGCCGTCAATGCTGAGCATATTGAAGCTGTCCGCCACCGCCGCCGTCAGTGCCTTTTGCAGCATGGGGGCGGAGACTGCCGCGTCGGTCGTGATAAAACAGAGCATGGTCGCCATATTGGGATGGATCATGCCGGAGCCCTTTGAGATCGCCCCGATGGTGCATTCCTTACCGCCGAGCGTAAAGGTGAGTGCAAATTCTTTTTTGCGCGTATCCGTCGTCATGATCGCCTGTGCGGCATTGCCGGAGCCGTCTTTTGAAAGCTCATTGACAAGCTGAGGCATACCGCTCTTCACTGGATCAAGATCGAGCGGCTGCCCGATGACCCCGGTGGAGGCAACGATCACCTCGCCCGGGGCAATCCCCAGCGCCTTTGCCGTGATTTCACACATCCCTTCTGCCTTTTCAATGCCATCTGCATTGCAGGTGTTCGCAATGCCGCTGTTGCACACAACGGCGCGAGCCTTGCCGGCCGCCAGATGTTTTTTCGTCACCGTGACGGGCGCGCCGCAGACCAGATTCTGCGTATACACAGCCGCTGCATTGCAAAGGATGTCTGCCGCAATCAGCGCGAGATCACGCTTTGACTTATTTCTCCGAATTCCACAGTGGATACCGGAGGCGGTGAAGCCTTTCGGCGCGGCAACCCCGCCGGGAATAAAAGATAATGTAACCATCGTCATGACCATCCCTTTCACTGCTGTCAGTCATTCTGCTTCCTGCGGAACAGCGCAAGGCCGCCAAATCCGCTGATAATTGCCATATAAAAGCCCAGATTATAAGGAAAGCCCGTGTTGTGCGCCTCATAAATTTGATAATCGCCGAAAAAGGAGAGCACCAAAGAAACCGGCGCAATCCATCCGTGCCAGATGCCTGTGAAGAAACCGGCGGCATCTGCGGAAGCCGCTCGGTGCGGCACGCAGCCACCCAGCAAAAACAGCATGCAGAGCACCAGCAAAACAATTGCGGCCCATTGTCTTTTTTTCATGGCAGGTTCCATCCTTTCCTGAGCGGCAGCCCTCAAGCCAGCCGTATTTAAAAGCAGGTGGGGATCATATGAAGCCCCGTATGCTCCGGCAGGCCAAACAGCAGGTTCATATTCTGAACCGCCTGCCCAGCCGCGCCCTTGACCATATTATCAAGAGCGGAAACGACGATCAGCGTCCCCGTCCGGGGATCAAGATGCAGAGAAATATCGCAGAAATTGCTGCACCGCACATTGCGCAGGTTTGCGGTTTTTCCCGCTTCCAGCACGCGGACGAACCGCTCTGCATGATAAGCATTTTGGTAGGCCTCGCGCAGCTGCGCTTGTGTTACGCCCTCCTTCAGGCGCGCATACATCGTAGAAATAATCCCCCGGTTGAGCGGCAGCAGGTGCGGCACAAACACGACCCGGAGCTTTTCACCGGCCACGCTGGAGAGCGTCTGCTCGATCTCCGGCGTGTGGCGATGCGCCGCAATCTTATAGGGGGAGAATGCCTCATTGCAATTGGGAAAGTGCGCCGTCTCACTGGGGGAGCGGCCGGAGCCTGTCACGCCGGATTTCGAATCGATCACAATCCCCTGCGGCTCGATGAGCCCTTCCCGCAGAGCCGGAGCAAGCCCCAGTGCCACGCTGGTGGGGTAACAGCCAGGGTTTGCAAGGATTCGGGCCTTTTGTATCTCCGCCCGAAACAGCTCCGGCAGCGCATAGACCGCCTGGCTATGCAACTCCTGATGCGAATAGTGCCCGCCGTACCACTGCGCATAATCCGATTCCTCCTTCAGGCGGAAATCCGCGCCGAGATCGATGAAGGCCACGTCCTTCTCCGCGCACTGCGCGGCAAATTCCTGCGAAATCCCGTGTTGCACACAGGCGAATACCACTTCACTTTTTTCGATTGCCTCCTGTGCGGAGCAGCAAGGCAGGTCGCACAGGCCGTTGAGGGCAGGATAGACTTCGCTGACGGCCTTTCCCTCAAAGCTAACCGAGCTGACGGCCGCAAGTTCCGCCTGCGGATGATTTAACAGAATCCGGATCAGCTCAATGCCCGCATAGCCGGTGGCGCCGATGATACCTACTTTTATCATAAATAGTCTCCTTTTTATTCGCCTTTCTGCATCAAAGCCTGCACACGCTCTGCCTGCGCGCGCACATTTTCCGGCGCAGGGCTGCCCAGCGGCGTGCGGTCGGACACGCATTTTTCCAGGGAAATCGCTTCATATACGCCTTCGTCGAAGAGCTCGCAAACCTCCCTATAGGCTTCCAGCGACAATGTTTCCAGCGTCAGGCCTTGCCGGATACAGCGGGCCACCAGATCTCCTGTTGCCTTGTAGGCATCCCGGAAGGGCAGGCCCTTTCCCACCAGGAAATCCGCGCAGTCCGTCGCGTTGATAAAACCGCCAGCAGCAGCCTTGCGCATATTTTGCGGCAGCACCGTCATTGTATCAACCATCGGGATGAAGGCTGTCAGGCAAAGCTTCACGGTATCGAACGCATCGAAGATCGCGTCCTTATCCTCCTGCATATCCTTATTATAAGCCAGCGGCAGGCTCTTCATCACCGCCAGCAGCGTCATTACATCGCCAAACACGCGGCCAGATTTGCCACGCACAAGCTCGGCAATATCTGGGTTTTTCTTCTGCGGCATGATGCTGGAGCCGGTAGAAAAAGCGTCGTCCAACTCAATAAACTTGAACTCCCAGGAGCACCACATCACAATTTCCTCAGAAAAGCGGGAGAGGTGCATCATTAGAATTGCCAGCGCCGAGGCGAGCTCAATGCAGTAATCCCGATCGGATACGCCGTCCAGTGAATTTTGCGAAACGGCAGAAAATCCAAGCAGAGAAGCAGACTGCTCCCGGTCGATCGGGTAGGTGGTGCCAGCCAATGCGCCGGAGCCAAGCGGGCAGACATCCATGCGCTTTTTCGCATCCGCAATCCTGCCAAGATCGCGCTGAAACATCTCTGCATAGGCCATCAAATGGTGGCCAAAGGTAATCGGCTGGGCGCGCTGTAGATGCGTATAGCCCGGCATAACCGTGCCGGCATGCTCCTGTGCTTTTTGGCAGAGCACCAGAACAAGCTCTTTCACCTGCGCTGTAACTGCATCGCACTCATCGCGCAGATAAAGCCTGAGATCGAGCGCGACCTGGTCATTCCTGCTGCGCGCGGTGTGAAGGCGCTTCCCCGCCTCGCCGATGCGGGCGGTGAGCTCCGCCTCCACAAAGGTGTGGATATCCTCCGCATCGGGATTAATCGCCAGTTTCCCGCTCTGAATATCCGCAAGGATGCCCTGCAACCCGCCAAGGATTTCATCTCGATCCTTCTCGCTGATGATCCCGCAGGCGCAAAGCATCGTGGCATGCGCCATGCTCCCTTGCAGATCCTGTTGATACATCCGGCTGTCGAAGGAGATGGAAGAATTGAAATCGTTTGTCTTTTGATCGGCCTCCTTGGAAAAGCGGCCCGTCCACAGTTTCATTGCTGCGCCATCCTTTCCCGATTCCGCTGTTGGCAGAATCGCCATAAGGGCGCGGCCGCAGAAGAACGCTTCTGCAAGTGCCCGCCCCTATGATCTCATCACATCATTAATATCACGTTGAATGCCTTATTTGCCCTCGCGCTCTGCGTCGAGAATTGCCTTCACCTTGATGGGCAGCCCGAAGAGATTGATGAAGCCCTCAGAATCCTTCTGATTGTATACATCGTCCTCATCAAAGGTTGCGAACGCCTCACTGTAGAGGGAATAGGGGGAGGTAACGCCGGCGTTAATCATATTGCCCTTGTAGAGTTTGAGCTTGACGTCACCCGTGACCGTCTGCTGCGTGCTGTCTACAAACGCGTCCAGCGCCTCGCGCAGAGGGGTAAACCACTGGCCGAAATAGACAAGCTCTGCATATTTCTGGGCGACGAGCTCCTTATAATGCTGCGTATCGCGGTCAAGCGTGATTGTCTCAAGCACTTCATGCGCGCGGTACAGAATCGCTCCGCCCGGATTCTCATATACACCGCGGGACTTCATGCCCACGAGCCTGTTTTCAACGATATCCGCAAGGCCGATGCCGTTTGCGCCGCCGATCTGATTGAGCTTCTCGATCATGCTCACGCCGTCTAGCACTTCGCCGTTGAGCATTGTGGGTACGCCCTTTTCAAAGTGAATCGTCACATAGGTGGGCTCATCGGGCGCCTGCTCCGGGGAGACGCACATCTCCAGGAAGCCGGGCTTGTTATACTGCGGCTCATTGGACGGGTCTTCCAGGTCCAGCCCTTCATGGGAGAGATGCCAGAGGTTTTTATCCTTGGAATAATTGGTTTCACGGTTGATTTTCAACGGGATATTGTGCGCTTCCGCATACTCGATCTCCTCTTCACGGGACTTAATATCCCAAATACGCCAGGGAGCAATGATCTTCATGCCAGGCGCAAACTTTTTGATCGCCAGCTCAAATCGAACTTGGTCGTTGCCCTTGCCCGTGCAGCCGTGGCAGATCGCATCCGCACCCTCCGCCAGAGCGATTTCGACCAGCCTTTTGGCAATCAAAGGGCGGGCGAAGGAGGTGCCCAGCAGGTAATCCTTTTCATACACAGCGCCAGCCTTCATGGTTGGGAAAATGTAGTCCTCAACGAATTCCTTTTTCAGGTCCTCAACATAGAGCTTGGAAGCACCGGTTTTTTTCGCTTTTTCCTCCAGGCCGTCGAGCTCCGTCCCCTGCCCTACGTCTCCGGATACGGCGATGACCTCGCAGTTATCATAGTTTTCCTTCAGCCACGGAATAATGAT
>DAWDUP010000050.1:649-4843 GCA_052346825.1 Candidatus Fimivicinus sp. | reverse complement strand
CGACGTATCCAGGCCGCCGGAATACGCAAGCACAACTTTTTTAATTGCTCCCATTTTGATTGCCTCCTAACGGGTTTTCAGTTGTTTATTCAATATTATACAACTAATATTCATTTTTTCAAGAGATTATTGCATAAATATCCAAAAGTTCTGCAAGTTTGTGTATTTCACCAACTCTCTGTCCGTCGGCAGATTTTTTTTGTCTAGAATCTATTGGCATTTGTTTCTATTTGCTCTCATGATACGAATGCAAAAGGAAAAATTCAACAGAAAGACTTATCATTTTGAAAGATGACGAGTATAATAGAATACAGATTCATAATCCCTCTGAAAGAAGGTTTATCACAAATGCAATTTCAGGAAATTAACATCCGGGAAGTCCGCGACAGTGTCGTCAAACTTATTAGCGACGACTGGGCTCTTGTCACTGCGGGCAATCAGGAAAAATGGAACACGATGACGGTCAGCTGGGGAGGGCTCGGTGAGCTCTGGGGCAAGGATGTTGCCTTTATCTTTATCCGTCCGCAGCGCTATACCTATGAATTCATTGAGCGGGAGAATTATTTTACCATGAGCTTCTTCGGCGGAGAGCAAAAAAAAGCGCTTTCCCTGTGCGGTTCCAAATCCGGGCGCGATATCGATAAGGCGAAGGAGG
This sequence comes from Candidatus Fimivicinus sp., assembly GCA_052346825.1. Classification (GTDB taxonomy): domain Bacteria; phylum Bacillota; class Clostridia; order Oscillospirales; family Acutalibacteraceae; genus Fimivicinus. The sequence continues at coordinate 4,188 of DAWDUP010000050.1, read as the reverse complement.
CCAGCCTTACGCCCTTCTTTGCCGGTCCGGCGGTGGCAGTCGAGGAAGCGAAGCTTGTGCTTATCTGCCGAAAGCTGGCATTTCAGGATATTAATCCGGCCGGCTTTATCGATTCATCAATTGATCCCTCCTGCTATGCTGCCAAGGATTATCATCGCATGTATGTCGGCGCAATTGAACGCGTCCTTGTTAAGAAATAACAGATACAACGATTTCCTGACTCCTAATACAATCATTATTTTTCCATGTTAGGTAAGATTCAAATTATTGTGGACCCAAGATATCCATAATAAGGACGCATCGGAAACTTTGATGCGTCCTATTTTTTTCTTTTCCTTTTGAAGTTGAATAATATTCACATTCCTGCCTCAAACCTGTCCGAAAATGCTATACTCCACATAATTGATCTGGGAGAAGTCGGGAGATCGGTCTCCCCTTTTCTGGAAAAATCTATTCAAAGGAGGAGGAGGCATGGTTACCACCAATATCGTCCGTAAGGTCGACAGGGTTGGTCGCGTATCTCTTCCGCTTTCCCTGCGGGAAAGCCTTGGCTTTGCAAAACAGGATCCCCTGGAAATGTATGCGGAAAACAACCGCATCGTCATTCAAAGATATGTCCCGGCCTGTTTTTTCTGTGGCGGCGACGAGGATCTGAAAACCTTCCGCACCGTTCCCGTCTGTGCCAAATGCCGCGCGGAGCTTCGGCAGAAAGGCGCCGCACAGAATCAGCGGTGAACCGCATTAGGCCGGTGGAGTTTACAAACAAGGAGGATTGCTCATGGCCTCTTCCAAGAGCGTCGTATGCAAAGTGGATAAACGGGGAGGCATTTTTCTCCCGATTCAGCTGCGCAAGGATTTTGATATTTCACAAAATGCCAGGCTTGAGTTTCTGCGACAGGAGGATGGCTCTGTCCTGCTGAAAAAGCTCAATTCTACCTGTTTTTTCTGCGGAGCGTCTGGTCCGCTCACTAAGATGCACGGGATTTCTCTCTGCAGAGACTGCTGTGCGCAGGCTGCTGCTCTGGACAGCACAGAGGATACATGAAAAACGGCCGAAGGCCTTTAGTATTCGCACACGGTATGCAGCTCTTTCATCCATGTGGGGATCAAGGAAGCTTTGTTGCGTATCGCTTCGTAACAAAGAGATAGCCGCCAGCTCCTTTGCATGATAGAGCTATGTTATCCTTTTAATTGATGTGGAAGCAAGGGCTTTTGCTTGAAATATTGGAAAGCCGCTTAAACGCTATGTTTTTGCGGCCCTTCTTATGTCATAGAAAAGTGCCTCACACTTCCTAAGACATAAAAAAAGAGTGCCCATGAAATTGGGCACAAAAAAGACGAGAAAGAATGGCTAAAAACTGGAAGCTATCCGGCCTTTCCGCTTCCAGCACCTGCGTGCCCACCTCTAGCAACCAAAAGTGCCTGGCGGTTTGTCAGCCAAATCCACGGATATGCGAAAAGGTCAATTCTCCTAGGGCGTTCTCTCGGTTCGCTGTGTGCATCCGGAATAAAATTGATCAACTTCATCCCTTTCCGCATATTACCTGCGGGTCCGGAGTTGCTCTCATCCCTCTCGCATAAGTGCATATCACAGCGGCCTGATTTCGTCTATCATTGCAGATTGTGAAAACGCAATCGCAGGCTGTTCTAATACACAAATATCGACTCTGCAGAAGAACCCTTCCACGTAGCTGGCGCCTTTTTATGATCGATCAATAATAGCGCAGCAGTGCGATCACCTTGCCGAGAATCGCGACCTCGTTGACAATGATCGGCTCAAAGGCGTCGTTCTCCGGCTGCAGCCGGAAATGGCCATCCTCTTTATAGAAGCGCTTGACCGTTGCCTCGTCCTCCAGCATTGCCACGACGATCTCTCCATTGCGGGCAACGGGCGTCTGCTCGACCACTACGATATCGCCGTCGAGAATACCGGCATTGATCATACTTTCTCCACGCACATGCAGTGCGAACAACGGTTTATCCCGCGAAATATGGCCCGTATAGGGGAGATAGCTCTCAATCTGCTCAACCGCCAGGATTGGCTGGCCCGCCGTAACCGTGCCGAGCAGGGGGACGTGCGTCACATTTTCCGCCTGTCCGTTAATCCGAATGGAGCGCTTGAGCATAGGGTCGCGCGTGATATAGCCCGCAGCCTCGAGTGCATCGAGATTCGCCTGCACCGAAGAGGTGGATTTAAGGCCCACGGCGGCGCCAATCTCCCGCACGGAGGGCGGGACCCCGTCCTGCGAACGTTCCATCAAATATTCATAAATTCGCTGCTGTGTGTCGTTGATATGGTCCATCGCAGTCCCCTCCAATATGATAAAGCAAGGTTGTAATTCTTTCAGATGTATTTTCATGCAATTGCAATACCCATGGTGCACTGTGCAGTGGGCGGCGAAGGCCACAAGAGTGAGCTTGCGAAGCCCTCAATTGCGGCTTCAGTGGGCTCCAAACCAGTTGGAGTTATTGATTTCATTTTGTTTCGTTGAGTTATTATAACATAGTATTTTCAAAAAAGCAAACATTTGTTTGCGCTTTTTTATGGTGCATTTTTTAGATGAATTGGTCATATTAGATGTTTGTTCACAAGAAAGCTCAGGATTGTTCAAGGAAAATTCATAGCCGCGTAACAAAAAAAACCGAGACCACGGTTATAATAAAGCTGTGTTCGACAGAGAAAGGAGCCGCACCGAGTATCGACTGAGCACATGCTCTACCCCTCCTCAAAGCAACCCCTCAATTTTGGAAAAAACGGCTGGTGTTACACCGGCCGTTTTTTCTGCCTTTCCAGGTGAAATGAGCAACCATTCATGCGTAATCCCCAACTATCGATATAGAAGCAATTCAGAAAGATTTTGCACGAAAGCTCTGCTTCGAAAAAGCAGAAATAAACTGGTTATACAATTGCAAATCCGAATCGGCTGACTGTGAATGAATTTACGATACAGCTCTTTGCATATATGGAAGGGCTCGAATATAACACCCTGGGGCAATGCCCCGGTGATTTTTTTATAAAAAGTCAAGGTATTGAAGAATGAAACGTCACTATCCAGTCTTGTCGAATGGGGATAGAAATGTTTACAAAAAAATGGTATAATAAAATCAGCGAGAAATTCAAAAATTGGAGGGTAATCATGAAAAAATGGTATGATGAGGAATATGAATTTAAAATTGAGGTAACAGGATTTCTTCGCAGTGATCACACAGAGCGGTATTGCCGAAACGGCGAGGAAGTCGGAGATACGTATACCTGTACCTATGGCTGTCCTGTAAATACAGATGGGCAGGGTATTTGCTCCAAAGTAATGATGATTATGTTCCCGATCATGGAGGCGGTCAGAAGCGGCGGAGATTTAGAGAACATCGGAGGAAATGGTAAATATAACAAGGATATTGTATGCCCAGATGGTTGCGTTATGTTTAGGCTGACGGCAAAGAAACTTGGAAATGAAAATTTTCATAAAGGGAAATTTTTTGATTGATTTTGGTTTTTATTGTGTTCAGTTTGAAGATAGGCTAAAATCTATAGATTCCAG
>DAWDUP010000050.1:0-639 GCA_052346825.1 Candidatus Fimivicinus sp. | reverse complement strand
TACGAAAAAGGAGGAAATTTGAACATGGAAGAATTGGAAGCAATTATGGAGAAATTCAAAGCATCCGGTTGGGACTTAATTGCAATCCCGGCGCAAGCATGGTTAGCCGGTAAACGAGATACGGAAGCCCTCATATCAGCAATCAAACAGGCAGATAAAGAGTGTGGCAGTTGCGGTTGTGACCTTGACCCCCTCTATAAACGAGCGTTGGAATTGCTATGAAAATTTCATGGTGCAAAAAGAGAGGCAGGTGTAAGCATGGCATATTTCCAGTATCAAGGCAAGTCAGTCTTTTATGAGGAATATGGACAGGGCGAACCGCTTATCTTTTTACATGGCAATACCGCTTCTTCAAATATGTTTTTAGAAATTGCCGAGAAATACAAAGAGCATTTCAAAGTGATTTTGATTGACTTTTTAGGGCATGGGAAATCAGATAGGCTCACAGAGTTTCCGGCTGATTTATGATTTGATGAAGCACAACAAGTCATTACTTTTTTAAAAGAAAAGGAATATGCAAATGTGAATATGATCGGGAGTAGTGGCGGTGCATTAGTGGCTATCAATGTGGCATTGGAAGCCCCCGAACTGTTATCAAAGGTAATTGCGGACAGCTTTGAGGGAGAAACGCCGCTCAAA
>DAWDUP010000049.1:9945-14470 GCA_052346825.1 Candidatus Fimivicinus sp. | reverse complement strand
ATAAGATGCTCCCTGCCCAGGCAAAGCGTGACCTGATCATTTCGCTGATTACGCTGAAATATACGCAGTCGAATTCTGTCTGCTATGTTAAGGATGGGCAGGCCATCGGCGTCGGTGCTGGCCAGCAATCCCGCGTGCACTGCACGAGGCTTGCCGGCAATAAGGCGGACAACTGGTACCTGCGCCAGCATCCGAAGGTGCTCGCGCTCCCCTTTGTGGAAAATATTCGCCGCCCGGATCGCGACAATACGATCGATGTCTATATCTCCGACGACTATATGGATGTGCTGGCGGATGGCGTATGGGAGCAGTTCTTCACGGTGAAGCCTGAGCCGCTCACCCGGGAGGAGCGGCAGGAGTGGCTGAAAACGCTCGACGGCGTCGCCCTCGGCTCGGACGCATTCTTCCCGTTTGGCGACAATATCGAGCGCGCTCACCGCAGCGGCGTGCAGTATATCGCCCAGCCCGGCGGCTCGATCCGGGATGACAACGTGATCGACACCTGCAACCGCTTTCAAATGGCGATGGCGTTTACGGGCATTCGCCTGTTCCACCATTAAAAGACAAGCTGTTTCAAGGCTCCAGATACCGTTTTCCGGTATCTGGAGTTCGTCAACTGAAAAGCCATTTGAACCTATTCATTATGCAGGAGGAATACAATGAAACTTCTAATGATCGGCGGCGGCGGGCGCGAGCATGCGCTCATTCGTAAGCTAAAGGAAAGCCCGCGTGTGGAAACAATTTACTGCGCGCCCGGTAATGGCGGCATTTCACGCGACGCCCAGTGCGTTGCAATCTCTGCGATGGATATCGGCAGTGTTGTCGCCTTCAGCAAAGCGCATCAGATCGATCTGGTCTTTGTTGCGCCGGATGACCCACTGGCGGCGGGCATGGTGGATGCCCTGGAGGCAGAGGGAATTCGTGCATTCGGCCCTTCCAAGCTGGCGGCAGAAATTGAAAGCAGCAAAGTCTTTTCCAAGAACTTGATGAAAAAGTATGGCATCCCTACCGCTCGCTACGAGGTTTTCGATGCGCCGGAAAAGGCCCTTGCCTATATTTTGGAGCAGAATGCCTGGCCTGCCGTGATCAAGGCGGACGGCCTTGCGCTCGGCAAGGGTGTCGTCATCGCGCAGAACGAGGTGGAGGCAAGGGATGCCCTGCACTCGATGATGGAGGATAAAATCTTCGGCGAGTCTGGCAACCGCGTGGTCGTAGAGGAATTCCTGACCGGCCCGGAGGTCTCCGTGCTGGCGTTTACGGACGGCGAAACGGTGAAGCCCATGGTATCCTCGATGGACCATAAGCGCGCCTACGACGGCGACAAAGGCCCCAATACGGGCGGTATGGGCACGATCAGCCCCAATCCCTATTACACGGCGGAGATTGCGGAGCGCTGCATGGAGGAAATCTTTTTGCCAACCGTCCGCGCAATGCGGCAGGAGGGGAGGCCCTTCAAGGGTTGCCTCTATTTTGGCCTGATGCTGACGCCTGATGGGCCCAAAGTTATCGAATACAATTCACGCTTCGGCGATCCGGAGACGCAGGTCGTCCTGCCCCGGCTGAAAACGCCGTTGATCGATATCGTCGAGGCAGTGGTAAATGGTACGCTTGCGCAGCAGGGTATCGAATGGGAGGACAATGCCTGCGCCTGCGTCGTCATGGCGTCTGGCGGCTATCCCAAATCCTATCCGAAGGGCCTGGAGATCACAGGTCTGGACGACAATGGGCAGATCCCCGGCGTCACGGTTTATCACGCGGGCACCTCGTACAAAGATGAAAAATTTTTCACGGCGGGTGGCCGCGTGCTCGGTGTCACAGCGTGCGGCAATACGCTCGCAGCAGCGCTGCAAAAGGCCTATGACGGTGTGCGTCGCATTCATTTCGAGGGAGCGCATTATCGTAAGGACATCGGACATAAATAGTTCATAAATTGTTTACAGAAAGCAACAGCATTTTTATTTGTTTTTCGGTAAGCTGAGAAGTAGTATTCTGCGGAGATAAGCGACAGTGTGTATAAAAACACAATTAAAATCCCGCAGCTGCCTCCAGTATTTGAAAGCGGTGAGAGAGTTGGAAAAATTCAAAGCACTTTCCAAAGGGAAGAAGACGGCTGTGATTGTAGGCGCGGTCGCCATTGTGGTCGCAGTGGCACTGTTGATCTATTTTCTGGTCCGGCCTGAGCCGGGCACGCCCGTGACGCTCGTCAGCGTGCAGCAGGGCGACATTCAGCAGGAGCTGATCGCCACCGGGACGGTCGAATCCGACAATCAGACGAATTTCAACCTGCTCGAGGGGACAAAGGTTCTCTCTGTTAATGTAAAGGTTGGCGATCACGTCAAAAAGGGAGACGTGCTGGCGACCTTCGACGCATCCTCCCTGTCCGGCAAGCTCAGCGAGCGGCGCACAGCATATAACGAGGCACTCAAGACCTACAACAATTCCCTGACGGCGGCGAGCGAGGCGAAAACCAAGCTGCCGCAGGTCAACAAGGAGATTAAGGCGCTCGAAGCGAAGATTGAGAAGCTTACAAAGGAGGCAAATGCGAATAAGACGACGCAGTCCGCCACCTCTGCGCAGAAGGAGACGACGGAGGCCACAACCACACCGAACACGCTGCAGGGCCAGATTCAGGCCATTGTCGATAAGCTGATCGGGGCCAACGGGTCGGCTGCCCAGATTCAGAAGCTGATGGAACAGCTCACCCAGATGGCCAACAACGGCTTTGATATGTCTGCGCTGGCGGGCTCCTCTTCGACGGAGCTGATTCAGGCGCAGATGGATCTCGCCCAGCTCAAGATTCAGAAAACGACGCTGGAAGCCCAGCAAAGCAATACGCTTTCCAGCACTTATAAGCTGGTGGTCGACGCGAGCAAGAAGTCGCTCGATGAGATGGAATCAATGATTGCCAGCCTAAAGAGTGGCTGGGTTGCGCAGGATGATGGTGTCGTCACGGCGGTCAATATCAAGGCGGGCGAGACTTATCAGGGCGGTGGCGCGTCCTCATCCTCCAGCTCTCTGGATATGTCCGCGATTCTGAAGGCTATTTCCGGCGGTACGGATATCAACAGCCTGCTCAACACGCTCACGTCCCTTGGGACGGGCGCAAATGTCGGTATGACCGTAGAAAATTACGGCCAGTTTTACGCATCCTTTTCACTCGATAAATACGACGTGCTCAAGATCAAGACCGGAATGCCGGCTGTGATCACCACGGCAAGCGGAGAGTTGAGCGGCGAGGTTTCCTTCATCAGTCCGGTCGCATCCTCCGGCGGCGGGCTCGACCTGAGTTCTCTTGCGGGGACTCTGACCGGTGTGGGAACGTCCAGCAGCATTCCTGCTAAGGTAAAGATCAATAACCCGGATGCCAGCGTCATCATCGGCGTGGACGTGGACGTATCCATCCAGACGGACGAAGCGAAGGGCGCAACGCTCATTCCGCTGGAATCCCTGATGGTTGAAGAAGGTCAAAAATACGTCTTTGTTTATAATAAAGAAGAGAAGACCGTGTCGAAAAAGAAGGTGGAAACGGGGCTTGTCTCCGATACGATGTATCAAATCATTTCCGGCGTTTCTGTGGGAGACCAGATCGTTAAGAGCCCGTCCAAGACTCTGATGGATGGCGCACGCGTGACCATACAAGAAGAGGGTGAGAGCGTCTCCTCCTCCCAAAACAATTAGGGTGGAGGCGGTAGGCTTTGAATATCAAGGAAAATATCCGGATTGCGATTTTCAGCATCCGCACCAATCTCCTGCGGTCCCTGCTCACGATGCTCGGTATTATCATCGGCGTCGCCTCCGTCATTGCGATTATCACGGTCGGCAACGGCGGGCGGGACTATATCGTGGGAATGATTCAGGATATGGGCCAGAGCGCGATCACCATTCAGGTCAATCAAAAAAACAGTTCTTCCAGCGACTATATCACAGACGATGACCTCAAGGCGATGAAAGGGCAGGACAGTATCGATTATGTCTCTCCCTTTATGCTTGGCATGGGGACCTTCCGTGCCGGGAGTGAAAGCGGCATGTGCTTCCCCGTGGGCTGCTCCCCTGATATGGAGCAGATTTCGAAGCTGTCTGCAAGCTATGGGCGAATGTTCACCGAGGAAGAGTATGCCGCGGCGCGCAATGTGTGCGTCATCGACGGCATGAGTGCGAAGAGTTTGTACGGTTATGAAAACGTCGTCGGCGAATATATCGAGGTAACGGTCAATGATAAGACCGTCAGACTGCGGATCATCGGTGTGATGGACGTTTCCGCCATGATGGGCGGGATGGACAACGAGGCGATGATGGAGCAGATGTCGCAGATGAGCAATACCATGGGAAATATGTGCTATGTGGTAGCACCCGCTCCGGTGGTTGCCTCCCTGATGGGGTCGACAGGCCGTTATAACATGGTCTATCTTTCCGCCAAGGATGAAAACCAGCTTGACGCCGCAGGCAACGCAGCGAAGAATATCCTTCAGGCGCGTCACAATAATTTTGACCGTGAGGCCTATACCGTGACCAATATGGCCACCTA
>DAWDUP010000049.1:8488-9935 GCA_052346825.1 Candidatus Fimivicinus sp. | reverse complement strand
GCCACCTATATTGAACTGCTCGACAAGGTCATCAATGTCTTCACTACATTTATCGCAGCAGTCAGCGCCATTTCCCTGGTCGTTGGTGGTATCGGCGTTATGAATATCATGTATGTTTCCGTCAGCGAGCGGACGCGGGAGATTGGCATCCGCAAGGCGCTCGGTGCGCGGACCCGGACGATTTTGTTTCAGTTCCTGACCGAGTCAGTTATTTTGTGCCTGATTGGCGGGATCATCGGAATGATTCTCGGCATATCAGGAGCCGCCGTCGTCTCGTACATCATGGATATCCCCATGGGCGTGAAGTTCAGTACGATCCTGATATCGGTCGGTTTCTCGAGCGCGATTGGCATCTTCTTCGGCATTTATCCAGCCCGTAAGGCTGCGAAGATGCCGCCGATCGAAGCCCTGCGCAGGGATTGACCGGGCGGAATTGGAAATGTTGGAGGAATTGCCGCAAAACGATTGCGGCAGTTTCCTGTACGATAGAAAAAATGCCGTTCGCTGTATTCCATATACGGCGGGCGGCATATCGATTTTGTACGGTTTAGCAAAATCAATTGTTCTTATTTCGATAGAAGACACGCAATACTATCCAAATACAATCAACTGGTGATTATTTTTATTGCGTTTTTCCTCTTATTTCTTTGCGGGAACAGTCTTTGCCGCTGCTCCCGAGGCAGTTTTTTGAGGAGCAGTTTCTTTTTTTTCGGCCGTGTTTTCTATCTTGGCAGTCGTCTTTTTTGCCTGTGGGATTTTATTTTCTGCAGCATTGGTGGTTTTCTCTTTTGTAGCAGAATTTTTAATGGGAGCCGTTTGGGCTTCTTTTGTCAGTTTTTCGGTGGATTCCGCTTTAATGTCGCTTTTCTTCTTCGGCGCGCGCGGTTTCCTTGCAGGCTTCGGCACTGGCAAGGCATTCAGCACCCATTTCTGGTTGTCTCCGTCGAGATCCTCCCAGATCTGTAGGCGCGCATCGTCCAGCAGAGAGATATCGACGATATCAAGACACTTGCCGGACACAGCAGATTTGAGCTTATAGCAGCCGTCCTGTGCCTGCTCCAGCTTCCAGCTCTGCGTAGGCGCGGAAATATTCTCCCACTGGTGCAGCTGGGCACCATCGTTTTCACCCGCCAGAATGATGTCCAGCGCCTTGCCGGTCGCTTTGGAAAGCAGCTGATAAACGCCGGGCGCTACTTCCACTGGCTTCCACTGCTGATTGTCTTCTCCTGTCGGCGCAAACATGCGCACATCTGTGTCTCCACATGCTGTGACTGCCTTCCCGCTGAGCTTGGACGTGATTGTATAATAGGCGGCACAGTTGAACGGGTGATCCTTATTTGTCGTTTTACCTGCCATGTGAAACGCTCCTTTTCATCGATTTTGGGTGGCTCTTTGCAAAAGAAAAGACGCAAAAAGCCGCTCAGCACAAGGTCTGAACAGCCTTATT
>DAWDUP010000049.1:7567-8478 GCA_052346825.1 Candidatus Fimivicinus sp. | reverse complement strand
TGCAGATTTGCAGCAACCGGCCGCGCGTTTCATAGCCAGCCCATGCAATATGCGGCGTAATCATGCAGTTTTTTGCAGTGAGCAGCGGATTGTCGGCCTTTGGCGGCTCTGTGGAAAGGACGTCGACGCCCGCGCCTGCAAGCGCACCGGTATTGAGCGCTTGTGCCAGAGCTGCCTCATCTACGACAGGCCCGCGCGAAGTGTTGATTAGATAGGCGGATGGCTTCATCTTTTGTAAAAAATCCCAATTCACCATACGCTCAGTCTGTGGGGTAAGCGGGCAATGGAGCGTTATAAAGTCAGATTCGGTGATCACCTCGTCCAGAGAAGCCCAGGAGAAGCCGGGGCCCATACCCAAATGCTTCGGATGCGGCGTATAGGCGAGCACGCGCATGCCAAAGGCCAACGCGATTTCCGATACCCTTTGGCCGATCCTGCCGAAACCGATAATGCCGAGCGTTTTCCCGCCGAGTTCCGTCAGACCGGTCTTCCAGAAGCAGAAGTCTGGGCAATTGGTCCATTCACCAGATTTGACAGCCTCATTATGAACAGATACATGATTGCAGAATTCGAGGATAAAAGCGAAGACAAGCTGTGCGACCGCGTCGGTGCTGTAGGCCGGAATGTTGGACACAGGAATCCCGCGTTCCCGTGCACAGTCGCAGTCGACGACATTATAGCCAGTGGAGAGCAGCTCAATAAACTGTAATTTTGGAAGCTGTTCGAGAACTTCGCGGTCAAGCACAACTTTATTGGTAACGACGATCTCGGCATCCTTTGCGCGCTCTACCGTCAGTGCGCGGGGCGTGCGGTCATAAATCGTGCATTCCCCGAATTGCGTTAAAAAGCCCCAGTCCAGATCTCTGGGATTGGTGGTATATCCGTCCAAAACAACGATTTTCAAAAGAAAC
>DAWDUP010000049.1:0-7557 GCA_052346825.1 Candidatus Fimivicinus sp. | reverse complement strand
TCCTGATCAATTTTTGAAACGGATTGCCCGAGCTTTTGTTTTCTTTTTGCTTCTTCCCGGCCACAGGGCTGAATATACTCCATAAAGGGAGGTGATTCGCCGTATGAATTGCCGGATTACGGACTTACGGGCGAAAGAGGTTATTTGTGTGAAGGATGGCTGCCGCTTGGGCAACGTCTGCGATGTGGAAATCGACACCTGCACGGGCCAGCTGTGCGCCATCATTGTATGCGGTCGGGCCCGATGGTGCGGCCTTTGCGGACGGGACAGCGATATCTGCATTCCATGGAAAGATATTCAGGTGATCGGAGAAGAGACGATTCTTGTCTGTTTCGACCGGCCTGCTCCGGAGCCGCGCAGGCGAAAAAAAGGATGTTTTGATGGCCTTTTTGATTGAGAAAGTGAAAAATGAAGCTCTGCGGTTTTCATCCGAAATGCATGAAAAATACATTCTCAAATTGGAAAGCTGAAAACTGTCATCTATGGTCTATCATCGGTCAAACCGTTTGGTTTGGCCGATATTTTTCGCAGACCTCTTTCATCTTACCGCAGCTTAAGCGCCCTTCCGGGCATTTGCCGGTGACAAAGCAGCTTGGTCCGAAATGCTGAAAAATCTCCGGCTCTGTTTCCCGCAGCAGGCGAAGCATCTCATCTGCATAGATACGGATTTCCCACTGCGCGCGGTTGCAGGTGCGAAGGCGCAAAAACAGGAGCAGCTCGCGCGCGTTCATCGTTGTAACCACGTCGAGCGTGTTGCCGCTGAGCAGGAAATAGATGAGCGTCTCTTCGGAAATGCCTTCACCGCGCAGCTTCTGATAAAGGGAAGCGTTGCGGCGGAAAGCATCCTCATAGCGGGCAAGGCATTCGCCGTCCTGACGCACGGACGGCGGGATGATTTTGTGTGTGCGGTCCGTCTGGGTGAGCGCCGGGATCATGACGGACTGCATGCGGTGCCGCACAATATGTGTGATGCAGGGAAGGGAAACGCCGTTGAGCCGGAAGGTAAAGCTGATGTTTTCCAGCGCCCGCGGGCGCGCACAGGCAACGATCCGTTGGATGATTTGCGTGCGGCTTTCAGCATCGGACAGAATCCTGTTGATCTCATCGCCGGAGAGCTGTGTTCCCTGAATGAGCGCGGTGTGCGCCACACATTGGGCTGCTTTTGGCGTTGCCGCCAAAAGCTCGATAAACTGAAAATCGTGCGGCATTACCTGTGCGCCCTCAGGCAGGTCGGTAATGTCTGAGAGGTTCGGTACGTCTGGAATTGGCCCCTGTGCCTCGTCGAGCGCGGCCAAAATGCCGGGAGCGAGCTTCTGTGCCTGCTCCTTAAGCTGCTGGCCGAGCTTGACAAGCTCTGGGAAATTTCTGCCGCGTCCATACAGCATCGCACGCAGGACGTGCAGCAGCTCGCGGCCATTGAGCGTACAATAAAAATTGCTGCAGAAGCAATAGGGGAGGATGAACCGCGCATCCTCCTTGGGGATATCGTGCTCGATCAGATATTGATAATCGGCAAACAGGGATTCCATATGCGCTGTATACGTCTTTTGCAGCGCCTTATCCAGGCCGTCCGGCATGTAGTAGCCCGCCGTGCTGAAATCCACATAGCGGCGGGATTTGACGATGAAGGACGCAAGGCGGAATTCAATCATAAATTGTTCTACCATAGCAGATACATTTTGGAAGGCCAAATGGAAGCAGGCGTGCTCCACCACGGAATTGTGCCCGGAGCGTGTGACCTTCTGGATCAGGCGGGTGTTTTTTTCATTATCCTGCGAATGATCCCATATTTCCATCGCGTCACCGGGCTGCGTCGAGATTCGACCGCCGGCCGCGCATAGCTTTTCCCCATCCTTCGTCATGCTGAGGATAACGGCTTGCGGCTGCAGGTGCTTATTTTCCATAAAGGGCCTCCTCTTGTGAAGTGTAAATCTATTTTATTCTATCATATTTTCATTGAGTACGCAAATTGCCGCCTCACATGCGCAGCAATTGGGGAAATGCGTTGCGGATATTGTCAAACGGAGAACGGATGGTATAATAGACAGAGAATAAAAGCATACTGAGAGGAGAATTGCTTTATGATCAAACGTGCTGAAGAGATGAACCAAACGGTAAAAACGCAGATGCGCGGTGGTGATGGACAGGCTATAGTTACCAATCTTTTAGAGACGGGAGAATATCAGGGCAAATCGCGAATGATTGCGACCATCACGCTTGAGCCCGGTTGCTCCATCGGCGAGCATGTGCATGAAAACGAAGAAGAGGTCTTTTATATCATACAGGGTACGGCAACTTATAATGACAACGGAAAGCAAGCGCTTCTGTATCCGGGCGACGCCTGCATCTGTCTGGGAGGCCAAAAGCATTCCATTGCAAACCGGACAACGGATGAAACGCTGATTTTGCACGCCATTATTTTGACCTACTGATTTTGAGAAACAACTGGAGTTTGAACTTTAGGGCGAAATTTGGTATAATAAATCTCATTCAATCATGAAGGATGATGGCATGTCAGGAAAACTTTTGGTCGTAGAGGGATTAGACGGCTGCGGAAAAACGACGCAGGTCGCACGGCTGCGAGCCTCTCTCGAGCAGGCGGGGGTATCCCTCCGGCAGATTAAATTGCCCGATTATGACGACCCTTCGAGCACCTTGGTGCAAATGTATCTCAACGGCGATTTCGGACGCGAACCGGGAGATGTGAATGCCTATGCGGCATCCGCTTTTTATGCAGTGGACCGCTTTGCAAGCTTTACACGCCATTGGAAGGCGGATTATGAGGCGGGAAAGCTGATTCTGGCTGATCGCTACACCACTTCCAATGTACTCTATCAGATGGTGAAGCTGCCCCAGGCGGAATGGGATAGGTATCTTGCGTGGCTGCGGGATTTTGAATATGAAAAGCTGGGAATTCCGGAGCCTGATCTGGTTTTGTATCTGGATGTACCTGTGGAGGTATCGCAGCAGCTTTTGTCAAACCGTTATGAGGGTGACGAGCAGAAAAAGGACATACACGAGGGGAATATCCGCTATTTGCGGACCTGCCGTGAGGCAGCTCTCTATGCCTGTGAAAAGCTGCATTTTTGCCGGATCGATTGTTCCTGCGCGGGCGAGCTTTTGGAGGAGACGGAAGTGGCGCGGCAGATTTTTTCTTGTGTGAAAAAGGAGATGCTTTCATGCTGACATTCCAGTCACCTCGTATGGAGGATAAAAACTGGGTGAAAGAATTGTTTTCTTATTCCCAGTTTCAGGGCTGTGAATATACCTTCGGAAACCTCTATATCTGGAATCCAATTTACAGCAGTAAAATTACCCGTTTTGATGATTTTTTTGTTTCTAAAAGCACTGGTTCCAAGCCGTCCTATGTGTTTCCTGCGGGTCGCGGGGACCTTAAAAAGGTCATCGAAGCGATGCTTGACGACGCGCATGGGAGCGGGCATCCCTTTCGGCTACATGGTGTGACAAAGGAAGACCAGGCGGCGCTTGAAGAGATTCTGCCGGGAGCCTTCGAATACCAGCCATACCGCGATGGCTTTGATTATATCTACAATACGCAGGACCTGATCTCTCTCGCCGGGCGGAAATACCATGGCAAGCGCAATCACATCGCCTATTTCCAGAAAACCTACGATTGGCATTACGAGCCGATTACGACGGCCAATATCGACGATTGCATGCGCATGAATGCCGAGTGGGAACGGGAGAATCTGAGCAAAAATCCGGAGGGGATCAGCGAGGAGCTTGCCGCAATTCACAGGGCCTTTGATCACTATTTTGAATTGGGCTTTATCGGTGGCCTGATCCGTGCAGATGGCAGGGTTGTCGCCTATACTGTTGGCGAAGAGTTGACGGACAATACCTTCTGCACCCATATTGAAAAGGCGTTCGCCGATGTGCGTGGCGCATATCCGATCATCAATCGGGAATTTGCGGCAAATGCATTGAGCAAATATGTTTTTGTCAACCGAGAGGAGGATATGGGAGAAGAAGGCCTGCGCAAGGCGAAGCTCTCCTATTATCCGGCAATCCTGCTTGAAAAACAGGAAGCCATTTATCGGGGGGATCTGTGATCCGCCGTGCGCGGCGGGAGGATATCCCGCTTCTAATGGAGCTGTGGGAAACGTCCTTTGGGGACAGCAGGGCGTATATCTCTTTTTTCTTTAAACGGCGGTTTTCTCCGCAAGAGACCTTTCTCTTTGAATGGGAGGGACGTCCCGTATCCATGCTTTTCCTATTGGATGCGCAGCTTCAGCATGCAGGCAAGCGCTATGCCGTCAGGTATCTTTATGCGGCTTGTACTGCGCCATCGTTCCGGGGCCAGGGGGTGATGCACCGTCTGATTGATTTTGCGGCGCGCTCCGCCGCAGAGGAAGGCGCGGATGGCATTGCTCTAGTTCCTGCTTCTCAGGGCTTGTTCCGCTACTATGCGGGCTGCGGCTTTCAAAATGCTTTTTTCTGCGAAACGCTGCAGCTTTCCCGGCAGGAGATGGGCCAGCTTGCCGCGGGCAGTGCTGCCTCCGGCTCCCCGCTTGCTGTGCCGGAGATGACGGAGATCCGGCGCACGGTACTTCAAACCCGGGATCATCTTGCCTGGGATGCTGCCGCGCTCGAATATGCGCTCGAAGAGCACGAATTTTCCGGCGGAAGTGCAATAGGCGTTCGCTCAGGGGAACAGCAGGGGTATTGTTTGTTTGATCAGCAGGACGATGTCTGTTGTGTACAGGAGCTGTTAATTTCCAGGGGAGCAGTCGATTCCATTTTTTCTGCGCTGATGAAGGAATCGGATGCGCATATATTTTCTCTGCGCTGCCCCGTTGGGCTGCTGCCGTTTCCGAATCGGGCGGAAAAGCGCGCATATGGTATGCTTCGCCCGGTTTCCCCGAGGGCGGCACGGTTGCCGCAGACACTGCAAAATGCTTATCTGGGGCTTTCACTTGGATAAGAGGATGGAGGAATTGAGATGATTTATGTTTTCTTTGCAAATGGTTTTGAAGAGGTGGAGGCGGTTGCCACAGTGGACATGCTCCGCCGCGCCGAGCTAGAGGTTTGCACGGTTGGAATTGGTTCAACCAAAATAGCGGGTGCGCACGGAATCGTCGTAGACTGCGATCTTGCAGATACGCAGGCTCTTGCGGATGCCTCCTTACAAGCGGTTGTCCTCCCCGGCGGAATGCCCGGAACGTTAAATTTGGAGAAATCGCAGACGGTTCAGGCTTTTATCGACTATGCCGCGGCGCATGACAGGATCATTGCCGCCATCTGTGCCGCTCCGTCTATTCTCGGACATAAAGGGCTGCTGGAGGGAAGAGAGGCCACCTGCTTCCCCGGCATGGAGCAGGAGCTGTACGGCGCAAAGCTCAGCGGCAGCTATGTGTGCAGGGACGGCCAGATCATCACCGGGCGCGGCGCGGGTGTTGCGGTTGATTTTGGCCTGGCAATTGCCGCGGAGTTTGTCGGGCAGGAAAAGGCAGATGCGATCCGCGCATCCCTGCAGTGCCGATGAGACAGGATATCAGGCCGCTCAAGGCGGAATTGCGCAGTCGTTATAAAAAACTGCGTTTGAATCTTTCTCCAGCTGTAAAGGAAGAAATGAATCAGAAAATCCTCAATCGTGTGATGAATTTATGGCAATACCGCGAGTCTTCGCTGATTCTCACTTATGTATCGACGCCGATCGAGGTGGATACCCATCGCCTTATCGAAAAATCTCTCGGAGCCGGAAAAAGAATAGCCGTTCCGCGTTGTGTGCCCGGTACGCGGGAAATGGAGTTTTATCTGATTCGTTCCTTAGATGAACTCTCTCCGGGTACGTTTGGCGTTTTAGAGCCTGATCCGGCCAAGAGCGTTCTTCTGGATGATGTTTCAAAGGGCCTATGTATCGTACCCGCTCTGGCTTTTGATTATCAGGGATATCGTCTGGGCTATGGAAAGGGGTATTACGACCGTTTCCTTGCCCGCTTTGGCGGAAGCACAGTGGGATTATGCTATGACAATTGTATGGTTAAGAGCCTGCCCGCAGGCCGCTATGACCGCCCGGTTCATCTGATTGTCACGCAGAGGAAAACACTCACAGGCATTGACAGTACCCGGTGGAGGCCCTTTTAAAGCCGTTTATTGCCCCGTACTTCTATTGGGAATCCGGGCTTTTTTAATAGAGTTTCAATCGCCGATGCGAAAGGATTGGTTATCAATATGGAGCAAAACAGACAGTCATCCTATTCTGAGGGAAGCGCACCTCCTGATCAGACGTCGCCTTTGAATACATCCGAAAATAAGACAAATTCTCCCCCGTTGACCGGTGAGGATGCGGATCGCTTTTATGAAAGCCAGATAAACCGCACACATTTGGTCAAAAATTTCAAGGTTTCAATTGATGAGCAGAAATCAGCTAGGGACCGTGCTGTCCGCTTTGCCAATTTACATAAGCCAAAGGTTAACGGACAACAAGTGATCAAAACCGGGGAAGGAGGGACAGCTGTGAAAAAGAAGAAAAAAATTGCCAACCCCAAGGCACTCGTCTTATGTGTGGTTCTCATCATTTCCATTGCGAGTTCCCTCTATTTGCTTTCCTGTATCAACGATGTGCTCGCTTTGACAGGCAGTGATACAAAGACGAGCGTTACCATCCCGGAAAATGCTTCCCAGATGGATATTCTGCAGATTTTGCAGGATAACGGCCTGATCCACCATCCGCATTTCTGCAACTTTTTCGTCAACACGATTTACAATCTGCGTAACCGTGGTACCGGAAAAAAGGCGAAGGATATCAAGTACCTTAACGGTATTTATCAGTTAAACAAGAAGATGGGCGTGGAGGGGATGCTCAACGCGATCAAGGACGCGCCCAAAACGGTGGAAACCAAGAAACTGACTTTCCCGGAGGGCTGGACGGTCGATCAGATCGTGGAGCGCCTCGAGAAATACGGCATTTGCGACCGAAAAGCATTTTATGAAAATATGCAGACAGTCAATTTCAACGAATATAGCTTTATCAAGTCCCTGCCGGAGGCAAATCAGCGTTTTCGTAAGCTGGAGGGGTATCTGTATCCGGATACGTATGAATTCTATGTGGAAGAGAACGAGACACATGCAATCCGGCGCTTCCTCGACAATTTCCAAGAGAAATTCAACAGCAAATATGAAGCGCGTGCAAAAGAATTGGGGATGACGGTCGACGAGATCGTGACGATTGCTTCCATCATCCAGAAGGAAGCGGCGAACAAAGAGCAGATGGGGCTTGTATCTTCCGTCATACACAACCGGCTCAAGAAGTCGATGAAGCTGGAATGTGACAGCACAGGCGCATATGTGGATCGTTATATCAAACCAAATGTTTCTGACGGCGAATATCTGGCGTATCGGAACCGGTATTATACCTATCTTTGCAGCGAGCTTCCGTCCGGGCCTATCTGCAATCCCGGTGTGGATGCGATTGAGGCAGCCTTATATCCGGAAAAAACAAACTATCTGTATTTTTATCACGATAAGAGCGGCAAGATCTATATGGCGAAAACATTAGAGGAGCATAACGCCAATCAGGTCAAGGCTTTACAG
>DAWDUP010000048.1:662-14497 GCA_052346825.1 Candidatus Fimivicinus sp. | reverse complement strand
ACCGCGCGAGACGCGGTGAAAAAATCCCCTCACGAGCCACGCAATGAGCAAAGCGCTATGCTGCCTCGGCCTCCCAACAGCGCCCAGTGGCGCCGGTAACGAAACCAATCAGAAATCATGCTTTTTTGTGCACTTTTTCTTCTCTTAGACTGGATCGACAAACTGATGCGAGCCACACTGGTGGCTCGCAAATGCTTTATAGAGATGTGTGGTGGAATTCTATCTGGATTGATGGTGGCCTTTTGTTACAATGGTTTCAAAAGATTACTTTTTTCTTTCAAAATAGTTAAAATACTTGTAATTTTACGTATTAGATGAATAAGAATCATTTTCCATGTCATAATGAAGTCATCTATCGTAAGATAAAAAATTCGCCAATTTTTGCACGGTATAGCACTCCTATTTTCGTACATGATGAAAGCGGGGGTTTCATTCAAAAAAGACCCGAAAGTGGATGAAAAAGTAACATGAAGTTTAAAACCTTTTGCAGAAGATTGCGTGCCCTGAGCTTAAAACGGATGTTCCGCCTGATCCATGCCGTCGGCCGGGAATCTCATACGCCGCAAATATTTATTTTAATAGATATGCTCTGGTGCGCTATGCGTTACGGCGTGGGCTATCTGGATTATAAAGTGTTTGGCTTTGCGTTTATCCATGGCGAGGCGCGCAAAACCTTTATGACTATGGATGATAACCTTTCGCTCGTGCGCACGAGCAATGATAAAGCTTATACGTATCTTTTTGACCAGAAATGCGCGTTCAATGAACGGTTTCAGGATTTTCTCGGGCGACAATGGATCGATCTGCGCACAGCGGATCTGGAAGCATTTGCTGATTTTCTGCGCGGTAAGGAGGATTTTTTCGCAAAGGAGGTCGACAGCTTTGGCGGAAAAGGCGTCAGCCATATTCGGGTGAGCGACTATCCCGACGATAAGGCGCTTTACCAGACGCTTCGCGGGCAGGGGCAATATCTTGTGGAGGAAACCATCCGGCAGAGCTCTGAGATGGAACGGTTGCATCCGGGCTCGATTAATACGTTGCGGCTCGTTACGCTGTTGGCGCACGACGAGCCCCATGTCATGTATGCGCTGATCCGCATCGGCGGCCAGGGGCAGTGCATTGACAATATCTGCAGCGGTGGGATGTATGCGCCGGTCGACGAGAACGGCTTTATTTTTCATGATGCATTCTGCGAGGCGGAGGAGCGTTTTTATGACTGCCATCCGGAATCAGGGACAAGGTTTGTTGGATTTCAGGTGCCATATTTTCCGGAAGCTGTGGAGCTGGTCAAAAAAGCGGCAATGGTGGTGCCGCAGGTGGGCTATGTCGGCTGGGATGTAGCGATCGGTGTAAATGGTCCGCTTCTGATTGAAGGCAACGTGATTCCGGGCTATGATATGTGCCAGAACTATTGTCATCTGAAAAAGAAGGGTGAAGGGATCCTTCCCCGTTTTGAAAAGGTGATGGGAATGGCCTTTTTTCATCATTGATAAATCATAGTATAAAAAGGAGGGCCCCTGCAATCAACAATTGCAGGGGCCCATAACAATATGAATCAGGAAATATCCGCTTGACTGATATAGCCCGTCACATAGCTTGCCACCGGCGTCTTGCCCACCAAATCCGTGCGCGGGGTGATGCGGTAACGCCCGCTGAAGGCTTTGCCGTCATAGAGATAATATGTGCCGCTGAGCCTGCGCGCAGCGTTTTTTACAGTGGAAGAGGCATAAAGCGGGGCATTGGAAAGCGTGATTTTCCGCCCTGCTTCATACCGGTTCGCCGGCTGAACAGGGGCCGCCCCGCCGGTTTGCCCGACGGTTTCCGCGTCGACCCATCCGTATACGCCCTTCCCATCCTGGCTGATCAGGTGGTAGGGGTGCCTGTTTCCGGGGGATATTGCGGTCACACTGCATCTGCTCGCGCCTCGTGTGGAGGCAGCGGATACGGCGCTGGACGAAACGTAGACAGGGCCTCCTGTGAACTGGACAATATCGCCCGCGTCGACTTTTCCGGCGCTTTCAGCGGGCTTTTCCTGTTCCGGGGCCTTTTTCTTCAGCTTCAGGTATGCGGCTGCCGCTTTTGCATACGCTTCGCCGACCGCCTTCAGCTTCGCGTCCGTGTTGATCTTCGCCTGATCCTTCGCATTATCCACAAAGGCATATTCTCCGAGGATCGAGGGGATGTTCGTCCAGGAAGCCTGCCGGCACATGCCGAAGTTATACTTCGTGTCCGGCCGGCTCTCCTTGATCCCACGGCTCTTCTGGCCGAGCTTCGTCATTTCGGAGAGCACTGCCTGTGCGAGTGCCTTTGATGGTGCATGCTGATACCAGTAATAGACCTCGCATCCTTCCCCGCCACCGGCGTTATAGTGGATTTCGAGCACGAGGGACGGCCGCTTTTTCTCGGTTTCCTTCATCTTGCTGGCGACCGTACAGTCCTGATCCGCTGTACGGGCCATGATGATATCGCAGTCGTAAGCCTTCAGATAATCCCGGCAGGCAAGTGCGGTTTTCAGCGTCAATACTTTTTCAATATAAGCTCCGGCGCACGCACCGGGATCTGAGCCGCCATGCCCGGCGGCGATGTAGATGGTAGCTGCCATTCTGATGATCCTTCCTTTCCAATGACCGGCCAGCGGCCGGCTACTGTGATGTGTTTTCCGTGATAATCGGCAGCTCCAGGAGCTCACGGTACATAATTTCCCCATGCCCGTTGCCGCCGAGTCCGGCATAGACGGCATAGAGATTGACAAGCCTTTGCCGCACGGAGAGCGGAATCCCCGGCGCGCCGATATAATCGCGGTAGATTTTGTCGAGGCTGTCGTATAAAAGCTCTGTAGAAGCCCTTTTGAGCAGCTCATTGCTGACGATCTTTTCCTTATCTGCTTCAATGTGCTGCTCAAGCATTGCAAACATGTCTGCGATTTTTTTTTCCGATTCATCCGTTCGGCTGGCACGCCGGATAAAGCGTGCCAGCCTTTCCCGGATGGGCCGGATACAAAGGGCAAGGCAGCCGGAGATCGTCACGATATTTCCGGCCGCCGCGCCGACCGTTTTCAATAATTCCAATGGATCCATACATGCGCCTCCTGAGTCGGCGGCCTATTCCGCGGATGAACCGGTTTTGTCCAAAAGAAGCCGGTCAAGCTGTGTTTTGGCGTACTGCTCAATCGCATCGAATGCGTTCTGCACGATGGAGCTGATTACGCTCCGGGGGAAAAAGATACGTACGGGCGCGGGCAGGATGGCATATAAAGCATCGACGACCCATTCGAATTTTTGTCCACCCGCTTTGGCGGTATCCTGAAATGCTTTTTCCGCTTCGCCGATGAGCTGCCCGGCCTGCTGCTGGAGCCGGGTATTTTGCTTCCAATAAAGAGAAAGCCCGCCGAGCAGGATGAGCCCGGCGGTGATGAGGATTTTGAAGATAAGTTCCCAGTTCAAAAAATGGTCTCCTTTCATGATGTTAGATTTTTCACCACTTTACGCGCGGGCACAAAGAGGGCGTGGTTGGCCTGATGCATGCATCTTAACCCTCCCCTATTTCATCAGCTGCGATCACAATCAATGAGTGAAAGGCATAATTCCAATTATTTTTAAAAGCCTCTTGACCTTCTGTTTCGTATTGATGAGCGGCAAGCTCTAAAAACTCATCTCCGGTCATCATAATTTCTCTTTGAGTTTTGTCGTCAGTGCTGCCGAATATAAAACCAAACGGAGGACATTCTACTCCCGGAATGCTTGCCCCAAAGACAGGAACAGTCAGTATGAGGAAGCCCTCTATGGCAGATATCTGAATGGAAATGGCACGATCCCATAGATCGGCTGGGGGAGGGTTGTCCCCTCCAATGGTCGCCCACATCTTGTGTCCCAAAAATCCCCCTATAGAATCTGTTATACGCATATAGTCCCAATCCAGGGGGTAAGTGTATCTCGTAAGAGTTATGCCTCCTTCTGGTCCTCTCGGTCCCATCAGGTTGGGCGTGGTGATCGAGCCGTTTTGATCGGTGATCGTGAGCTTGTATTCCATAGCGGTATCGCTGGAAACGGTGACGGTGGGGCTTACGCCGTCGCGCGGGGAGGAGAGGGGCGTATTGGCAGAGGATTCCTCTCCAGATACAGCGGCCTGAAAGCCAAGGCGCGCCCGCGGCGATTTGCAGAGCAGTACCTCCTCGCCATCCGTTTCTTGACAACCCTCCACATTGAAGAAGAGCCCTTGTGCATCCGTGATATCGTGCCAGAGCTTGCAATAAATCGTGTTGCCGGAGCGGTAAGCACGGTCGCCGCTGGTGGTATCCGTGATCCGATTGGTCAGGATCCGCTCCTCATTTCCATAGCGGCAGAAGGCGATCCGGTAATATTCGATCTCCGGGATGCACATCTCCTCCGGCAGGCTGATGACGAGCTGGGTCATCAGATGCTCGCCCCGGCGGCCGGCCAGGGCGCCATCCGGGTAGGAAACCGTATTGTTTGTAAAATTGATATGGAGCGTTCGCATAATGATATTCACCCTTTCGTAGCGTTTAAGCTTCGTTTGAAACGGGACGGGGCCGTTTCTTTCAAACGATAGATCTGTTTGAAAATCCCGGTACATCCGCCGGACGTACCGGGGCGGTTTGCTTTTATGCCTGCTGTTCCAATTTGCCGGATTCCGCTGGAATCCGGGCGAGCGCCTCCAGCTCGGCGAATGCGCCGCGCAGCTGCGCCATGCGCTCCCGGCAGGCTTTGAGCTGCCCGCTGAGATTGGATTTTTGAAGCATCAGATTGTTATATTCCTGCTGGAGCTCCGCTTTGCGTTTGACGAGATAGTCCTGCATGCTGTTTTCCTCCGTTGTGTGATGATTTTATGCCGTTACTTCCTTCCACCAGCGCGCATCCGAACCGGGGACCGTGGTATTGCCGACGATCTGCGAAATATACCGTTTGCCGTTGTAGGCGACCTTGTCGCCGATGCTGTAAGCATCGTGCGCGCCGGTGGGCTGTACCCACGTCGGCCATTCGTCGAGCGTTAGTCCAGTCCAGAGGGTGGGGGCTGTGTCAGGCCAGTTGTCCGCCCGATCCCAGCAGTCCACATTCGCGCGATAGAGCTTCCCCTCAAAACGGCGGACGCTGCGCGCGGGGATCAGGCTTCCATCCCCGGTCAGCAGGTCGAAAACCGATAAATACTCCCCGGATGAAAGCAGCTCATCCGGGGCGCTCTGCGCGAGAGATACATATTTTGCCCGCATCGTGCGGGCCTCGTCAATGATGCTCATGTCTCATTTCCTCCCATCAGAATGTTAGTTGCGGCAGCGAGCTCGGCGTAGGAGGGGGACGGAAGGTCTTCGTCCACGTCGTCCGAACAATCCGCGAATTTTGCCGCGATTTCGGGGTGGGCTTCCGCATCCTGCGCTTTGAGTTTGATATCCTCATAGATCATGCGGAGAATGTCAGGCAAGTCTCCGCCAATTTGCAAAGGCAATGTGCTGTTGTAGTAATCGCAGATGATTTTGCCCTCAACCGCAGCTTCTTTGCTCGCGTAGATGCATACAGCATAGTCCCACAATTTTTGGCGCGGATTGAACTCCACACGAGCGACTTTTAAATAGGCGTTTGGGACGATAAATCCATAGCAGGTTTCTACATTGTTTTTGACAAAGGCCAAATTTATCACTCCTTATCATGGCTCCACGGCGATCCAATGCACACTGGTAGCATCGGAGCTTTTGCGTTGCAATTGGATTTTAAAACTGTTTGAGGTTACATCTGTGATTGACGCGATGCATGAATACGGTCCCCCTGTGACTGGTGTCACTGTAATAATAGGAGACGCTTTAAATTTAGGAGAAAAATATACAGTCATGCTTCCTACATATAGTCCCAAACTTGAATTGTACGATGGAATTATTTTTTCGTAACCGCATTGTATGTTTCCACTATGGTATGCTATGTAAGTACTTGTATTTATCATAAAATATGCCGAATCAAATTTGTTTGAGATTCCTCTATGGAAGTAGAGCCCAGTATTCATCGCTCCACCTTCGTCATATACTCCGAATTCCGCATTATTATATTCGCCGAAGCTCATTCCTCCCACTTTTGATTTAATGGATAAGTCCATATCAGATGCGTACCAGTTAAATCCATTTCCGCTGACGCCAAGATTTCCTGATGAATCAATCGAGGCTTCGAGTACTGTACGTCCCGATGGACTAACCACCCCGACCAGTGAATTGTTTGAGATCCCCTGCGTTATTTCCATGTACGTTCCATTGCCCTTTGAAATTAATTTGTTGGATCGCAGTTCTCCGTTGTCGAGGTCAAAAAAAACCTTGCCATCCTTCGACTGCAATTTTCCCGCCTTGATCTGTGTCGCCGTGATATTCAGCTTTCCATCGCTTCCCAGCCACATGCCGTCCGCCTGTGTAGGGGAGAGGGTGTTGACAAGGTATGCCCGGTCTTCCGGCGCCGGTGTCCAGTCGGTGGCGCGATCACCCACTTCGAGCTTGCACCATTTCAGCGTTGCCTTTCCGGTGCGGCTGCCTCCGCTCGGGAAAAGATAGGCAGCAAAATGCCAAGTGTCCGTTTTTCTGGGCACGAACGAGACAGTGGCTATGCTGTCGTATGTAGTGTTTAAGGTTGTATTTCCTGATGTATCCCAATCACTCGGATAAACATAACACGCCAATGATTTCCCATCATTTTTTGCCTGCTGATCAATATGACCGCAGAATGAAAGGGTATATTTTTGTCCCGCAATCAATCGTGCGGTCAGTTCCTTCCAGGCAAATCCGTATGCGCTCGAAGTTTCCTCCTTTTTAGAGTTTAAGATCATGTTCACTCCATAGGTAGGGTCATCGGGGGCGGGTGTCCAATCGGTGGCTTTGGATCCCTTTTCTAGCTTCATCTTTTCGTATCGGATCGAGTTACCTGCTGTACTTCCGTTTACGCCTGCATAAATAATCAGCGTATTTGTATCGCCATCATTCGGGGACGTAAAAGTAATTTGCTGCTTGCTGTTCGAGATATTTAAGAGGTAGGTAGCGACGGCGTGATTGTTCGGAAAGTCATAGATCAACACAGCTACCTGTGTTGCCGTGCCGGATACTCGGACGATCTTTTCTACGCTGAAGGTGTACTGCGTCCCTTGTTCCAGTGTGCACAACCGCATATGTAAATAGTTATCGCCCCCACTCGGAGACGTCTGTACACGCGATACGCTGTCCTTGATATAATTTCGGCTGCCGATTTTCAGGCTGTTTAATCCACTTGTTATATCCCCCTGCGTCGCCACCTGATTCCCCGTGATACTCAGGCTCTTGACGTTGAGCGATACATCGCCGTTTTCATCCACCTTGAGCGTGTCCGTCACGCCGTTGTTCACCGTCAGGCCCTTCGCGTTGATGAGCCGCCCTTCGATCTCTCCGCTCACCTTCAGATTCTCGCCGATGATCAAATCGCCCATGAGCAGCTTCGCATTCAGGCCATACATGTAATTCTTCCCGTCCGGCGTGGTCACGCCGTCGGGCAGCAGGTTTTTGCCGAGCACCGTCTCCGTCGTCTGGAAATCGTCCGTTGAGAAGGCGATGGCGTTATTCGTGATCTTCAAAACCTCCGGATCAAATGCCCCGGTGGGGTTGAATTCCTCGTCCACCACCGCGCGTCGGCCGCTGATGCCGGAGGCGTCGATGACCATAACCTGGTTGTCCGCGTTGACGACCATATTGTGCGTCAGGTTGATCGATTCATCCTTAAGCTTTTGCAGCTCGCTGAGCTCATCGCGCTGCTGCTTGAAGTCAAAGGTGTTGCGCAGGTATTCCACCGTGCTCGCCGTTTTGGCTACGGAGCCGCCGACGAGATCGTTGAAGAGCGCGCTGGGGTCGCTGAGCTTATAGCGGTTGCCGAAGGTGAGGGAGAGGCCGCGCCCGTCGTAATTCACCGCCATTTCGAGCAGCAGGAGGCTTGCAATATCATCTTCAGACAGCCGGATATCGATCAGGCAGCCGGAATGGAGCTGATTGGTCAGATGGGCGAACTCCTTCTGGAAAATGAAGCTGCCCGTCTCTACAGAATATTCAAAGCGCGGGGTGGAGATGGTGTTCAGCAGGCTTTGCGCCTTTTTGTAGAGCTCCAGCGCCTGTGCCTGCACTTCCTCATAGCTCATGTTGTCCTGCCGGGTGATGTTTTCCTCTGTGTACGCGCCCTGCTGGATAAAGCGGGAGAGCACCTCCATCTCGGCCGGCGTAAAGACCGCGTTCAGGGCAATCTGATCCTGCAGCGCTTTGAGCCCGGCATTCGCCGCCTTGAGCTCCGCCTCAATCGAGGCGAGCGCGCTTTCAGCGCTGCTCAGCGCGGATTTCGCCGCGTTGATTTTTGTGCGGACCGAGGCAAGGTTTGCATTCTTCTGCGCCTGCTCCGCAGGCTCGCTGATGATGGCGGACTGCTGAGTCTGTAGGTTGGTGAGATCCTGCTTCAGGCGGGTGATTTCCCCTTCCTTGTCGGCCTTGCGCGATTGAATTGCATTGATCTGCGCGCGTTTCTGCGGGAAAACGCCGGTCTCTTCCTCTGCGAAGGCGGCAACGTCGGCCTGCCATTTCTGCACCTTGGCAATCAGCGCATCGTCCATCCAGTCGGGTGTTGTATAATAGCTGAAATTGTAGATCATATTCGTCCCCAGCGGATTAACGCTGAGGATATCGAGCCCGTTGCCGCCCTTGACGGTCAGAGCGGTTTTGATCTCGTCAGATTTGGTGCGCAGGGTGAGGCCCTTGAGCACGTCCTCTGTGGAGAGGCAGATGTCCGTGCGATTGTCGTACTGGTAGCGGTCGTAAACCCGGATGATGCGGTTGAGAATATCGAATTCAAACAGGCATTCGTACGCTTCCTCCATCTCGGTCATGAGAAAGGCATACACGGTCTGGTCGGTTGTGTCGAAGGTGCGAGAGCGCGCGGCAACATCGCTGGGAATGCTGCCGGTATCCAGCCGCCAGGAGGGCAGGCGCTTCATGATATCGGAGATCAGGGATTGTTTCGGTTCACTGTCATCGGCGCTGTAAAATTTGTAGGTCCCTTCATAGTAGCCAAGCTGGATGTTGTTTAGTTCGTATTCGCAGGAGGAGGCCTCCACCGCCTTGTATGCCTCGCTGCCTTCTTCAGATTCAGAAACGTCAGTGATGATGAAATAGCCGATGTCTTCGAGCAACAGATAGCGGAAGGGCTCCACCTGCTCATAGACAGGGCAGCGGCAGTCCTCTGTGCCGCGGCGGATGGTGAAGGAGAGGTCGGACAGATCGTTGAACCGGATGTTCATCTTCCGGTCCGAAAGGTTGGAGAGAATGCCGAGCGCGCGGCCGTCCGGGTTGCAGAGCGTGATCTGCGGGATCTC
Source organism: Candidatus Fimivicinus sp. (assembly GCA_052346825.1). Lineage (GTDB taxonomy): Bacteria > Bacillota > Clostridia > Oscillospirales > Acutalibacteraceae > Fimivicinus. The sequence continues at coordinate 5,134 of DAWDUP010000048.1, read as the reverse complement.
AAAATTCCCGAAGGAATCAAATTGTGCAAGCAATTATATCAACCTCGCAATCCTGTATTGAAATGTGAGCTTCTGTACGTCCCCGGTCACGGCAAAGCGGTTGAGCCCCGGGAGCAGGCGGAAAAAGTTCTTATTGAAGTCGTTATAAATCGGCTCGGTCGAGAGCGTGGAGCGCACCTCCAGCGTTTCCGGCAGGAGCGTGATCGTGTGCGGCGTGGCGTTTACGCTCCGGAAGCGTGTTTCACGGTTTTGATCCGTGATATTCTGGAGCAGGATATCGCCGCCCCTCGTTCCGGTCTGGAGAAGGATTGTGGGATAGAGATAGCCTTTGTAAATTGAAGGATTCTGAAAGGCCATCTGCGCGCCGATGTCCGCCGCCTCATAGATGGCTTCCCCATCCGCCCAGCCCCAGGGTGCATCGCATAGGACGGTCGCCTTGAAGCCGACGGTGCCGTATTTGCCGCCCACGCCGCCTTCGATTTCCTCCGCTGCGTGAAATACGCAGTTGAGGTAAACACCGTCGTATTCGTCGGAGAGCGGCTCCAGCTTGCGAAACGATTTTTCGTGGAAAAGCCAGGCATAAATTTCGCCGACCTCCTCATCCGACAGCACGCGGTCGGATACGATTTCCGCCTCAAAGGTGAGCGGCTCTTCCCACTTATCCTGCTGCAGAAAATGGCGGTGTGAAATCTGATTATACTGCGTCGTATATTCCGGGCCACCCGTCCTGCGCCGGTCGGGGGAGAGCTCGACCTGCGCGAAAAACAGCCCCCACATTGCCGAGGGCTGATGGTTATAGTTGAAATAATTTCCGGAGAGATGCATAAAAAGCCTCCTTGCTGTGCAGGCCCCGGGGCATTACGCCCCGGGGCCTGTTTCGATCTCTGTTGTCTGAAGTCTAAAATCTGAAGTCTGCTATCCCAAATGCTTTGGATTGATCGTATGCCCGCTGCGCAGGTATTTTTTATTTGCCTGGGAAAACACCTTCTCCGCGATGCGGTTTTCCGCTTTTTCGAGCGCCTTGACCGTTTCCCTATCCGCATTGCCCTCCACAATCACCTTAGAATCGATCTGGATGCTGGGCGCTGCGCCCGTGGACATCCCGGTACCAAAAGCGGAGGTGAGCTTCGCCATGCGCTGGGAGAGGAAGGCCGCGGGGTTGCCCGCGAGCGCCATAATCCGCTCGGTGAGCGTGCTGTTTAATACGCCGTCGCCGCGCGAAAGGTGGGTGAGCCTGCCCTGCACGGGGTTGCGGATGATGAGCTCCGGCCCGGCCTCGTCGACGAGGGCGAGCTGGTCATAGGGGATGAAGGAAGAGCCGGTGCGGTAGCCCTTGACGTTCTTTTTATCCACCCAGGCGATGGTATTGCCGATTTTGGCGGTGGTGCCGATGGCGACCTTGCCGTTGGCGATGTTGGTGACATAGAGCTTCTGATTCCAGCCCACGCCCGCGTTTTTGGCCATTGTGCTCCAGGAGCCGACGCGCTTGCCCGTTGAGGAGGCGTAGGCCGCCGCGTCCTTTACGGTCACGCTCACGCGCCCGCCCGTGACCGGGGCTTTGTTGGCGCTGGCGGAGCCGCCGGAGGCGGGCTTCTGCTGGACAGATGCGCCGGGCGTTTTGACCGGTACCTTGATATCGTCCGGATGCTCGGCGATTTTCAGGGCGTTTGCCTGCGAGCCGTATTGCTGGAGCGCTTCGGTGGCGGCCTTCCATGCGTCGGTAACGGTTTTATTGATGCCGTCGCCGTATTTCTTATTCCACTCCAGCAGCTCGGTATATACCGTATTGCTGCGGGTCATGATGTCCGCCATGGCGGCGTCGCGCACCGCGCCTTCATTGTCGAGGAATTCGTCGATCTTTTCAATCTTCGCGTTGTTCTGCTCTTCCAGCAGCGCATATTCCTCATCGAGCTTTTCCTTCTGCTTCTGGATGGACTGCTCGTTTTCGTATTCCTCGAGCTCCTCCTGCTTTTCGGCAAGCTCGGCGCGCAGCTCGGCCTGCTCGCGCTGGGAGGCGGCGCTCGTATCGGCGGAGAGCTCATTTAAGCGCGTTTCAATCTCCGCGATGGCCTTACGCTTTTTGGCGGCGGTCTTCGCGTAGTCGTCGGCCTCCTTCTGCTTGTCAAGGGCCTTCGCCTGCGCGTCGTAGAGCTTTTTGTAGCCGTCGAGCTCGTCCTCCAGCGCCTTCTTTTTGAGCTCCTGCTCCTTGCGGATATACTTCATGCGCATGTCGACGATATCTTCAATTGCGTCGGCAGCGTCTTTGGCCTTCTTGGCCTCGGCCTCCTGGTAAGCCTTGGTCTCCTTGTAGATCTGCTGCTCGAGCTTACGCAGGTCTTCCTTCTTCTTGGCAAGCTTGTTGTAGGCATAGGTCAGGTCGGCGATCTTCTGGGCCTGGTTGTCATCGTACTTGCCCATGGCCTCCTTGTAGGATATCTCATCAAGATAATCGTCGAGCTGCTTTTTGTTGTAGGCTTCGCGAGCGGCGTAGATTTTTTCCTCAAGCTGCCAGCGCTCGGATTCCTTTTTGGTGAGTTTGGATTTCGCATTTTCAAGGGCGCGGATATATCCGAGCTCATTGTCCTCATATTTGCCAATGGCCTTAAGATGCTCGATGCGCTTGAGCTCGTTGTCGAGAGCGGTGTTTTGGTAGGCTTGCGAACTGGATTTGGAATACGTGGAAGTGGTATGTGTTTGATAAGTTGAAAGGCTGCCCAGTAATTTTTCCAGTTCCTGTAGCTTCTTTTCTTTTGCCTTAACATCGGCTACCGCTTCTTGATATTTTGAGGATTTCTGAACCGACGATGAATTTCCAAACAAGTTTTTCTGTTGGGCGAAAGGAGCCCCGGTAGCGATAGAGGGCTTCTGCTCCAGCCCAAAGGATACCTGTGTGACCTTTCCGTTGCTGATTGGTTCGATTGGCTCGATGAGCGGAAGCGCAGACACTTCAGTTGCAATTGCCTGAACGCGAGCTTTCGCTCCTTCTATTGCGGATTTTGTCATTTCAATCTGAGCCTGAATATATCCTTTGCTCATATTGTTTGTGGCACCGGACAGCAACGAAAGTGCTTCTTGCTGAATACGGTACCCATCCGCAGTCTGTAGTACATAATTGCTTAATTCCGGATATTTGGAGCATAGCTCATTGATTTGTGATGCGCTCATGCTTCGTTCGGAGTTAACCGCATTTTCAATGTCTGAGATTTTGTTGCTCGTCGCGCAGAGAGCGTCGGTTGCGCTCGATAACTCCTCGGCGGAGATTTTGGCCAATTCTCCCGACTGTGCCATGGCAATCAATTGCTCTACCGTGGCCTGCGCGGAGCCAGAAACGTTGTTGAGCTGCCGTGCAAGATCGTCTCCTGCGATTTTACTTAAATTGTCGGCGGTCAATTCACCGGCCAGCGCCGCATCTACCAGCCGGTCTCTGGCATCCCTGACACCGTCATCGGAGAGGCTGGCATTGAACTGTTCGGCGCGCGTTTCCGCATCTCCCAGCGCAAAGGCGATCTGATTGACCTTTTCGCGGGCCGCATCACCGACCGCTCCATCCGAGCTGTCTGCGATTTTTTGATATTCTTCGGCGATGCCGGATAACGCTTCCCTAATATCGGCGAACTGGTAGGTAGAAATATCCACGTTCCCAGATTGGATTTGGCTAAGCCAATGATTAGAAAACTCCTCAGCACTGACTTGCTTGTCATAGGGATCAAAATGATTGCTGATCGCATCGTACCAATCTTCTTTACCGCCATGCAAACTGTAATCCGGGCCAAAATGTGTGCGGGACATATCCTCTGAAAGCTTTTCAGCGGCAAGCTCCTTATCCTTTTGCAGGATTTTTTCCTTTGCTTCAAGCAAAGCGATTTGAGCGGCCAGTTCTTCGCGTTGACGCTTAAGCTCGGCGGTTTCTGCTTCTTCGGCAAGGGACTTATGCTCAATGCTGTTGAGCGCGTTGAGCCGCTCTTCCACCTGCGCGAGGCTGGAGCTTGCGCTGTTGAGCTCGGTTTCATTTTCCGCATAGGCTTGGTTTGCGTTGTCAACGGCCTCGACGGCGCGCTCGTGCGCGTGGGCGAGGTAGTCGAGGCCCATGACGAGGCCGTTCACGGCGAGGGTCACGCCCATGCTGATCGCGCCGGTGAGCGCGGCTGAGGCGACGGATTGGGCGATCATGGAGCCGGTGGAGACCTTCGTCGCCATGCTGGCGGCGGTTTGGGCGTTGGTGAATTTGTTGATGTCGACCGGCAGGCCGTTGCTCTGCCGGGCGAAGTCTTGCGCGGCTCTGGAGACATTGGTCAGGTTGTCGGCGTAGGCTTCGGCAGGGGTAAATCCTTTCTCTAATGCTTGATTAAAGTTAATTAACGCGTCTCTATCTCGTTCTAAATTATTACTAAGTTCCGGCGCTGCGATGACCTGGCCGGGCGCGGCACCGATACCTTTTGCTTTGAGCAGGCCGCTTCCTGCGGCCATGAGGG
>DAWDUP010000048.1:0-652 GCA_052346825.1 Candidatus Fimivicinus sp. | reverse complement strand
CGACATCCGTCACGCCGCCTAAGAGATTAAGCTTCTTTCTGTTACTTTTGTGACCATGATGAGATTGTTTTTGACAGTTGCTTATGGAGTTGGTATAATATTCCTGATCTCAGGTGAGAGGCTGAAAACAGGGTGAGAGAGATATCATACCAAGTTTGAGGAAGGTGGAATAAAAATGAATGAGGTACATTTTTGCCCGGTCTGTGGTTATGTCACTTATGATGAGAAATTATCTGCATTACATATGGAAAAAAAATGTAGATTCTGTGGAGCAGATCTACAGGGAACTGGGAAAGATCATGATTATTTTTGGAAGAGATCAGATGATAGACAAGAGCAGAGAAGACTTTGGAGGCATCTTAACGAAACTGTCCGAGAAGAATACTTCTACAACAACCCTCTCTTCGATAAAGCGAAATATGAGGCTCGTGAGCAAGAAGATCGTGAGTGGGCTGAACGCAACAAAGCCGGCCTGAATCCGCTCGGCAACCTCCCGAAATGCCCCACCTGCGGCAGCACGAACCTCTCCCGCCTGAGCGGCGTCGGCATGATCACCATGTTCGGCGGCTTCGGCGTGACAGACGGCAACGCGGGCAAGACCTTTCAGTGCAACAATTGCGGCTATCGCTGGTAAGATTTATAATTTATACAT
>DAWDUP010000047.1:6436-14538 GCA_052346825.1 Candidatus Fimivicinus sp. | reverse complement strand
TTTGCCGCTTTTGCGGTAAAACCCTTGCACTGGAACAAAGCCAAATGGCATTGAAAGACAAGGCTTTCAATGCTTCCTCCTTTGTTCAGTACGCATTATAATAAACATTAATTCGCGGCTTTCTGACATTCTGCGGTTTTATCCGCTAAAATCAATTCATCAGAGGGAGCTTTTATCATGTTCTTTCAGCCAGAAATCGAAACATTGCCCCGCAAGGATCTCGAGGCACTCCAGCTCGAACGCCTGAAATGGATGGTGGATTACTGCTACCGCAACGTGCCCTTTTACACCAGAAAGCTCAATGCAGCAGGCGTAACGGCGGATAAAATCAAATCCCTTTCAGATATCCAATACATACCGCCTACCACCAAGGACGACCTGCGCGACAATTACCCCTTTGGCCTGTTTGCACAGCCGATGAAAAAGATTGTGCGCATCCACGCCTCCTCCGGCACGACGGGCAAGCCCACTGTTGTCGGTTATACGAAGCGTGACCTTGAGATGTGGTCGGATTGTATGGCGCGCCTGGTCATGGCTGCCGGAGCGACGGATGAGGACATTGTGCAGATTTCCTTTGGCTACGGGATGTTTACTGGCGCCCTGGGCCTGCACTATGGGCTCGAGAAAATCGGCGCCACCGTCGTGCCCAATTCCAGCGGCAATACGGAAAAAGCGCTGATGTATATGCGTGATTTCCACACCACCGCGCTGGTCTCCACCCCGTCCTATGCTTTGTATATGGCAGAGACAGCGAAGGAACTGAGCTATCCCATGAGCGATTATCATCTGCGTCTGGGCCTCTTCGGCTCCGAAGGATGCACGCCGGAGATGCGCGCTGAGGTGGAAAAGGGCTGGGGCCTGTTTGCTACCGATAACTACGGTATGAGCGAGCTTGTCGGCCCTGGTGTTTCCGGCGAGTGCCGCGAGCGCGATGGCCTGCATTTCAATGAGGACTACTTCTATCCGGAAATTGTCAATTCCGAAACGCTTGAGCCTCTTGCGGCCGGGGAGACAGGCGAGCTGCTTGTTACGACGCTCTGTAAGGAGGGGCTGCCGCTTCTGCGCTACCGCACGAAGGACATCACGCGATTGAACTACGAGCCCTGCAGATGTGGACGAACAGGCGTGCGCATGGATAAGGTCAAGGGCCGCACGGACGATATGCTCAAAATCCGTGGCGTGAATGTATTCCCGTCTCAGATCGAGAGCGTGCTGGTGGGCATGGAGAAGATCGGCCCGCACTACCAGCTCGTTGTCCGCCGGGAGGGCTATGCGGACACGCTGGAGGTCAAGGTGGAGCTGGTCGACGGAAGCATTTTGGAAAGCTATAAAGAAATCGAAGAGCTGCAGAACCATATTCGTCATCGGCTGCAGACCGTGCTTGGCATCCAGTGTAAGGTGAGCATCGTCGAGCCGAAAACGCTGGAGCGTTTCCAGGGCAAGGCGAACCGGATTCTGGATTTGCGCAATCAAAAGTAATGAAAGAAATCATCATTTTACATAAAGTGGAGGATCACTATGAAAAAGCTGTTATTGGGCAATGAGGCTGTCGCGCGCGGCTTATATGAGGCTGGGTGCCGGATTGCTTCGAGCTATCCGGGCACGCCAAGCACAGAAATCACCGAATATGCTGCGAAATATGACGACATCTACTGCGAATGGGCGCCGAATGAAAAGGTGGCGATGGAGGTCGCCTGCGGCGCTTCGATTGCGGGCGCGCGCTCCTTCTGCGCGATGAAGCATGTCGGCCTGAACGTCGCGTGCGACCCGCTGTTTACAGCATCCTATACGGGCGTCAACGCCGGCATGGTGATCGCGGTCGCGGACGATCCGGGTATGCATTCCTCGCAGAACGAGCAAGATTCCCGCCATCATGCGCAGGCCTCCAAGACGATGATGCTCGAGCCCTCCGATTCGGCGGAATGCCTTGCCTATACGAAATTGGCCTATGAGCTCTCCGAGCAGTTTGACACGCCGGTGATCCTGCGGCTCTCCACACGCATTTCCCATTCGCGCAGCCTGGCAGAGGTCGCCGAACGTGTGGACAACGGCGTAAAGGAATATGTAAAGGACCCGCAGAAATATGTCATGATGCCCGCCATGGCCAAGGGCCGCCATGTGGTCGTGGAAGAGCGCTGCAAGGCGGAGAGGGCCTGGGCGGAAACGGCCCCCATCAATACAGTGGAATATCACGATACCTCCATCGGCGTCATTGCCGCCGGTATTTCCTATCAATATGCAAAAGAAGCGCTGGGCGAACGCGTATCCTATCTGAAGCTCGGCTGCGTCTATCCTCTGCCCGTGGAGCGGATCAAGGATTTTGCATCGAAATGCGATCGGGTGTATGTCATTGAGCAGCTTGACGACTTTATCGAAACGCACTGCCGTAAAATTGGCGTGGATGTCATTGGCAAGGAGGCCTTTACCCTCTGCGGCGAGTATTCACAGGCGATGATTGCGAAGGCCATCTTCGGCGAGGAGAAGAAATCGCTTCAGGCGGACGTTGCCATTCCGGGCCGGCCTCCCGTGCTGTGCGCGGGCTGCCCGCACCGGGGCCTGTTCTATGCGCTGAAAAAGCTGAAGGTCACTGTCAGCGGCGATATCGGCTGCTACACGCTCGGCGCGCTGGCGCCTCTTGGCATGATGGATACCTGCATCTGCATGGGTGCTTCCGTTTCCGCCCTGCATGGTCACAACAAGGCGCGCGCAGGCTCCAATCATCATTCCGTTGCGGTGATCGGCGATTCCACCTTCATCCACTCCGGCGTGACGGGCCTGATCGATATTGCCTACAATCAGGGCAATTCCACGGTTGTCATTCTCGATAACAGCATCACCGGCATGACCGGCCACCAGCAGAACCCGACCACAGGCTATACGATCAAGGGCGATCCGACGGCCGCCGTCAGCCTGGAAGCGCTGTGCAAGGCGGTCGGCATCAACCGGGTGGCAGTGGTTGACCCTTACGACCTGAAGCAGACGGAGGAAGTCATCCGGCAGGAGCTGGAGGCCGACGAGCCCTCCGTCGTGATTTCCCGCCGCCCCTGCGCGCTGCTGAAATATGTCAAGCGTAATCCGCCGCTCCATGTTGACCGCGACAAATGCACCTCCTGCAAAATGTGCATGCGCATCGGCTGCCCGGCCATCAGCATCAAAGAGGGGAAGGCGAATATCGACTTTACGCAGTGCGTCGGTTGTGACGTGTGTACGCAGCTTTGCAAATTCGGCGCGATCCAGCATAAGGAGGGCTAATCAATGGCAGTCAAAAGTATCATGATCGTCGGCGTCGGCGGGCAGGGGACGCTGCTTGCCAGCCGCCTGCTCGGCAGCGCGCTGCTGAGCAAAGGGTATGACGTGAAAGTATCGGAAGTGCACGGTATGAGCCAGCGCGGCGGTTCCGTCGTCACCTATGTGAAATATGGGGATCAGGTGTATTCACCCACAGTCGAAAAGGGTGAGGCGGATTACATCCTCGCCTTTGAGCAGCTGGAAGCGGCCCGCTGGCTGCCTTATCTCAAGCCGGAGGGGAAGCTGATCGTCAACATTCAGCAGATTGACCCGATGCCCGTCGTCATCGGTGTGGCGGAGTATCCGCAGAGTGTGCTGGAAGCGCTTAAGGCCAGCGGGGCGGATATCACGGCGCTCGACGCGCTTGCCATCGCCATGGATGCGGGCTCCTCCAAGGCGGTCAATGTGGTGCTCATGGGCGTTTTGGCGCAGCATATGGATCTCAGCCGGGATGTGTGGGACCGGGCGCTGGAAGAGACCGTCCCGCCGAAGTTTTTGGAAATGAACAAGCTGGCGTTTTCCATGGGCTATGATTACGGCGCATAAAGCGGAAAGGAATGAATACAAGATGGATCACTATTTCAATCCGGAAATCGAAACCGCCTCGCGCGAATATCTCTGGGCGCTCCAGTCCGCAAGGCTGATTCAAATGGTACATAACGCATACAATCATGTGCCGTTTTACAAACAAAAATTCAATGAGATTGGCCTGCTGCCGGGAGATATCAAAACGATCGACGATATCGTAAAGCTTCCCTTTACCGTCAAGCAGGACCTGCGGGATAATTATCCCTTTGGCCTGTTCGCCGTTCCCAAGGATCAGCTGGTGCGCATTCATGCGTCTTCCGGCACGACGGGCAAGCAGACAGTCGTCGGCTACACGCAGCATGACATCGACGTGTGGGCCGAAGGCGCGGCGCGCGCATTGACGGCGGCCGGCGCAACGAAAACGGATGCTATCCATATATCCTACGGCTACGGCCTGTTTACGGGCGGCTTAGGGCTTCACTACGGCGCAGAGAAGATGGGCGCCACCGCAATTCCGGTTTCCTCCGGCAATACGAAGCGCCAGGTGCAGATCCTGCAGGATTTCGGTTCCGACATTTTGTGCTGCACGCCTTCCTATGCGATATTCATCGGCGAGACGGTCAATCGGATGGGTATTGATCCTACGACCCTTCGCCTGCGCGCTGGCTTATTCGGTGCAGAGCCCTGGTCGGAAAACATGCGCCGCCAGATCGAAAAATCCCTGGCTATCAAGGCGTATGATATCTACGGCCTTTCTGAGATTGCAGGCCCCGGCGTTTCCTATGAATGCCGGATGCAGACGGGGCTTCATGTGTGTGAGGATTATTTCTATCCAGAGGTCGTCGATCCGGACACCCTTCAGCCTGTGCCAGATGGGACGTATGGCGAGCTGGTCTTCACCTGCATCGGTAAGGAAGCGCTCCCACTGGTGCGCTACCGTACGCGCGATATCTGTGCGATCAGCCATGAGAAGTGCGAATGCGGCAGGACGCTTGTCAAAATGGCAAAGCCCAGGGGCCGTTCGGACGATATGCTGATTATCCGAGGCGTCAACGTCTTCCCATCTCAGGTGGAACATGTTATACTGGAGCTGGGTATGGAGCCGAATTACCAGATTGTCGTTACAAGGGAAAACAATCTCGACGTGATGGAAGTTTATATCGAGATGTCCGAGAAGATGTTCTCCGACTCCGTGCGCAAGATCGAGGAGACGGAAGCGCGCATCAAGACCGCGATGCAGACGACGCTGGGCGTTTCCGCAGTGATCCATCTGGTGGAACCGCAGTCCATTCCGCGCTCCGAAGGCAAAGCGGTGCGTGTGATTGATAAACGAGTGATTGATTAAGGATAGAAAGGTGGGTTTGATATGCCAATCAAGCAGATTTCCATTTTTGTGGAGAACAAGCCCGGCCGGCTGGCCGATATCACCTCTCTGGTCGCGGAAAAGGGGATCGATATCCGCGCGCTTTCCATTGCGGACACGACAGACTATGGAATCCTCCGCCTGATCGTCAACGACCCGGAGAAAGCGGAAGCAGTGCTCAAAGAGAGCGGTCTGACCGTATCCATAACGAACGTGCTCGGCATCGGCATCCCGGATGAGCCGGGCGGTTTTTCCCGGGCAATCCGTGTGCTGGCGGATGCAGGCATCAGCGTGGAATATGCCTATGCGTTCATCACGCCGGAGGTCAGCGCGGCATATGTGATCATCCGCGTGGAAAATAACGAGGAAGCGGCGGCGGTGCTGACGAAGGCCGGCATTAAGCTGATTGAGCAGGGAGAAATTTTCTCCTGAAAATGATAATCATATAAACGGGAACCGCATCGTATAAATTGATGCGGTTCCCGTTTGATATTGAGCTAGAAGTGAGGAAAAGTTTCGTTATCATATCTGCTCAATGGAGGAGCTTTGTTTTACGGCCTCAAGACACACTCAGACACTTGTTTTGTTTATAGTTAGCAGGAGGTCTTTCTATATCAATATCTATTTCTTTGAGGCAGGGCAGGGCAAAGCTAAATTGAACAATGTGTCTTTTATTATTCCGTATACAGAGTTCCATCAACGATATGTACAATTCTATCGCATTGTTTCGCCACTCGCTCATCATGTGTAACGATAATCACTGTTTTTCCCTGTTTGTGGATCTGCCTGAATAAGTCCATGATATCTTGCCCAGTTTTTGAATCCAGTGAACCTGTAGGTTCGTCCGCTAATATGATTTCCGGTTTGTTGATGAGCGCCCGCGCAATTGCTACCCGCTGTCTTTGTCCACCTGACATTGTACAGCAGAGTTGTTTTTTTAGTGAGGAGATATTCAATTCTTTCATAACAGAGTCGACAGCCTGTTTTGCATTGATTTTCTTTTTGCTGTATGCGAGAGGCAATGTAATATTTTTTTCGGCTGTATAATGTTCAATGAGCGCGAAGTCCTGTACGATAAACCCAAAATATTCGTTTCTTAAGTTTGCGTTTTTCTTCGTGGATAAACTTTGGATTGATACGCCGTTTAGCAGATACGTTCCCCCGGATGGCGATTCAAGGCATCCAATAATGTTTAAAAGGGTTGATTTTCCGGAGCCTGAGGGGCCCATGACAGCCAACAATTCACCCTTTGAAATATCCAAAGATAGGTCATGCAGCGCAATTGTTTTGGCGCCACCGGCGCCAAAAGTTTTTGAAATATTGAATAATGAAATCATGTGTTTATTCCTTTCTGATGGCACTGTTCAAATCCAGATGTATGAGCCGGATACAGGGGACGAATGAAATAACCATCCCCAAAACGAGTATGAACAGCGTTGTTAGCAAAAATATTCGTAAATCTTTTCCAATTGCAAAGGAAATCAAAATGGATATAGCTAAAGGAATAAAAACTTGGGAAAGGATGCGTATGAGGATATCCTTCATTGTTGCACCATACATAATGTGAATCAAAAATTCCCTTTTATGACAGTCTATATATTCTAATATACTCGAAACCAAACCTAAAACAGAAACACTCAGGAGCAAAATGAGAATGGTTGTTGCAAGTTCAATAAAGAATTCATTTTCTTCTGTGATATTTTCTAATTGATCAGAAAAGCTTTCAAACGTAAAAGTAAACAAACCCAATTCATATGACTTGTTTTGAATTTCCTGAAAAACAGTATCTTTGTTTGTCAAAATGACTGTAGAATTAATCGCCATGTCAAGATCTGAAAAGTCACTGTTTGCGTGAATATTGACCGGACAAAGAATGCTTTCGTCTAAAGAAATGATTTCGTTGGAAGCCTTTGGGTTTAAATAGAATGACCCTTCTTTCAAATAATCCATTACCTCATATTTATCATTTATGATAGCTCCTATTTGATAGGTCTGTTTGAAGTGATGGCCCAGTATAACTGGCAGATAGCCCCGAGGCGTGTTGTTAGAAAACAAGTTGTAACCGCCTTCGGCCTCAAGGCGGAAGGTATTCCAGAAAGAGGTGTCTGCATAGAAAAACGTTGTTGGTGACGCATTTCCCTGTAAGTTCTCCTGATACTGGTAAAAGGTGTATGCTTGAAAGCCGGGATTTTGCATAATATAGTTATATAACTGATACATGCGATTCCCTGCATCAGGGGTAGAGGATATATTGGTTTCAAAATAAGCTTCGTCTGTGATATCTTTTAAATAATAGAGCTGCTCATAATGGTTGAGCGCTTCTATTTTTTGTTTATACTCCTGCATATGGAATAGTAATAAAAAAATGATCGTAAAAAGGAGTGTGGCCGCAAGCAATTGTAGAAACATGCCGAGGTAATGAAGCGGTTTTTCTTTGAGATCATCCCAGATAAAATGCCATCGCATTGCTGCGCCACCTCTCATTTAATTCTATATTCGCAGAATCATCTTGCGCGCGTGTATCATAATACTGATCAGGCTGATGCCTCCCAAAGCCAATGCGATGAACCAGGCACATGCCAGTGAGATGGGGGACACCGAAAAAGATAGATATTGAAAGGGATGGAAGAAACGGCTGAATATGATAGCAAGTATACTGCCAACAGCGAGAGAGCATAGAAACGCGCTGCTGTAGTCTTTCGCGACTGCGGATAAAAGGCGGCTTTTTTCCGCCCCTACCAAATATCTGACAAAAAGCTCTTTCCTCTTATGTGCAAGCCAATTTCGATTCAGACTTGCTATGTTCAGCATGAGAAGAAGTGTCAAAAGAGCGGTTCCCACCAATAGCATTTGTTTATCTTCAGATTGCTGCAATTGTGTCAGTGGATTTGCCGTTGCATTTTTTAATTCTGAAATTTGAGTC
>DAWDUP010000047.1:0-6426 GCA_052346825.1 Candidatus Fimivicinus sp. | reverse complement strand
AACATGCATGAATGTAAGTACATAAATTTTGAAAGAGCTCCGGAGTGGATTTTCCCGCATCCAATACAAAGGTTCCAGCAACAGGAAGTGATGATCCATTTGAAAGAACAGCTTTCAAATTCAGGATATATTCGTAGATATCCTGAAGGGCATCATCTGAAAATCGATTTACCTGATATGAGTGCTGGTTATAATAAAAGAAAAAAGCACCTTGTTTTCTAACACAATCTGTTTTCCGTTCCTTGCTTAAAACGGCCTCATTTGTTATGTCAGCTGTGAGGAAAGAATATATATTCCCATTTTCTGTTTTGATCTTTATAGGCGTGCTGGAATAAACTTCTAAAGTTTTTGAAAAAGGCTGGTTATGCGTCATCAGGAAACCCTGCGGTTGACGTTCCATCCAAAGGAGCAAATCACCATTTGTTACAAAAGAGTTATCATTGTTCTCGATTTTAAAGAGGATGCTGTCCGAAGTCCCGAAAGGATATTGCTGATTGAGCTTTGTTTGATTAAAGAATAATATAGAAGATGCCAAAACGATAAAAAAGAAAATACTGTAAAAAAAAGCAACAATAATTTGGAGGTATGCAGCCAATGTCTCATAAGCTCTCCCGCTTCTTAATAGGCCGCGGTGCGTGCGGATATTGCATGCACCGCAGCCTGGAATTTAATGATAAGGATGCTGTTTTTTCATATTGCGGCCAACAGTCTTCAAATCCCCAATTAGTTCATGTCTACCATTCTCGGATACTTTTAAATGCTATAATAATTATATATATCCATATTGATAATATCAATAGTAAATAGGGAAATATTTGCATTTAAATGGCTTCCGTGTGTTCGCTTCCTTCAGAATTCTCCTTGTCTGGTTTCATCTGCCCATCGACACGGTCCGCCAGCTATCCATTGACGTCGGTATTCCGCAGACGCTGAAGAAGATCGGCGTAAAGGAAGCGGAGCTCGACGTGGTCGCAGACGTCTACACAGGTGGCAATCCGCGGCCCCGTACGAAAGAGCTTGTCCCCGGCGTTTATAAGACTGTCTTTGGTGCATAAGATTTATTCTCAGATTGGATAACATAAGAATATTATATACGATGCTGTAATCATTCTCCGGATCAATTTGGACAAAATTCGGCAGAAACATGGTGCCCGGTTGGCATAAAAATCGCCGCCAAATTTATTTAATTTGTTTATAAATAATCATATCAGGTTCTCACTATTTATGAAATATCAATTAAAATGAATTCTGTTTACTCGATTTCGATAAACAATAGAAAATCGGGTTATCCTAATATATACAAAGAGACAAACGGAATCGTTTGGAAAGGCGGTACGAAAAATGGATCAGGAAAGAATTGAATCCGTCATGGGCAGGCAGATTTTTGACTCGCGTGGCAACCCTACTGTTGAAGCCTGCGTGACCCTGCGGGACGGTACGCAGGCCTGCGCGAGCGTCCCTTCCGGCGCTTCGACCGGCATGTATGAAGCCTGTGAATTGCGCGACGGCGATGAGGCCTTCGGCGGAAAAGGCGTTCAGAAGGCGGTCGACAATATTAATGCTCACATTTCCGGCGCGCTCAACGATATGCTGGTAACGAATCAGCAGGCGATCGATATGGCAATGTGCGCGATTGACGGGACGGAGAATAAATCACGGCTGGGTGCAAACGCGATTCTCGCGGTCTCCCTCGCATGCGCCAAAGCGGCGGCCAGATTCTGCGGCATGCCGTTTTATCGCTATCTGGGCGGTGTCAACGCGGTTACGCTCCCCGTGCCGATGCTCAATATCCTCAATGGCGGCGCGCATGCGAGCAATAATATGGACATTCAGGAGTTTATGATTTTTCCAGTCGGTGCACCATGTTTTTCCCAAGCCATGCGAATGGCGGTTGAAACCTATGCAGAGCTGGGAAAAACATTGAAAAAGCGCGGCCTGTCCACAACAGTGGGCGATGAAGGCGGTTATGCGCCGGATCTCGAAAGCGACCGGCAGGCGCTGGAGCTGCTGCTGGAAGCTGTGGAGCAGGCGGGCTATCGCCCGGGCGAAGATGTACGAATCGCGCTGGACGCCGCGGCCAGCGAATGGAAAACAGAAGACGGCTATTTGATGCCGAAAAGCGGGCAGCGATTGACCACACAGGAGGTGATCTCCCATTTTAAAAAGCTGGCGCAGGAGTATCCGATCCAGTCAATTGAGGATCCGTTGGCTGAGGAGGATTATGACGGATTTTCTGAGATCACACAGCAAATCGGGGAGCAGGTACAGATTGTCGGAGACGACTTGTTTGTAACAAATCCCAGGCGGCTGCGGGAAGGAATCGCGCAGGGCTGTGCAAATGCGATTCTTATCAAGCCGAATCAGATCGGGACGCTCAGTGAGACGATGGAGGCCGTGCGCCTTGCGAAAGCATACGGATACGGCACGATCCTTTCTCACAGAAGCGGTGAGACAGAGGATACCTCCATTGCGGATATCGCCGTGGCGCTGAATGCCGGGCAGATTAAAACAGGCGCCCCAGCCAGAACGGATCGCGTCTGCAAGTATAACCGCCTGCTGGAAATTGAGCGTCAGCTGGATAAAACAGCACATTTTGGAATTCGAAATTAAAGAAAGGGAGCGCCCATGCGATCAGATGCGGACGCTCCTTTTTGATCATGGTTTATTTTCCAAATACACGGTAAAGGACATAGACGGTAATTGCAACGGCAACACCAAGCACGCCGTAGCCGAAATCCCACCACATTTCTGTCGTAATCCGGTTAAAGCCCTTGATAGACTGGCTCTTGCCGACCAGATCCGTAAAATCATACATTTCCGTCGTGAAGTGATTGAGATTGTTTTCATCGAGCGTGATCAGGCGGACACCCTGCGAAACGCCGTTGGTATAGGTCTTAAAGCCGACGGCACGCGTGTGGACAAGGCGGATTCCGTCAACTGTCCCGGTAAAATCATTGACATGGTCGTGTCCGAAAACAGCGCCGAGGATGTCGCCCTGCTTAACCCAGCTAGCAAATTCGCCGTTGTTGATATTGGGCGGGCAGGGGCCCTCGCTGAGAATTCCGGTCGTATTAGCGGGATCCTTGATCTTCCAGAAGCGGTTGGAATAAATATCGTGCCCTTTGACGCGGCCCTTTCCGGGCAGCAGAACAGGCTCCAGAAGGTCGTAGGCTTCCGGCACCGTGATATGCTGGAAGAGGATCGACGGCATCGGTGTGCCGCCGTTTTGCGCCTTCAAAGCGTTGCTCGTCTGCTCATACCATTCGATCTGATCATCCTGTACATAGGCATAGCCGCCTTCTTCCGCATAGTCGCCGGAATCGATGAACCAGAGATTGAACACGTCCCTGGTACCCGCGCTGTTTTGAATCAGCAGATGATAGTTCCCGCAGCCGGAAATATCCTCCGGCCCCGTCACCATACGGCAATTGTCGTATTCCTGATAGATCTTGACCTGCTCTTCTTTTGATACACCGCTGTATTCCACATCGTGATTGCCAAAAACCACAGCAAGCGGAATGTTTTTGGCAGCCACCGGAGCAACGATCTTATGAATCGTTGCCCGCTGATTTTCCAACCCGTCAGCAGTGGCGTTGTCACCATTGAATACCACAAGATCGGGCTTCAGCTCTTCGATCGCATTCGTCAGCAGCGCCAGTGCGTCGGCGGATTTCGCATCATCCTTTTCGTCCTCATGGATATCGGTCGCAACAAGGATCTTAAATTTTCCGTCCTTATTGAAGCGGAGCGGTTCCTTTGCACCGGAGACAGCGCCCACCGCCATCGGCAGACAGGCAAGGGTCAGCGTCATGGTCAGAATCAATGCCAGAAGCTTGCGGATTTTTTTCATTTTCTACATTCCCTTTCGTCCTTTGTGTTTTTATTGGATCAGTCCGCTGGAATAGCGTCTTTGCCCACCAGTTGACTGAAATCAAGCATTTGAGTCTCAAAATACGGGAGCGGATCCTCAAAAAGCGTAATCATTCTAAGGCCGCGCTCCGCGCCGTAGGTCGTGAATCCTGCGCCGCGCGTCTGGATCAGGCGAATGCCAGCGATCTCGCCGTCGAAATCATTGACATGGTCGTGACCAAAAAAGGCAGCCACAATATCGCCCCGCCGGACCCAGCTGGCAAACTGACCGCCGCCGCGGTCAGGGGGACAGGGGCCTTCCCCTAGCGTCCCTGTGGTATGTATGGGATCGGCAAGGACAAAGAAACGGTCCGCCCAGCGGCTGTGTCCTTGAACCGCACCCGGCGTTTCAGGCGTTACCTGTTTGAGCAGGCCGTATTCCTCCGGGACGGGAATATGCTGAAAGAGAAAGGCGGGGAGTGGGATGCCGCCGTTTTCTTCTCGCAGGCGGTTGCTTTCCCGCTCGTACCAGTCGATCTGGTTATCCTGCAGCCGCCCGTTCCGGCATAATCGCCGGAATCGAAAAACCAGAGGCAAAAAACAGCTTTTTCCCGATCACTGCCCAGAAAAAGAGAATGTTTAGAATTCATGTGTCTCCTCTTTTCCTTCATCAGACGATTCTGAAATCCGAAGCAATTCCGATATGGTACACAGATGCGTTCGACCGCAAGCGTTACAGGCGGACGCACACTGCCGGTTTGTGTCTTTATCCAGCCCATCACATATCACCAGAACGCCATTACACTGCCTGCGCCCGAGCAGTTCGGCACGCAGTTGCGCTGCATAAATCTGACTGACAGCGTCACTTTTTGAAGCGGAGGAGGGAATTAGCAGCAGATATTCCTTTTTACCAGACGGGACTAGCAGATGGAACAGAAGGAAATAAATCGACACTGCGATTCCTAACAGTGTGAAGAAGAATAGGAAAATCCAGCAAATGAGCTCCCAAATCATCTTGATGACCATCCTTTCGCTGAAGGCAGGACGTTTTGTCCGCTTTGCCGGAGGCAATTCACGCCATTTGGTACGGCGCGAAAGGACAAAACGACCATTTGAAAGATTTCTCTTTCAAAGCTTTTCATCTTTATGCATCCTATGCGGGATCCATAAGAAGCGTTTATCGCCCAAAGCGTATTTTTCGGAAACGGAGCTTTTATACACCGGTGTCTAACGATGATTGGCGGCTATATTTATGATAGCTCAGAACGTAAAAATACCGCGCGTTGCCAATCGAATCAATTGCCGCCGCGCGGTACTCCAACGAAAAATGCGACCAGACCTGTAAGCCGAGTTCTGTCATTAAAGGCAGCCATCTATCTAGGCGCCGCGTTGCCGCAGCGCTCAAGCCACCTGTCGGAGAATGCGCCGAGCAAGCGTGTCTCTCCAGTCGGTGTTGCTCCGGATAGGGTTTGCAGAGCCGTGCGGTTCCCCGCACGCTGGTGAGCTCTTACCTCGCCTTTCCACCCTTACCGGCAAAAGCCGGCGGTATATCTCTGTTGCACTTTCCCTGAGGTCGCCCTCGGCGGCCGTTAGCCGTTATCCTGCTCTATGGGGCCCGGACTTTCCTCACGCATAAAGCGTGCGGCTGCCCAGTCTGCTCGCGCTATCTATTGTAGAGGAAAAAGAACGTTTTGTCAATTATCGTAAAAGAAAATACTAAAAACTAAGTGGAATTTTAGTGTGATTTCGTAACATTGCCTAAAGAGAAACGGCAGGCCGCGAATAGCAGCCTGCCGCCTGATCTATGAGCTTATGCAAAAATTTTCCGGATCGCGTCTACCGTTACGTCCGCATCCGCCTTCACGACCAGAAGCGAGATATCGACTTCCGACGTTGTGATCATACGAATATCTGCATTTACTTTAGAAACCGCTGAAAAAACCTTTGCAGCAACGCCGGGAGTCCCGCGCATCGCCTCTCCGAAAATCGAAATCTTGCAGTTTCCAGAGCTGACATTGAGCTTTAATTCCGGGTTCAGTTCCCTGAGCTTTGTCGAGATTCCGAGGACCTTCCCAAAATCCTCTCCGCTGACCGTAAAGGACAGGGAGGGGATGGAGCCGTGCGGCGGGGTCTGGGAGATCATATCAACGTCAATTCCCGCGTCGGAAATCATCTGAAAAATTTGGGATACCAGTGCGATATCGGCAGGGGAATCCTGCAGGGAAATCAATGTAACGTCGTCCTTCAGGGTAATGCTTTGAATTTCATTCATATCATTCGCTCCCCTCTACTTGGCATTGACAAAGTCCCGCATCGCATAGCAGCCAGCAGGCTGGTTGCATAGGAACAATGCCGCATTTACAGAACCAACTGCGAAAATCTCCTTGGAACGGGCGCTGTGGCTGATGGAAATCAGTTCGTCCCGACCGGCGAAGAGAACCTCATGCTCGCCGACGATCGTACCGCCACGCACAGCATGGATGCCAATCTCGTTTTTATCCCGTTTGGCGCGTTTGGAATGGCGGTCGAATTCATAGTGCGGCTTCTGCTTGAGCTCCCCGGAAATCGCGTCCGCCA
>DAWDUP010000046.1:0-14615 GCA_052346825.1 Candidatus Fimivicinus sp. | reverse complement strand
CTCATCCTTCTACCTTTTTTCTCTCACTGTCCAATATCTATTGTAATCCTACACACGGAGTACTTTCATTTTTTTGGAGCGGTGTGCATTCCAAAGGGAGCCGTTTTCTGCTATAATGGATAAGAATTTGTAACAGGCGGAGGAACCCTTATGGAATTGTTGATCGCAGCGGCGGGACTGATTATTAGCGCCGCGGTTTTAATTCTTTTGCTCCTGCGTGGCGGGAAAGAAAAACAGACGCAGGGCGCGCTGCGCAGGCAGGTCGAATCGCTTTCGTCTCAGCTGCAGGCATCCGGACGGGAGAGTGCTGTGCAGCTCGCCGCGTTCGGCAGGCAGCTTGAGCAGCTAGAGCGGCAAACTGCGGATGAATTCGGCCGCAGCCGCCGCGATACGCTGCAGTATCAGCAGGCACTGCGCGAGGAAACTGGAAAAAGCCTGCACGAGATGGCCGGGCAGCTCGGCGAAATGACAAAAGCGAATTATGAACATCAGAAGCAGCTGACCGAAGCGCTTCGTCTTTCTCTCGATCAGATCCGCACGCAGAATACAGAGCAGAACGAAAAGCAGAGCCGCCTAATCGAGAGCGCGATTACCCGCATGCAGGAGAGCAATGAAAAAAAGCTCGACCAGATGCGGGCAACCGTTGACGAAAAGCTGACCGCCACACTTTCCACCCGGCTCGACAGCTCCTTTAAGGCGGTATCTGACCAGTTGGAAAACGTGTATAAATCGCTTGGCGAAATGAAGGAGCTCTCCACCGGTGTGACCGACAATGTCACGGCGCTCAACCGGGTGCTGACGAATGTCAAGGCCCGTGGCACTTGGGCGGAGGTCCAGCTCGAGGGCATTCTCGATGAGACGATTCCGCAGCGTTACGAGCGCAACTGGGCGCCCAAACCGAATTCTGCAGAACGCGTGGAATTTGCGGTTCGGCTTCCCTCCAGTGAAGAAAACGGTGCAGACACCTTCCTGCCCATCGACTCCAAATTCCCGATGGAGGACTATGCGCGATTGTGCGACGCGGCCGACCGGGCGGACCGGGAGGGTGTGGAGGCGGCGCGCAAGGCGCTGGAGGCCCGCGTGCGCGACGAGGCGAAGACCGTGCGGAAATACATCAATGAGCCGCGCACCACGCCATTTGCCATTCTGTATCTGGCCACGGAAGGCCTGTATGCGGAGGTAACCTCTTCCCGCAGCGGCCTGCTCGAGCAGATCCAGAGCCAGTATAACGTGCTCATCGCCGGGCCGACGACGATCACGGCGCTGCTCAACTCCCTTTCCATCGGATTCAAAGCGGTCACCGTCAATGAAAAAGCGAAGGAGGTCCGCGAGCTGCTCGCCGCCGCCAAAGCGCAGTACGGCAAATTCAGCGATCTGCTCGAAAAGGCGCGCAGAAAGATCGACGAGGCTGGGCGAACCATCGGCGATGCGCAGAACCGCAGCCGCCTGATCCAGAATAAGCTGCGCAATGTCGAGAGCCTCGACGCGGGAAGTGCCGACCGCCTGCTACAGATCGATACGCCTTCGGACGATCTTCAGCGGGATTTTTCTAAAGAGTAAGTAAGCGCCTCCCTTCCTCGGTGGAACACACGCATGAGCGAAAGCAAGCAATCTGAAAGGGTCGCTCTGAGGGCGGCCCTTCCTGATATCATTCCCGTTTTGGTGGGTTTCCTGTTAGCAGCAAAGCCTCAAAAATTGTCTGTTCTCCTGGCAAGTGGCAGCCTTATACGGTGATGGGTGCGTTGGCCGTCTACTGCCTGCACCATGTGATGCTTACTACTGCGCCCTTTGGCGCGCCGGCGGCGATTGCCGTACTGTGGTGGGGCACGCCTGCATCTCTGGAAGAGGAATATGCTGTTAAGCATCGGCGCCGGGACTGCCCTGTACATGGTGCTCGTCCAGTTTGTCTTTGTATGCGGAAAGCGCCTCCCGCACAGACAGATTGTGCAGGGAAAATCGTTCCCGCCGTGTTGTCCGGAAAAAAGTGCGTATGGTGCACACACCGCTTTCCGCCTGCCCCGGCGTTTGGAATACCCGCATGCCCCGCAGCGCATCCGGCAGGAGGAGGAGTGTCCATTCGGAAAAGCCCTTGATCGTCCGAATGCTCCGAAAATCGGCAGACGCACCCTCCCGGCGTTCCCGTCTGCGCGCCGGAAAGAAAAACAAAAGCAGCACGGGGAAAGCGACCGTACTCAGCAGGAAAACCACCCGCAGCGGCGCTTTCGTGAAAAAAACGGCAGACGCTGCCGCACCGGCCAGCGCGCAGATCTGGAAGAACGCCGGAAAATAAGCGCGTCGCCGCTCGTCAGGCGGAATGCGCAGGGAGATATCGGGGTGGGGCCCCTGGAGCTCCCGTACAAGCGTCTGCACCCGGTCGGTGGGAAAAAACGGCATCAGAAAGGTTTCCTCTCCGCGTCCGCCGGTACGCCCGGCATAGACCACGCCGAGTTGTACCCGCCTGAGAAAGGAAAGCGGCGGCGTTTGCCGCACGGCAAATGCACTGAGCCCTGTCATTCGCAAAAAAACACGTCTTTTCACAAACAGGCCGCTTTCTGTTGCCAAAACCGCACCATTGGACAAGAGCGTAAAATGATAATAAAGCTCCAGAAGCTTTAGAATATGCAGCGCCCATCCCAACAGTGCCAAAAGCGCAACCGCGGTCAGAATGGGCGGCACATAGGATGCCGCCATCCGTTGCGCCGATGTCAAAACATCCCGAAACCGATCCTGCACAAGCGTGCCAAACAGGTTGCCTGTTCCCCGCAGGATCGGAGCGGCTGCAAAGAGGCCAAGGGCAAAATTGGAGGTGCACAGTGCTGCCAGCAGCGTATCCCGGGGGCTCATGTGCGAAATGGGGTCAAGCTTTTCTCCTGTATAGGCCGCGAGGCAGGTATCTGCATCCCTTTTTCCCAGCAGGAGCGTAATCGACTGCATCGTTTTTCTGCTTGCCGTCGTTTCGATCTGTATGCGCCGTGCGCCGAAGAGGTAAAGCAGCGGCCCATGGTTTTCCCGAATCGCCGTAATCAGGGAAAACGGGATTCTGTATTGATGGCGCAGAAATATCCCGCTGCAAAAAAGCAATGTGTCTTCCTGGATCGCCCATCTTCGCGTCTGCCAGCGCAAAAAGGCGGCTGCGAAAATCAGGAGGACTGCCAAAAGCATTGGCAGATTTCCCACCTGAAGGGCTCCTCTCCATTCCATCATCCGCCGCGCAAGGGGAAGGAGCAAAAGCCACACAAAGCGCGGGAGCTGCGTCAGCAGATAAACCGGATGTGTCCGTTTCATTGGGGATTCCCTCCCTTCTCCGGGCGCGAGAGGCGGCACGATACCGCCTGCGCCTGATCCTGTGTCAGCCCCGGAAGCAAAGCATGAACGCCCGCACCCCACACCGCAATTCCATATAAGCCGGTCAACAGATAGAGCGGCGTCCGGTAGACGCAGGTATACAGGGCGAATGGCTGCGGCAGACTGACCAGACGGGGAAAGAACAGACCGCTTTTTATGGTTAACCCTTCTTCGTCCAATCGATAGCGAATTTTTCTGCAATAACGGGGAATCCATGTCCAGAGCATTAGAAATCCTCCTGCTAGCACCGTGATTCCCAGTATCCCAGCGGCCGGGCGGATCGAAAGCAGCAGCCGGAGAAGCATCAAGAGCAGGATAGAAATAAGGATCAGGCGAATCCGCCAGACAGCGATAAGCTTATGAGACGGCTTCAAATGCCTTCCCCCCTTCTCTGTAAGACTTTGCTTATAAAATAGGATTCCGCGCGCAGCCATATTTTATCCTTTTTCCAATTGAATCCGTCTTCAGAATCGGGTATAGTAACAAGTAGCCGTCAGTCAGCTGCGTTTGGCAGGCTTTGAGGAACCCGTTTGTCTTTGTGGGAGCAATTGGCCTTTTTGTTACTCGCTACGCTTCGTATTCTTAAAAACAGCTAGCATCGGTAAACAAGGGGAAACAGCGCCGCCCGGCAGCCGCAAAGCCACGTTTGCCGCGTTCTCGGCCTCGGCTGGCGGCAGCCAGCCTTCGCCCTGTGGCCTTACAAACCTGCCCCTGCGGCGCCGGAGCGGTCCTTTGGAGTTTTGGGGCAATACCGGGGCCTTTGGCAAGGCAGACGATGACGCCTTCCTTGCCGGAAGGCGAGGAGGATAACGCCGGCAGAGGTCCCCGGCATCGCCCTCAAAACCGTTGTTGCCCCTGTTCACCGATGCTATAGATTTTCCATTTTGATTAAACTGGGCGGTCGTTGTTTCTTTGTTTTTCTACGCCCCCCATCATCGTTAGAAAGGCAGGCCCTCCATTGCGTGTATTAATTGATGCTGACGGCTGTCCGGTTGTGGATCACGCCATCCGGATTTCACGGCGCTTCGGAATCCCGGTTCTTCTATTGTGCGACACCGCGCATGCGTTTTCCCGCCCGGGCGCGCAGACTGTGACCGTATCAAAAGGCGCGGACAGCGTAGATTTCGCACTGGTCAACCTCCTGCGGCCGGGCGACGCCGTCGTTACGCAGGATTATGGCCTGGCCGCTATGTGCCTTGCGCGTGGAGCATTCCCGATTCATCAGGATGGGAAACGGTATACCGCGGAAAATATCGACGCGCTTCTGCTCGTGCGGCATACCGCCAAGCAGATCAGGCGCGCCGGCGGGCGGTTGAAAGGGCCTTCGAAGCGCACGGAGGAACAAGACCGTGCCTTTGAAAAGGCCTTTACGCAGCTTCTGGAAACACAGCAAAAAAAGGAGACCAACACAGATGAGGACCTTGTTTGACTTTCTGGC
This sequence comes from Candidatus Fimivicinus sp., assembly GCA_052346825.1. Taxonomy (GTDB): domain Bacteria; phylum Bacillota; class Clostridia; order Oscillospirales; family Acutalibacteraceae; genus Fimivicinus. The sequence goes on along the minus strand of DAWDUP010000046.1, from coordinate 9,832 downwards.
CGACGCGGGAAAACCCGCGATGCCCGCCGTAATCGAGGAGATTGACGGCGGCTTCCGGCTGTGCGCAGAAATTTATGCATGGGGCAACATTACGCTTGTGCTTACAGGATGCTCCTTTCGGGAGGGGGAAGTCATGCCACAGGGCGCTTTGATGATGCACCGCTTCTGTGCCCAACAGGAGGGAGAGCAGTATACGGCTATCCTTTATTATTCGCTTTTCGACGAAGAACTCCCGCAGGAAAAAAATATAGTTTTTTACTGCAAACAGCTCGGAGCGAAAGAGCAGCTTCTGCGCTATACGGAGCATGCGGGGCTTCCGGAGGCTGCTCTTTTGCGCGAGCAGACCGCCATGTTTTCTCTGCAGCTGCTGACAAAGGCCTTTGCGCTCGACGAAGACGGCCTGACACAGGCGGAGCAGGCGCTGCTGGATAGCGCATGGCTCGCCGTGATGAATGCTTCGCCGGAATATGCGGACGCGCTCGCTGCACTTTACGGCGAGGATGGGCTGGAGCAGGAAAGCCGTATCCGCGAAATACGCGCCTGTTCACAGATTGAAAACAGCGAACCGCTGAAAGCAGCGCTCGAAGCATTTCACGAGGCGGATGAGACCGGGGACGAAAAGCGCATCCGCAGTGCCCAGACGGCACTGTTTCAGATCTTTGAAGATCCCGCCAGCCCGGAGCTGCACAGCTTTTATCACCGCCTGTTTGACGCTTTCCTGCGGGCGAACGAGTCTTTTGAGCCGCGCCGGGAATCGGCAGGAACGGCAGCCTGCCTGCAATTTCTCGACGAATTTCTCAGGGGGGCCGGCTTCATGGGCGTTTTCCCGCACTACCGCCGCCAGCGGGGGCAGCGCGGCGAATACGTTTCCTTCGCCTGGTCGCTCGATTTTGCGCAGGAGGAAGCCGTTGCGATGCTGCATCTGGTCAGTGGTACGGCGTCCCTGGTAGAGAACGCGCTCGGCCCCGTTCCCTTTGCGCAATCCAATGCCTTTGACTGCGAATGGATGACGGCAAAGAGCCGCTGCGCGATTTTAGGCGCATGCTCTAATCTGGAGGAGGAGAGGCGGCTTTTGCAGGAAGCGCTGCAGGCCCTTGACGGAAAAGCGCTTCCGGTCAGTAAAAAAATTGTGCCGCCGAAGGCTGCGCTCTCCTTTGCCGGCGTGGGCGCGCTGCTCGGCGCCGGAGGAACTCTGCTGCTGTATCTGCTGCTTGCCTGCGCTCTTTTCGTGGGGAGGCTCATGGGCCGCACGGCGCGGTGGGCACTCCTGACGCAGATGAGCTTCTGGGGAGTGTTCCTGCTGGCGGCCGTTTTGCTTGGTGCGCTGGTGTCTGTCCTTTATTTATATCATGTCAGCCGCTATCCGCTCGGCGGGCGGTATCGCCCAAAAGCGCAACAATGAATGGGAGATGGCAATCAGAATGGATCAGGCTCAAGGCTTTCTTTTTGAAATGCATCTGCACACCGTCGGGGTCAGCACCTGCGCGCGCGTCCCAGTGGAAAAGGCTATGCCGCTTTATAAAAAAGAGGGCTATGCAGGCGTCGTGGTCACAGACCATATCAACAACAGCACCTTTTTGCACATGAGATGTGCCTCTTGGAAGCGGAAAATGGACCATTTTCTGAAGGGTTACCGCCGCTGTAAACAATATGAAGATGCGCATTTCACCGTCCTGCTCGGGGCGGAGCTGCGTTTTCACGGCAGTGATAACGATTATCTGCTCTATGGCCTGACCGAGGAGTTCCTTTATCGTCACCACCGCATCATGGATATGAACCCGGCGTCTTTCCACAAGCTTGCGCAGAAGGAGGGAATTCTTTTCGTTCAGGCGCATCCGTTGCGCAACGGCCTGAATATTGTCGACCCAAAGCATCTAGACGGAATCGAAACTTACAATGGCAACCGCCGCCACGACTCCCGCAACGATATCGCCAAGGCCTGGGCGCAAAAATTTGGCCTGCTGGAAACCTCCGGCTCGGATTTCCATGAATATGAGGATTTTGCCCGCGGCGGCGTGATCTTTCCGCAGCCGGTACGATCTGAACGGGAGCTGGTTGCGGCCCTGCAGGGGCCGCACAACCTGAAAAAAACGGAGGAATGATCGTGGATGCCTTTTCTGCCTTCGGGATCGCGGCATTTTGCATCGCTGTATGCATGCTGGGCCTTCCCGGCCGAGTAAAAAAACTGGAAAGAAAAATTAGAAAGAGAACGTAAAGAGAAAGGAGGGCTCGCCATGTCCGAGCTATTGAAGCAGCTTGAGGGCACCAAATGCAAGATTCGGCTGACAAGCGGGGCGCAGCTGCCCGGTGACTGCCTGGTTCTTGCAGTGGATGAAGACTGGCTCAGGGTGCGTATTACAAGCAAAAAAGAGATCGATACCACAAAGCTGATCCGCACGGAAGACCTCGCGGAGGTAACCTGCCTGTGATGGTATGATGCGCACAGGGGGCACGAATATTCCCGCACTCACCCGCCTTTGCAGGAGCTGATTATTATTTATACAAACAGAAAGACTGTGCAATCGCTGCACAGCCTTAACATGATTACATCAGGAATCACACGGTCTGTCGGCCGGTTATTTCTTCTTTTTGACTGATCGAATCAGGAAAGAGAACGGGATCAGAGCGAAAACCGCCACCACTGCGCTTGCCAGAAAAATTTCCGGCGTAGGGACAGGCTTGATCTGGCCAAGCTCTTCATAGGTCATGCCTGTATTCTGGATTACGCCTGACCCGATATACGGCCCGGTTACCATTGGAAGCAGCACCATAAAGAACATCCGCACACCCTGGAACTGCCCGGCCTTGTCCTCCGGCGTGAAGTCGCGGATCAGGCCGCTGACTGCGGAGGTGAGCAAAAGCGCCGCCCCGAGCATGATACCGCCGACGATGCCGAATACGACCTGACCGCCCTTGTTGCCGATCAGGTAAACGGCGAGAAAGCCCACCAGCAGCAGAACGCCCGTGGGGATCAGGAAGGGGATCTTCCCGATCTTATCCATCAGCCGGCCGAGGCTCAGGCTCGAAACCATGGCGATAACCCCTGCAATCGCAATCACCGGGATGTAGTTTGCAAAGCCCAGATATTTTTCAATATAAATCAGCAGATACGGCATGAATACCTGCTGTGCCATGCTGATAATGCCGAGCGCGCAGAAGGTAATGTAAAGATTTTTATTCTCCATGACCGTGGAGGGGCGGAAGCCGTAAATGATATTGGAAAGATAATTGCCGGTGGTAGCTTTCAGCCCGGGTTCATCTTTAAGAATGAACAGGCCGACAATGCCCCCGATCGAGGTGAGCCCGCCGACGATCGCAAAAAAGAGCGTCCATTTTCCCTGCATCGTCAGGGGCGCGAGCGCGCCGAAGACGACGACCATGGCAAGCAGCGGCATGATCGCCAGCACGGTTTCCGTTTTGCCTCGGTTCTCCGGGACGGTAACGTCTGTAATCCATGCGTTAAAAGCCGCGTCGTTTGCCGTGGAGCCGAAGAAGGTCATCACGCAGTCCATGATCACGACGAACATGCCTGCCAGCATCACGGCATTGGCCGCCGGGAACAGAACGCTTACGTTATGTATGGTAATCAGCGAAAACGCAAAGGTCGTGAAGCCCCAGATGATGTATCCGGCGCAGATGAAGATTTTCCGTTTGCCCACCTTATCGGACAGCGCGCCCATAAACAGGGTGGTCAGCGTGGCAGTGATCGCGCTGAACGCCACCATGGAAGCAATCACCGCGGTATTGCCCGTAATCGTATTATAGACGTAAACGTTGAAATACATGTTTTCAACCGTCCATGCGAGCTGGCCGAACAGGCCAAATACGATGAGAGAAACCCATACACGGGCGCTTAGCTTGGCTGAATTCATATTTTTCCCTCTTTAATATTGATATATTTATGTAAAACTCACATTGCTATCCTAACAGAAGCGCTTTGTAAAGTCAATAGAAAAAGCGCGGCGCTCAGAGGCACCCAAGAATGATTTTAGTTTCGGCACTTACAAAAAAAGATAAAAAAATGAAAAAAGGACTTGCATTTTCAGAAATGAAGTGCTATAATAAATCTCGTCGCTAAGGAGCGCAGGTAACGCTTCTTGAGTCGGTGCTTATGACGATGAGGGCCCACCCGTTCCCATCCCGAACACGGTAGTTAAGCTCATTCGTGCCGAAAATACTTGGCGGGTGACCGCCTGGGAAAATAGGTCGGTGCCGACATTCAGAAATTCAGCCACCCAATAGGGTGGCTGTTTTTTTATTACGAATCGTTAGCATCGGCGAACAGTGGCAACAACGGCTTTGAAGGCGATGCCGGGGCGGCGCTGGTTCCTCTTGTTTACCGATGCTAGTGGAGTAATAAAGCAAGGTCAGCATTATAACAAAAGCCCGTTTAAAACCCTCATCCTCCTTTTCTCTCACACAGATCGACAAACAGGCGGATCAATTGCACGCTGTCCTGAATGCCGAGGCTTGCACTGTCGAGAGAGAGCTGATTGGTTTCCGCAAGGCCCCATTTCCATCCCGTATAATAAGTATAGTAGGCGGCGCGGCGTTTGTCCGTCTTTTTGATGAGGGCGGCGGCCTTCACCTCGTCCAACTCATACAGGCGCATGATGCGTTTGACACGCGCTTCCAGGGGAGCATGGATAAAAATCTTTACACAGTGGGGATGATCCCGCAGAATATAGTCGCAACAGCGCCCCACCAGGACGCAGGAGCCTTTCTCCGCCAGCTCGCGCACCACATTGCATTGCGTGGCAAAAAGCCTGTCGGTCATCGATTCCTCTGGAAAGGCGGTAAAGCCATTGGGCGGCGTATAGGAGCCCGCGACAAGGGAGTATAGCATGCTATTGGTCGCGTTTTCATCCACATCGTCCAGCAGCGATTTGTCAATACCGCTGCGCTGTCCCGCTAGGGCAATGAGCTCTTTATCATAAAATGGAACGCCCAGCTCTTTTGCAAGCTTTTCCCCGATCTCTCGTCCTCCGCTGCCGAACTGCCGGCCGATTGTGATGATGGTACGGTTATATTCACTCATTTTTAGCCACCCTTTCCAGCGATTTTTAGGACCTTTCACAACTCTATTATAGCATATCCTGTGCAAAAGGGGAAAGATTTTCTGACGCGCTGGATAATATTGATTGACGCGGAATTGCGCTTCATGGTAAACTGATTTTAAAAACATGGGCTTACATTTCTCAAGGCCTGGCGATCTTGAATGGAGGGATGAAACTTGGATTTCAAAAGCAGCCCCTTTCTATATATTTTGGGGTTTTGCATCGTGGGCTTCATCATTGTGCAATCTATCTTCTTTCTGGTGCGTGCCTGGAAGCGCGGCAAGCAGCTGGGCATGACGACTACAACCCTGAAAAACACAGTGGTATCCAGCGCGCTGTTCACCATTGCACCGGCTCTGGCGGTTGTCGCCACGGTGCTCACGCTTTCGAAGGCACTTGGCCTTGCCCTTCCCTGGATCCGGCTGACTGTCATCGGCGCCATCCAGTATGAAGTGCCGGCGGCAGAGGCGGCGATCAACGCCTTCGGGATCACCACCGGGCTTTCCCAGCCCGTCACAGACCCTGAAATTTTTGCAACCGTCGCCTGGGTGATGACGATCGGCAGTATTCTTCCGCTCGTTATCATCCCGTTTGCGCTCAAGAAAATACAGAAAAGCATCGGGAAAGTTTCTACGAAGGATCCAAAATGGGCGGATACAATGGCCGCCGCCGCTTTCATTGGATTGATTGCCGCCTTTATCGGGCGCGCGGTGCTCGGCAAGGGCCAGCAGGGCGTGATTGGAGACGGTGCGGGTCTGTTAAGCGTGGCAACGCTTTTATTCGCGATTCTATTTATGCTGATCCTGCAGCGGCTCTGTACAAAATACAAGCTGAAGTGGCTCGAGCCCTTTGCCATGCCGATTAGTATGTTCGCTGCAATGGGTATGGCGATGCTGCTGGCGAATCTCCTGCCGGCGGATATCGCATTTTTGGAGTGGAGAGGCTAGTGGGAAATCTGCGATTTCCTAGCCCGCAAAAACTGCCTGTCGGGCAACGCCTCCTGCCGCTTTACACGGCGGCGCCGGCGTTTCCACCCGTTTTTTGACTGACCTGATCAGCCATATCCCGGATTCTACGAAAGGATGATCATTCCTATGAAGAACCGCAGCTATGAAGATTCTGTCCATTTTTATGGACGGATCTGGACCGTTACCGCTCTCTTTGTGATGTTCTGCATCCCCACATCCATCTGTATCTATTTTAATGTATGGCCACAGGCGACCAAGGTGCTTGAAGGGCTGTTGCCCGTTGCCATGCTGTTTTATCCTTCTGCAATTATCGAGGTGCTCACCTATGGGCCGATGCTCGGTTCGGGCGGCACCTATCTGAGCTTTGTCACCGGCAATATTACCAACCTGAAGCTCCCCTGTGCGCTCAATGCCATGGAAAATGCAAAGGTGCGGGCAACCAGCGAGGAGGGAGATGTCATCTCCACGATCTCGATCGCCACCTCCTCGATCGTCACCACGCTGATCATCGCGCTCGGCGTTGTGGCGTTCAGCCCAATCCTGCCTTATATCACCGACCCGGATTCTCTTTTTGCCCCTGCTTTTCAGCAGGTGGTGCCGGCGCTCTTCGGCGCGTTGGGTGCAACTTATTTTGCAAAACACTGGAAAATTTCGATCCTGCCGATTGCTGTGGTGCTGATCGTGCTGCTCTTCGCCGGAAATACGGCGATCGGCGTGCTGATCCCAGTCGGCGTGGTGGTATCGCTCATCGGCGCGCACATTATGTATAAAAAGAAATGGTTAGACTAACAGGAAAGAAGAGCTCAGTATGGTGAAATGGATTGTGATTGCCGCCCTGTGTATTCTTATTTTTGTGCTTCTCCTGCGTGCGGCGCTTTTTCGGCCCCAAGGGGAAGCCTTCGAACACATGGAAAAACCGCAGCTCGACGAAAAAGAGGAAACCGAACGCCTCGCGCGGCTTATCCGCTGCAAAACGGTTTCTAGCCGCGACCCGGCATTGGTAGATGAGGCGGAATTCGAAAAATTCCGCGCCTTGCTCATTGAGCTGTTTCCCAAGGTGCACGCCACCTGCACGCGGGAGCTCATCAATGGCGGCCTGCTCTATCACTGGGCTGGAAAAACGGCGCAGGAGCCCGGCATCCTCATGGCGCATTACGACGTCGTCCCCGTTGATGAAGCAGGCTGGAACGTGGACCCCTTTGCCGGGATCGTAAAGGATGGCAGCCTCTGGGGACGCGGGACGCTGGATACAAAATGCTCGCTTTTCGGGATTCTGGAGGCGGCGGAAAAGCTAATCGGAGAAGGCTTCGTGCCGGAGCATGACCTCTATTTTTCCTTTGGCTGCGACGAGGAAGTGGAGGGAAAGGCCGCGCGTGCAATTGTTGAAACGCTGAAGGCGCGGCAAATCCATCCAGCTTTTGTACTCGACGAGGGTGGCACGATCGTCACGGATTTCCTGCCCGGCGTGAAAATGCCGTTGGCTGTGATTGGTGTGGGCGAGAAGGGCCAGGTCGATTTGGAACTCACCCTGCGTGGGAAAAGCGGCCACGCGGCCTATCCGCCCAGACATACACTGATTGGACGGATGAGCAGGATTGTGCGCCGGGTGGAAAACAGGCAATTTAAGATGAAAATGACACCGCCTGTGCGGCAGCTGATTGATGTGCTGGGACGCACCCTTCCATTTCCAATCCGGATCATTCTGGCGAATACAGGCTTTTTTATGCCGCTGATCAAGCTTGTCTGCCGGTTTGTGCCGATCGGGGGTGCGCTTATGCGCACGACGATCGCATTTACACAGACGCAGGGAAGCCTTGCCTCCAACGTCCTGCCCGACCGTGTGACGGCCGTAGCGAATTTCCGATTGGCGGAGGGTGAAACGGTTGAGGGCGTAGTGGCGCATGTCAAAAAGGCCGCCAGGTGCACAGATTTGGAGACGCGTGTACTGAAGGGAAATTTGGCAACGCCCAATTCCCCGGCCGAGGGCCCGCACTGGCAGAGGATCAAAAACGCCGTCCATGCGACTTGGCCGGATACACTGGTCGCGCCCTATCTGATGTTTATGTGCAGCGATTCCAGCCAGTTTTGCGCGATCTGCGATCATGTTTACCGCTTCTCCCCGATGGTATGCACCAATGAGCAGGTGGCGAGTATCCATAGCAACAACGAGCATATCACAACGAAGAATATTACACAGATTATCGAATTTTATGAGTATCTCATCAGGCAGTCCTGACGGGGTCGGAAGGATGGAATGGATGTCTAAAAAGGTCATGCTGGCAATGAGCGGTGGCGTGGACAGCTCTGCGAGCGCCATCTTACTTTTAGAGGCAGGATACGAGCTGTTTGGCGCCACGCTGCAGCTGTTTTCCCGAAAGGAGGCGGAAAAGGACGGGGCCTGCGGCGCTTCCTCCGATATTGAGGATGCACGCCGCGTGGCACAGCTCCTCGGCTTTCCACACGAGGTGTTCCCACTCTTCGACCGTTTCCGCGAACAGGTGATTGACCGTTTTGTCAGCGAATACCGCGCAGGGAACACGCCGAATCCCTGCATCGATTGTAATCGGGAGATCAAATTTGGCGCGCTGCTGGATGAGGCGCTTGCCCGCGGATTCGACGCGATGGCCACCGGGCATTACGCCCGTGTGGAACGGGACAGGACAACCGGGCGTTGGCTTCTCAAAAAGGCGGCGGATGAGCAAAAGGATCAGACCTATGTCCTCTATCAGCTCACGCAGGAGCAGCTTGCGCATGTGCTGTTCCCTCTGGGGAATCTGCGTAAGGACGAGGTGCGCGCCATTGCAATGCAGCATGGCCTTATCAATGCGCAAAAGCCGGATAGCCAGGATATCTGCTTTATCCCGGACGGCGATTACGCGGCGTTTATCCGGCGTGATACGGGAGAGGAGTTTCAGCGTGGGCGTTTTATCGACTTCCAAGGGAACACGCTGGGGATGCATCAAGGGCTGATTCATTACACCGTAGGGCAACGAAAAGGGCTGGGCGCCACCTTTGGGAAGCCCATGTATGTCTTGGCCAAAAATGCACGGGATAATACCGTAACGCTCGGAGAGGATAAGGAGCTGTTTACCCGGGAGATGGAGGTGGCGCGTGTCAATCTGATTTCGGTCGATACGCTCTCCAGCCCGATGCGCGTGCAGGCTAAATCACGCTATCGCCATGCGGCCCAGCCCGCCACGCTTTATCCTGTGGTGCAGGGACGTGCGCGGGTCGTCTTCGACGAGCCGCAGCGGGCGATCACACCCGGGCAGGCCGCTGTTTTCTATGATGGCGAGCTTGTGGTCGGCGGCGGTACGATCGTGGCAGATTAATCCGTAATATGCAGACACGCCGCCAACCCCTTGCCGGAAAGCGGCGTTTTGCTTTTTTAAGCTGCATGAATGGGCCCCTGGCCTTCATTTTGATTTGTAATCCTTATTCACAAGCGCCCAATTTTACGCAATGAAAACGAAAAACCACGTAGCAAAGGCTGTTTGCCTCTAACTACGTGGCTCTGTATATCACTTATAAAAAACATATCCGAACAGCCCATTTACAAAGATAAACGGATTGTTCGGATGTGCATCACTCTGGTGGGAGAGGGTGGATTCGAACCACCGAAGTCAGTGACGACAGATTTACAGTCTGTTCCCTTTGGCCGCTCGGGAACTCTCCCAAATATTAATTAAAAAACGCACGTTTCACATCGGCGAACGGCTGGTAAAAACAGGTGGAGCTGGTGGACGGACTTGAACCCCCGACCTGCTGATTACAAATCAGCTGCTCTACCAACTGAGCTACACCAGC
>DAWDUP010000045.1:13602-14786 GCA_052346825.1 Candidatus Fimivicinus sp. | reverse complement strand
GACAACTTTCTGCGGCTTAAGAATCTTACTGAAGGCCAAGGCAGCGCCCAGCGGCACATAAAAATGCCGGTTCCGAAAACGATCAGAAACTATGCTTGTTTGTGTACTTTTTTCTGCTTTTAAACATTATCGACAAGCTGCGCCCGGCGGTATGTACATACCGCCGGGCATCTTTTGCTTTATAAGTGATTTCGTTTCATGGAGCCGTCATCTACGTTTTTTCCGGCTCAAGGCCACTGCCGCAGCCGCACCTAGCGCCAGTACTGCCAGCATGGACGCAGAGGTATGGCTTCCGGTATCCGGAATCTCTACATTTTCAACGTTGGAAGCCGGTCTGGTCTCTGTCTGCTCGGGCGCCTCTGTCTCACCCGATACGGATGGAGATTGCATATCCTGTGGCTTCACCGTTTGCCCTATGCCTGGGATAGTTGTGCCGGGGACCTCCGGCTTCGTGGGTTCCTGGGTATCCGGTTCCGTGGGATCGAGCTGTGTCGATCCAGCCGGCAGAGCGCCGCGCGTAACGGTCAGCGTATAAACGGCAGTTTTGCTCCCATCAATGGACGCCGTCTCGATTCGGATCACATTCTTGCCTGCCTGCAAGGCAACCGGTATCGCTCCATCTGCAGCTGAAATACCATTGACGAGCACTTGCGTACCCGCATCCGCGCCGACAGCCGTCAGATGGATTGCATCCACATCGGAGGCAACAGAAGCCTGATAGTCCGTAACGGCCGGATCAAAATTCAATTCGATTCCATCGGCGGAAAGCGTCGCCAAATCTGCTGTGATCTCATTCATCTTCCAGAGCTGCGCGCCATAGAACGGATTCGCCGTGCCGATATACAGGCCGTCCGAACCAACGATAAAGGAACGGCAGCCGTAATTGAAGCGGTCGTGGAAGCCGTGGTCAATGAGCTGCGTATAGTGGACCCCGTCCTCCGTGCTGTAGAGCTCAAAGCCGCCGGTATTGTCCATGATCGCATTGGAAATGCGGATATAGCACTCCAAGCCCTCTGTATTGACGTTTGCAAGGGCATTGTAAAGATCCTTGAGCGCCTTAACGCCCTTCACCGATCCTGCCATCGCGGTAAACCAATCTGCATTGAGGATCTTGTCGAGAACCGGACTGATTTGATCAAATGCCTTTTTAAACTGAAGCGCGCTATTGAGCAGCTGCTTGACAG
>DAWDUP010000045.1:11314-13592 GCA_052346825.1 Candidatus Fimivicinus sp. | reverse complement strand
GCTATTGAGCGTGCCGAGAATCCCAACCAAAAGATCCTCCGTTTTCTCATTAATCAGCTGCTTGTCACTGAGCAGATTGAGAAGGTCAACCGCATAGCGAATTTGGCTCTCGCATTCGTCTGCAGGCATGCCGATGAGATCACCGTTGGTCAGCTTCGTAAAGGCATGGTACAGCGTCGATGCGTCAAAGGTACCAAAGATCAGCTTGCCGTTATATTCCGCAGCGCGCCAGATATATTGCAGGCAGCTCAGACCGTCCGTCTCGGAGAAGCCGCCGTAGGTTTCGGATAAATAATTTCCATTTTCCCTGTTAAAATATGCATCCGGCGACCCCATCACCATCTCAACTCCCCGATCACCATCGAGGCGGTAAATAGACGCCTTGTTCTGCATGCTGCTCTCCATAATCTTCAGAGAGTCGAAGTACTTATTGATATCGCCGGTCTTTAAAAAGCCAAGCATTCCAAACAGGCCCTGCGCCACCGCGTCTACCGCATTGGAGAGCACGAAATAGTAAAGATCCCCTTTATAAACAACCGGAGAGACGGTGTAGTTTTTCGGATTGCCAAATCCAGCAGGGCAGATTGGATCCCCTTGTACGCCGATACCATTGCCAATGTATTCCGACCATTTCCAACCGTAGGCGTTTGCGCCCGGCGCGCCTTTACCAACCTCGACACCCTTATAGACAGCAGCGCCCAGATTCGTCATTAGGGACAGGTAAACCTCATCCTGATAGACTACCAAATCCCACACATCGCCTGCTACATTAACGTTTTCGAGTGTATTATACGGATAAAAATCGCCCGGGCAGGCGATTGTCTCAAAGTGCTCACCATCCGTGGAAGTCTGAATATGCACGGCAGAGGAGATATTGTTGGCTTTATCCTCCTCTGTCAGCAGCGTGGCATCCGTACCGCCGATATAAAGCCGCTCGCCGTCATCCGTCACATCGTAGGCGCGGATATTGCCCATGCCCGTCCCCTCGGGCTTTGTCATATGTACGATGATCTCCGGCAGATCGCCCGGCTGAAAATCGGGGCCGATCCGGATGAGCATGGTGTTTTCTGACCCCGTGGTGCCAAAATACAGGCTCCCTTTGAATGCGACACACATGCGGTAACCTGTGATATCATTGAAAGGAGACGGCATGCTCTTATTGGGAAGGAACACCGTTTCCATCTCACCCGTCGTCTTATTGTACCGTACAATCACGCCGCCCTTCGTCAGCTCATCGTCCGGTGTCACGGCGATCTCATCATTGGTAAACGCCTTTAAAATGGCGCTGAGCGTCTCCTTCGGCACGCCGACGGCGGCCGCATAGGAGGTTGCCGTACCGCCTACCAGGTTCCGGTTGGAGCCGACATAAATGTAGTCTCCCAGTTCTCCGGTCGCCCAGCCATAGCTGTTGAAACGGTCGCCCGGCGTAACCAGGCCGTCCGCCTCGCCTTCGCCCAGCGTCGGATTGGATAGCTTCTTCATGTAGTAGCCGCTTTCTGTGATGGTGATCCCCTTCTGACCTGCGGCCGACGCCATGGGAGCCGCTAAAACAGAGACAGCCAAAACAACGCACAGCACACCGGACATCCATTTTTTCCACGTCATGATTGAATCCTCCTTTTCCCAAATCAAATGCTCTGTATGACTATATTATAAACACAGTGTTGATTATTTTATTTTCCTAAATGACACAAATTATAAAATATATCTAAAAATTTATTGTATCAGTTGGATTTATTTCTACTATTTTCCAAATAAATATCGTGGCAGCTGCGTTTCCAGCGGCCGGGATGTTTCCCGCCGCACTGATCACAAACACTGCAAGCATCGCTGCAAAAGCGCCGCTGCCGGTATTCGGAATCTCCGGACTGCCCGCGCCGAAGTCAGATTTCGTCTCCGCCTGATCAGGTATCTTTGTCTGCTCTGAAGTGGCGCCAGTCTCTGCCTGTGCCGGTTTCTCCGCCTGTGTCGTCCCTGGAGCCGTCGGGCCAGATGGAAACGGTTGTCTTTGAACCTTTTTTTGATTCCCGTACAACATAAAAACAGCGGCCAGTCCGAGACTGCCGCTGTTCAATCGCCCATCTTTTTAATCAATCCGGTACATATGTAACCGTAAAGCAATGGGAACGGATATCGTAATCCATCACCTTTGCCCGGAAATCCTGCCCGCTCAGCGTTTTCGAGCCAACCTGAATGGAGGAGACGTAGCCCACCGAGCTGCTGACCGCCGCGTCGTGCGACTTGATTTTCATCCATTTGGATGGATCGCCCGCCAATT
>DAWDUP010000045.1:10919-11304 GCA_052346825.1 Candidatus Fimivicinus sp. | reverse complement strand
GCGCGCTCTTTACACGCCTGCGAAGGTCTTCGCTCGTGATGGTACAGGTTGTTCGATAGTTTTTATGATTTTTGTCGCCAGGGCTTGTACAGCCGCCCTGCAAATAAGGATACCCACTGCCGCCCCAGACCGTGCGCACATCCGCCGTTTTCCCCGCGGAATAGGCGAAGAAGGTGGCGAGAATCGGTTCCCCGTTATAGGTCATATATTCGCCGAGCACCGCTTCCACTGCCTGCATGGACCGCGCCGAATAAGTGCTGCCGATGGCAACGCCGGTGACGCGGTTTTGACGCAGGATGTAGGTATACGCGGCAACCGCCTGCGCCTTGAGCGCCTCCAGATGATAGGAGCCCCCCATCTCCTTTTCCAGGATACGCGCGAGGAC
>DAWDUP010000045.1:7828-10909 GCA_052346825.1 Candidatus Fimivicinus sp. | reverse complement strand
TCGACTTGCTTGCCGTCCAACTCCAGCGTCTGAGGATAGCGGCCATCCATTTTGTGCATTTGCACGCCTGGGAAATAATGCAGCAGTATCTGCCGGTAATTCCATCCGCTTTTGGCGAATTCATTGGCGCCGAACTGGCTCATCCCAACACCATGTCCATAGCCATAAACCGTAAAAATAAATTTTCCGCCCTCCTTTTGGGCAGGGAGATGCGTGGAGGACTCCGTATTCGGAGGCAGAGTCAGCTGCGTTGCTTTGGTCGTATCCGGATCGCCCTTGCCAGCTGTCGTGCCCGGCTTCGAGGCCGTATCCGGCTGCTGCGTCGTCTCCTCCTCTTTTTTCCCGCCTGCGTTGAGCTCATCCTCCATTGCCTGTGCGACCTCGTCCAGAATCGCCTGATCCTTGGCGGGCGCCACCGGCTTTTTAAAGCTGGACGCTGTTACAGATTTCGAGGGGACGGTTTCCTGCGGCTGCATGTCAGGAGATTGTGTATCTCCCAGTGCGGAACCCGGTTCGAAGGATTCCGGCTGTGTCTGCTGAACGCCCGGTGCATGAACAGCTGCAAGGGAGGCCTGCTGGGACGAATCATCCTCTCTGGAGCGCAGAAAGATACCGGTCCCCATACAGAGCAAAATCGAAAGAGAAAACAGCACGCTCAATACTGCTGCAAAGGCCTTCCAGTGCGCAGGACGCTCCTGCTGCTCCTCTGAATCCTTCCGTCCATACTGGCAGGCCGCCTGTTCGATGAGCCCATACAGCGTCTGGACGCCGTCCTCGATCAGCAGGCCTGGATGCTCATCCGGCTGCGCATAGAGGCGGCGCACCCGCGCGCCATTTTCATCCGCCACGGCAAGGAGCAAGAAAGTCTCGACCCTGCCTTCTTTTTTTATTGTATATACATTGGTAATAGCGGCTCCAAGCGCAGTCCCTTTCTCCTGCATCGCCTGCTGGGCGAGCTCTGCCGCATATTGCTTGGCCGGTTCCTCTCCGCGTTCGCGGAAAGCGCTGCTGTACACCAGCCGCTCCGAAGCGGCGGCGCTGTCACCGGCTGCCTCCTGGAGGAATTCCACCGTAGGTGTTGCGGCGAAAGCCACGCGGATATCGCTTTTGCACAGAGCAATCACCGCCTGTTCTGCCGCAGTCTGCCCGGACGGCGGCGCCGCTTCGGTTTCCCCCTGTACTGCCGAAGGCTCTGCTTCCTGCTGTTTTTCCTGCGTATGGGCCTGCGACTCCGTTGGGCGCGTCTGCCTGACCAACTGCAGGCCGGAAAGGAATGCGCCCGCTTCCGCCTGCAGGATCCCGTCGATTCTGCGGTTGTCCAGCGGAAGGAAAAGGATCGTCTGCCTCCCAGCCGTCAGCATAAAGCCGGAAAAAAGCCCGTCCTGTGTGGGAAAAGCCGCCGCACCCGCAGGGATCGCTGCATGACGGGCAATTTCCTCCTCCGGAAGCTGGACTGCGCCCTTTCCACGCAGCGCTTCCAGAAGCTCCGGATTCTGCACCGGAGACAACCCCAGCACGCGCAGGAGCTGTTCTTTGGTATGAAGGTATCGCCCAGGCTCCACAAGGAGCAAAACCGTCCGCGCACTTTTCAGCGCGTCTGCCAGGGCATAAAACAGCTGTTTGGCTGTGTCAAACCGTTTCGGCTCAATCCCACCCGCACGGTCGCCGGAAAGCAGCGCAAGGATCTTTTCCTGGGCGGCGGCGCAGGAGGGTACTTGATTGGAATTGAGAGAAAGTATCTGCAAACTCATACCATCCACCTCTTTTTATAAGGTCAGAAAACTTACCAACCCTGTTAAGGCAACCACAGGTTCTCAGCGAGAACAGGATCAGGCCTGCCACTTCTTAGCGTCCCGATAGGGATTTGTAATTCCCTTTTTATCATAATAGATCTGCGGATAGCGCGGATTCTCATTTTTTTTTGCAAGGCTCGTATCGACCGACGGATTTTCACCCTCCCGCACCAGCCGCGCGACCACCACAAGACGCTGCTCGTCCCAGTCGTAATTGCAGGTAGAAAGCGTCAGGAGCTTATCTGTGGGCTTGATGTCGACGCCTGTCGAATAGAGCTTTCTCTGATCGATCTCAGAGACATACTCCATAAATTTATCGCCGCTTTCCAGATTGGTAAAGATATAGTTGAAGATATAGCCATTATCGTGCTGCGCCTTCGAATTTGTCAGGAAAACTGCATAAACCTTCCATTTGTAATTGGCATACAAGGTGTTGAAATCGATGACCGGATTCCGCTTAAAGCCGTCGATCGTCAGATAATCCGTCAATTCGGAGAATTCCTGATCGCCGGAGCGCATATGGTGCCCGAACACAATCGTGTTGCGGTCAAGCTCCTTTGCATTGTTGCGGAAATCCAGGAAGGGATTACCATAATCCGTTTTGCGGCCATAAAAATCGCGCTTTAAATAGATATCGTTATCCGTGGTCTGCACGATGGGGAAATTGATGTATTTGGTGTTTTCAATCTTTAACCAACCCACCATATCCTGATTCGCGGCGTACAGGTCCGCATAAGCGGGATTCATGCCTTCCGGGAAATTGACCCCAGGATGCCTTGCGCGAATATCCTCCCACGCGCTTTCGTCTAGCCCGGTCTGAACCTGTCCGGCCAGCTGCTTGGTAAAATAGTCGTTATACCAGCCCTCGTACAGGCGGTACCCCAAAAAGGGAAGGCAGACGATCAGGGTTGCCAATGCGAGCAAAAAGACCGTCCTGCGCACTTTCTCCGCCGCCGTATCGCCCCGCCAGGGAAGCCAGCCGTCGCCAAAGCGGCCCTTTTCTTTTTTCTTCTTCTTTTTTTGATTGCCGGTATCCTGCCCTGCCTCGGCAAACAGATCGGCAAGACCGCTTGAGGAGGGCAGCTCAGTTTTTTCCAGCGGCGCAGAAGGCTGCTGAACTGCAGGCACGGAAGGCTGTATATGATCCTCCTGCTGCTCCGGCACTTTGTTTTCCAAATGAGCATCCGGCGCCTCATAAATGACACGCATGGAAGCAGACGCCTCCTGCGTCGGCGAGGGCTTGTCCTGTTTTACAGGGGCCGCTTGCTGCTTGGGGGAAGCCGGCTGT
>DAWDUP010000045.1:5291-7818 GCA_052346825.1 Candidatus Fimivicinus sp. | reverse complement strand
TGATCCTCCGCAGGAGTCTTTGCCTCCCGCGTCTCTTTTTCCTTTTGTTGGTCCTGATCAGTCATGATAACTCCTTCCTCCTTTAAGGCAACGGCAGCTTTTTCCTTCTGCACAGAGCCCTGCCCTGCATCACCGCGCTGCCGGGAACCGTTTGCTTGGGGCGGCATCTCGTCCACCAGGCCGTATTTCCTGCGGACATCGTCCAGCTCATTAAGCAGCCCCTGCGCCTGTTTGAGCGAGTTATCCGTATGCGCCTCTTTGTTCTTGTTCCGTTCCATCAATGGGCCCCCCGCATGCAAATCGCTGTGTTTCAGTGCCGATCTTAAAACGGGTACCAGCACTCCGCGTTTTTGTACGGATTTGTCTTCCCATGGCGGTCATACCAGGCCTGCGGATAATGCGGATTGGGATTGAGCGCTGCCTTTGAAACATCGACCTCCTCGCTCTCCCCACCGCGCACCAGGCGTGCAACAACGACAAAACGGGTGTCAATGCTCGTCCCGAGCTCATAGGTGCAGGTGGACAGCGTGAGCACCTTATCGTCCGGCTGCACGTCGACATCTGTTGTAAACAGGCTGCGGGCGCGCACTTGCTCAATATACTGCATAAATTTCTCATCGTTCATATCAGGGTAAATATAGTTGAAAACGTAGCCATTGTCATCCTTGGCCTTCGTTGTCGCAAGGAAGGCGCCGATCACCTTCCATTTGTAATCCTTGTAAAGCGTATTGAAGGTAATCACGGGCGCGTTTTTGTATCCCTCCAGCGTATGGTAGCTCATCACGCCGGTAAAGCACATGCCGTTATCAAGCGGATCGCCCTGCAAATTGTGCCCATAGAGGATTGTATTGCGGGAAAGCTCCTGATCATTATTGCGGTAATCCATAAAGGGATCGCCAAAATTTGTGAACTCGTGATAGTAATTATAGCGCAGGTAGTAATCGTTCCCTCCCTGCGCCTTTGTCGCCTGCAGAATCGGCGTGTCAGTGCGCGTATTCGGAATGGTCAGCCAGCCCACCACGTCGTTATTGACTGCATAGAGGTGCTTGTATTTTTCCTGCATCCCCTCGGGCGGCGTGGCTGCGGGATATTTTGTTTTCAGCGCGGAAAGTACGGGATCTGCCTGCGCCTGCGCGGGCTTTTCCTCCTGCTGCTCTCCCGGCTGTACGGCGCGGAAAACCAGCATCCCGCTGCTCGCAAGAATCGCGCAGACAGACAAGATCGCCACGATTTTGCGCACCCAATCCAGCGCAGTATCCCCAGGAAACGGAAAAATTGCATGTAAAAAATTCCTGCCGGATTTGTTCTGAGCCATTATTTATTCCGCCTTTCGATAGTTTTTGATCGAAAAAGATGGTTGCAAAGCCATGCTTTTGCACACTGTAACGCAGCATGAGCTATCTTTCATCCAATAAATACAGTCGAATCAGATCCAATGCGTTCGATGAGGTGACAAACCGGTTATATTCCCGGTTATCTCCCCCGCGGCCGGTATTGACGGTGCGCGCAAGCGTATGCTCTCCATCCGTCAGGGCGATAAAGGAAAGCCCTGCGGGATTGCCGCGCTCATCCCCGTCCGGGCCCGCCAGCCCCGTCACGCCGAGGCCGATATCCGCGCCGCTGACGCGCCATGCGCCCATAGCCATCTCGGCGGCTGTCTCGGCGCTGATGACACCGTATTTCTCAATGGTTTCCGGCGAAACGCCGAGGATCTTCTCCTTAATTCGGTTGGAATAGGATACGATCCCGCATTCGAGCACTTCAGAGGAGCCGGGGATTTCTGTGATCCGCTTGGCAATCAGTCCCGCCGTGCAGGACTCCGCAAGCCCGATCTTCATCCCCCGCTCGCGCAGCATCTGTACCACCACCTGCTGCAGGCTGTCCACATCCACGCCGTAAACGAGATCGCCGTAAAGTGCACAGAGCGCGTCCACAGTGGGTTTACACAGCGCGTCTGCCTCCTCGGGGGAATTTGCCTTCGCCGTCACCCGCAGAAGCGCTTCGCCGTCCTTCGCATAGGGCGCAACGGTCGGATTCTCCTGCTTCAGGAATTGCGCCGCCCGCTCGGCCATGGCGCTCTCGCCGATGCCAAAGGTGCGCACCGTATGCGACACAATCGTACCTCCTGCAAACCGGGAGAGGTAGGGTAACACCTGCTCCAGGAACATAGCTTTCAGCTCGCGCGGCGGTCCGGGCAGATTAATAATAATCTTCCCTGCCTTTTCCATCGCGCAGCCCGGGGCTGTGCCGTAATCATTGCGGAATATGGTGCATCCCTGCGGCAGATACGCCTGCTTGCGGTTTGTTTCCGGCATTTCACTGCCGCGGTTACGGAAACAGGCCTCAATGCGCCGCATGCTTTCTTCGTCCTCAATGAGCGGCAGGCCGAGCGCCTTGGCGCAGACCTCCTTGGTCAGATCGTCTGCCGTGGGGCCGAGGCCGCCGGTCGTCAGGACGATATCACTGCGGGAAAGGGCAGTCTGCAGGAGAGAAGCAAGCCGCTCTTCATTGTCGCCCACCGTGCTGT
>DAWDUP010000045.1:2179-5281 GCA_052346825.1 Candidatus Fimivicinus sp. | reverse complement strand
GAGCACCGTAAAGCCCAGCCGCGCCAGCTCCCCGGCGAGGAACTGCGCATCCGTATTCACAATGTCACCGAGCAGGAGCTCGGTCCCGACAGATAAGATTTCAGCTTTCATAACAAAACTTCTCCTTGGAAATTTGTCAAATCAAAAAAGCACTCAATAAATCGGCACGATCTTTACATCCGCGAGCGCGCGCTCCATGAGCTCCTCCAGCGGAATGATCGCCTGCGCCCTTTCCACCGCATCCAGTTGCGGACGGGTGCGCGGATGCCTCGGCGTGAAAACGGTGCAGCAGTCCTCATAAGGCTGAATGGAAATATCGAAGGTATCAATCTTCCGGGCAATGGTGACGATCTCATCCTTATCCATCGCAATGAGCGGCCGGAATACCGGCATATCGGCCACCGCGTCCGTGCAGGCAATGGCCTGCAGCGTCTGGCTTGCCACCTGACCGATGCTCTCCCCCGTGACCAATGCGCCGCATTCCTCTTTGCGCGCAATGCGCTCTGCAAGGAGCATCATCGCGCGGCGCATGATGAGCGTGAACAGCTCCTCCGGGCAGTGATCCTTGATCTGCTCCTGAATCTCCGTAAACGGCACAACAAACAGGGAAATATGCCCGGCATAGCGCGCCACCTTCCGCAGCAGCGCATGCACCTTCTCCTCTGCGCGCTGGCTGGTGTAAGGGGGAGAAGCGAAATGCACGGCCGTCAGCTGTAATCCACGCTTGGCCATCATCCAGCCCGCAACCGGGCTGTCGATCCCGCCCGAGACGAGCAGGGCCACCCTGCCGCCGGAGCCGACGGGCATGCCTCCCGCGCCTTTTTGCTGGTTGCCGCGAATATAGGCCCAGTGGTCGCGCACCTCCACTGTGACGGTCACATCCGGATGGTGTACGTCAACGCGCAAATGCGGGAATTTTTCGCCGAGATAACCGCCCAATGTCGCGCTGATCTCTGGGGATTTCAGCGGGAATTTCTTATCCGACCGCTTCGCCTCCACCTTAAAGGACGCCGCCTCCATCAGCTGCGGGGCAAGGTATTCGCCCGCAATGCGCAAAATTTCGTCCATCTCCTTGGGCGCCTGCGCGGCGCGGCTGAAGCCGGCGATGCCGAATACGCGGGACAGACGGCCGGACGCCTCATCGAGATCGATCCCCTCCTCGAGCGGCTCGATCATCACGGTGGACTGGCTCTTTGAAAACTCGAATTTGCCAAGGGAAGAAAGTCGACGGCGCATATTCTTGACCAGAATATCTTCAAACGTGGAGCGGTTGAGCCCCTTGAGGGCAAGCTCTCCGTCCTTTACGAGAATAATTTCTTTCATGAAACAAAACCTGCTGCTTTCTTGCTTTCTATTGTTTAAACGCTTCTGAGCACCTGCTGCACGCGCCGCAGCCCTGCCACCAACGCGTCGATCTCCTGGGGCGTGGTAAAACGGGAAAAGCTGATGCGCAGCGCGCTGTCGATGCGTACATCCGGCAGGCCCAGCGCTGTGAGCACATGGCTTTTGTGCCCTTTTGCACAGGCTGACCCGCTCGAAACATACACACCCATTTCAGAGAGCAAATTGAGGATCGGCTCGGAGCGCAGCCCCGGCAGGGAGAGATTGACGATATAGGGCAACGCGTCCGGAGGAGAATTGAGCGTTATGCCGCGCATGCCGCTCACCTGTTTGAGCAAATAATCCCGCAGCTGCGCCGCATGCGCAAGCCCTGAACGGACGTCCGGCAGCGCCTGTGCCGCCGCGCCGAAGCCCACCAAGGCGGGCATGGCCTCCGTCCCGGGGCGGAGATCCTTTTCCTGCCCGCCGCCGAAGGTCCGCGGCCTGACCTGTACGCCACGGCGGACATACAACGCCCCGGCGCCCTTCGGCCCGTGGATTTTATGCGCGCTCACCGTCATCAGATCCATTCCGAGCGCGGAAGGCTTTATATCCAGCTTACCAAAGCCCTGCACGCAGTCACAGTGGAACAGCGCAGGTGCTCCCGCCCGCTTGATGGCCCTGCGCACCGCCTCCAACGGTTGGAGGGAGCCGACTTCATTATTGACCGCCATCATGCTGACCAGGATCGTATCACCGTTGACCGCGTCAAAGATAGACTCTTCCGGTACCTTCCCGTCTTCTCCGGCAGGCAGATAAATCACCTCAAAGCCCTGCTTTTCGAGCTCCTGTAGGGGCTTTGCCACGCTCGGGTGCTCGATTGCTGTGGTGACGATCCGGCAGCCTCTTCGGGAGAGGGACTGCGCTACGCCGAAGAGCGCCAGATTATTGGCCTCCGTCCCGCCGGAGGTGAAAAAGACCTCCTCCGGCTCACAGCCGATGCGCTTTGCCACACGGGCACGCGCTTTTTTCAGCAGTTGTTCCGCCTCAAAGCCCTTTGCATGCAGGGAGGACGGATTCCCATAGCCTTCTGTAAGGGTATACAGCATCTCCTGCGCCGCCTCCTCGCAAACGCGGGTGGTGGCGCTATTGTCAAGATAAGCCTGCGTAAGGGTTCCTCCCTTTTTGCGGCCCTGCGAGGGCAGGAAGCCGCAGGATAATGATACTTTAGTATACATCATTTCAAAGGCACATGCAAATGGTTTTTGCTGGCTGAAAAGCGGCCTGAAAATCTCCCAAAAAAGCCTTTACTTTAGCGTGGTAATATGCTACAATACCGCTGTAAAAATTCCCATTGCCCTTCGGCCGGTACATACCGTGGGAAAAGAACGCATTAGAAAATGGAGGAAACAACATGAAGAAGAGAATCATCGCCCTCGCGCTGGCGGCTGTTATGGTCGTTTTGACGCTGGGCCTCGCATCCTGCACCGGAAACGGTGACAACCCGGGCGCCGCCGGGGAAAGCGGAACAAACGCTGCCAAAAACGGCACACTGACCGTCGGCTTCGACGCTGAGTTTCCCCCGATGGGCTTTAAAGATAGCAACGGCAATTACGTAGGCTTCGATCTGGATCTTGCGAAGGAAGTCGCCAAGCGCCTGAATATGGAGCTCAAGCTCCAGTCAATCGACTGGAACTCCAAAGACGCGGAGCTGAAAAACGGCAATATCGATCTGATCTGGAATGGCTTTACGATGACCGGCCGTGAAAACGACTATACCTG
>DAWDUP010000045.1:0-2169 GCA_052346825.1 Candidatus Fimivicinus sp. | reverse complement strand
TGGAGCAAACCCTATATGAAAAACAACCAGGTCATCGTTGTATTGAAGGGCTCCTCTATCAGCAAGCTTGACGATCTCAAGGGGAAGAAGCTGGCGCTCCAGCTGGATTCCAGCGCGGAAAAAGCATTGAATGCAAAAGCGGATTTCAAAGCTTCTCTCGGCAAGGTGCTGACGACTAGCACCAATCTGGATGCGCTCAGCGAACTGAAGATGGGCTCTGTGGACGCTGTTTTGATGGATGAGATCGTTGCTCAGTATAATATCACGAAGCAGGGCGGCAATTACAAGGTGCTCGATGAAGCCCTGGCATCTGAAGAATATGCAGTCGGATTCCTCAAGGGGAACACCGAGCTGCGCGATAAGGTTCAGGCCCAGATCGACGCGATGGCGAAGGACGGAACGCTGTCCAAAATTTCCAACGAGTGGTTTGGAAAAGACGTTACCGTCTTCAATTCCTAACGGATCAAAATGAAAACCGGCGGGAACGGTTGCTTCCCGCCCTTTTTTTATGTTATACTACACTGTATTATCATGCTAATCCAGTAGCGTTGCTAACGCAGCGTTCACCGTTTTCAAGGAAGGATGTTTTTCGATGCCGATTCCGGTCCTATTGCCGGCCGAGGTCAATATGCAGGCAATTTTTTCTCAGCTTGGCGAAGGCTTTCTGATCACAGGAGCGATCTTTATCCTCACGCTGGTGCTGAGCATGCCTCTCGGCCTGCTGGTCGCCTTTGGCCGCATGTCCAAAATCAAGCCGTTGAGCTGGCTGACCCGGTTTTTCATCAGCGTCATGCGCGGCACGCCGCTGATGCTGCAGCTGATGGTGGTGTATTTCGCGCCGGGCTTCCTGATCGTCAGCTTTGAATGGAATGTGACGCTGCCGGATAACTACCGCTTTATCGCTACCATCATCGGCTTCGTGCTCAACTACGCGGCCTATTTCGCAGAGATTTACCGCGGCGGCATTGAGGCGATGCCCGTCGGCCAGTACGAAGCGGCACAGGTGCTGGGCTTTACAAAGAGCCAGACCTTCCTGCGCATTATCCTGCCCCAGGTCGTCAAGAACATACTTCCCGCTGTCACCAACGAAATCATTACACTTGTCAAGGATACGTCTCTCGCCTTCTCCATTTCGGTCGTGGAGATGTTCACAGCGGCCAAGATGCTTGCAACCTCGCAGTCCTCCGTGGTTCCCTTCTTCGTCGCCGGCGTGTTCTATTACATTGCAAACTACGCGGTCGCGTTTATTATGGAGCGCATCGAAAAAGCGCTTAACTATTACAAATAAGGAGGGATTGCCATGGAAGAACTGCTCACAATCAATCATCTGCGCAAAGGCTTCAGCGGCCTGGAGGTCCTGAAAGACATCTCCCTGCACGTGGAAAAGGGGCAGGTCGTCGCCATCATTGGGCCCTCCGGTTCCGGCAAATCGACGCTGCTGCGCTGCGCAACCATGCTGGAGACGGTCGACGAGGGTGAAATTCGCTATGGGGATGCCGTGCTGGTTCATACGGACGAGCACGGAAAAGCCGTATACGCCGATAAAGCGACCATGAAAAAAATCCGTTCAAAATTCGGCCTTGTCTTTCAGAATTTCAATCTCTTTCCACATTTCTCCGTGCTGAAAAACATCACGGAGGCGCAAGTCATCGCCGGTGTGGAGAAAAAGCAGGCGCAGGAAACCGCCCGCGTGCTGCTCGCCAAAATGGGGCTTGCCGATAAGGAAAACGCCTATCCCTGCCAGCTCTCCGGCGGCCAGCAGCAGCGCGTTTCCATCGCGCGTGCCCTGGCGCTCAACCCACAGGTGCTCTTCTTCGACGAGCCGACCAGCGCCCTCGACCCGGAGCTAACGGGCGAAATTCTCAAGGTGATCCGCTCCCTTGCGGCGGAGCATATGACGATGGTGATCGTCACGCATGAGATGGCGTTTGCGCGCGATGTGGCGGATTATATCGTTTTCATGGACGGTGGCATCATCGCAGAGGAAGGCACACCGGACGAGGTGATCAACCACCCGAAGAACGACAGGACGAAAGCGTTCCTGGCGAGGTACGAAAAGAATGGATAGATGCTGATAAATCGGGGTGCTCCGGCAACGGGGCACTTTTTCTTCCTTGACTTGCCTTTGGTGTACATGATAAAGTGAAAGAGCGTCTTTTTACATTGGAT
>DAWDUP010000044.1:13636-14892 GCA_052346825.1 Candidatus Fimivicinus sp. | reverse complement strand
TCACATTTTAAGCAGTTGAGGATTTTGCCGCGCAGCGGGATGATTGCCTGAAAATCCGGATCGCGCGCCTGCTTGCAGGAGCCGAGCGCCGAATCGCCCTCCACGATGAAAAGCTCTCGCTGCGCAACGTCCTTGCTGCGGCAGTCGACGAACTTCGCCACGCGGTTGGTCATATCGTTGGAGCTTTGCAGCGTTTTTTTGAGGTTTTGCCTTGTTGTCTCCGCCTTAATACGGCTGCGCATATTGATGAGCACCTGCTCAGCGATCTTGTCGGCCTCCAGGCGGTTTTCAATAAAATAGACCTCCAACTGATGGCGCAGAAACTCCGTCATAGCCTCCTGGATGAATTTGTTGGTAATGGCCTTCTTCGTCTGGTTTTCATAGGAGGTCTGCGTAGAGAAGGAGGAGATCACGAGGATCAGACAATCCTCCACATCCTGAAAGCTTATTTTGCTATCGCTCTTGAGATATTTCCCGTTTTGCTTGAGGTAAGCGTCGATTTGAGAGACAAAGGCACTCCGCGCGGCCTTCTCCGGCGCGCCGCCGTGCTCCAGGAAGCTGGAGTTGTGGTAATACTCCTTTCTCTGCTTCTTGTTGGAAAAGCAAAGCGCCGCATTAATTTTCACCTTATAATCAGGCTTGTCCGCCCGGTCGCGGCCCTTGCGCTCCGTCTGCCAGAATTGTACGCCGGTAAAAGCATCCTCGCCGGCAAATTCCTTCACATAGTCGGAAATGCCGCTTTCATAAAAATATTCAAAGGTTTCCAATCCCTTCTCCGTCTGATCCCTAAGGATAAACCGCACGCCTGCATTGACGACGGACTGCCGCTTGATCGTCTCCTGATAGAATTCCAGCGGCACGTTGATATCTGTGAAGACCTTCAAGTCAGGCCGCCACCTGATAATAGAGCCCGTATCCTTCTTTTTATAAGGCTCCTTGCTTAAAACTCCGGCTGGCTCGCCATGCTCAAAATGCATTTGATAGCACCAGCCATCCCGGTGCACCTCCGCATCCATATACTCCGAGGAATACTGCGTGGCGCAAAGGCCCAGGCCATTGAGGCCCAGCGAATATTCATAGCTTCCGTCGCCGTCATTGGTGTTGTATTTGCCGCCCGCATAGAGCTCGCAGAAGACGAGCTCCCAGTTGAACTTGCCTTCATTCTCATTGTAATCCATCGGAATGCCGCGGCCAAAATCCTGCACCTCGATCGAGCCGTCGATATAGCGAGTCACGACGATCTTGTCACCAAAGCC
>DAWDUP010000044.1:10369-13626 GCA_052346825.1 Candidatus Fimivicinus sp. | reverse complement strand
CGTCAATGGAGTTGGAGAGAATTTCAAAAATCGAGTGCTCGCAGCCCTCCAGCCCGTCCGAGCCAAAGATAACGGCCGGACGCTTGCGCACCCGGTCCGCCCCTTTGAGCGATGTAATATTTTCATTACCATAACTAGCCTTCTTTTTGGACATGTAACTGGTCATCCTTTCGCAGAAAGAAGAAGCGTTTTTCATCCGGATCAAGCGCCGTATAAGAAGCTTGCTTACAGTCTCCGCTTTCCTTTTCGGGAATATAAAAACAAAAATTTCCTTTTTCTAGAATACTACTTTACACGATATCTTGGGTCTATGTCAAGGGTGAGGCCAACATATCCGATCAATACGCTGGGAAAGATAACTGAACATTTATAAAAAATGTAAAAAAATGGGATTTCATGTTGCGGCATAGATACCGCAAAAAGAGCCCGAACCGCGCCAGCTACCAGCGGTTTCAGGCTCTTTCAACATTCAAAAGAAATCAGTTGCCCTCAGGAGGCTGCTCATTCCCAATGGAATCCGAATTCCGTGCGGACGCCTGCGGAGCGTTCTGCTCCCCATTCGGATCATCCTGCGGTTCCTCAGTCATTGGTTCCATCGGAAGCGTATCGTTCGTCATGAGCTCTTTGAAGAGATCGCCGTCCACCTTCTCGTGGTTATACAGGTAATGGGCAACCTTGTGCAGCTTATCCTGATGCTCCTCCAGAATCGAGCGGCAGCGATTATAGGCGTTGACAATGATGCGGTTGATCTCCTCATCGATTTCGGAGGCTACATTCTCGGAATAATTTCGTGTATGGCTGAAATCGCGGCCGAGGAATACCTCGTCGTTCCCGGAGCCGAAGGCAATCGGGCCAAGCGTTTCGCTCATGCCGTATTTGGTGACCATTTTGCGTGCAATCTCCGTGGCACGCTCAATATCGTTGGACGCGCCTGTAGAAATGTCGCCGAGGATCAGCGCTTCCGCCACACGACCGCCCAGCAGGACGACGAGCTCATCGAGCATATCGTTTTTGGAGGTATAGCTCTTATCCTCCTTTGGCATGGACATCGTATAGCCGCCCGCCATACCGCGCGGGATGATGGAAATCTGATGGACCGGATCCTGACTCGGCAGGAAGAAGGTTGCCACCGCGTGGCCCGCCTCATGATAAGCGGTCAGTTTTTTCTCCTTGCTGCTCATCTTATGGGACTTCTTCTCCGTGCCGACAACGACCTTAATCGTCGCTTCCTCAATCTCCGTCATCGTGATCGCCTTCTGATTCCGGCGTGCGGCAAGCAGTGCCGCTTCATTCAGAAGATTCTCGAGGTCTGCGCCCGTAAATCCTACGGTGGAGCGAGCAATGACATTCAGATCAACATCCGGCGCCAAAGGTTTTCCCTTGGCATGGACCTTCAGGATCGCCTCGCGGCCCTTGAGATCCGGATAGCCAACCGTGACCTGACGATCAAACCGGCCGGGGCGCAGCAGCGCCGGGTCGAGGATATCCGGGCGGTTCGTCGCCGCAATGATGATGACGCCCTCATTTGCGCCGAAGCCATCCATCTCAACAAGCAGCTGGTTCAACGTCTGCTCGCGCTCATCATGTCCGCCGCCCATGCCGGCGCCGCGATGACGGCCAACCGCGTCGATCTCATCGATGAAGATAATCGCCGGAGAATTCTTTTTGGCCTGCTCAAACAGATCGCGCACGCGGGACGCACCCACGCCGACATACATCTCTACGAAATCTGAGCCAGAAATCGAGAAAAACGGCACGTTTGCCTCGCCTGCCACCGCACGGGCCAAAAGCGTCTTACCGGTACCGGGAGGGCCGACGAGCAATACGCCCTTCGGAATACGAGCTCCCAGATCGTTGAACTTACGCGGCTCCTTGAGGAATGCAACAATTTCGGAAAGCTCTTCCTTTTCCTCGTCCGCGCCCGCAACGTCGGCAAAGGTGGTTTTGCGCTTTTCGTCCTTGACCTGCTTGACGCGCGCCTTACCGAAGCTCATTGTCCGGTTCGTCTCGTTGGTCATCGTCTGATTCATGCGGCGCGTCATATAGACCAGGCCGCCGATCAGCAGCACGATCATCAGCGCCGTCGGCAGGAGGCTTACCCACCAGGAATTGGCGCTCCCCGCTTCCATATCGTATTTGATGGGGGCGTCCGGATGCGCTTTATTGTAATCGCGCACGGACTCATGAACATCTTCAATGAACAGATTTGCATTGGGAACCGTGTATTTCTGCCACTCGCTGCTGCCCTTGAGCTGGTATTCCAAAACACGGCTGCTCAAATTAAAACGATAGGCGGTTACCTCGCCCTGATCAAAATACTGGACAATCTGATAATATTCCGTCTTCACCCGGTTCTGCGTCGTGGTAAAGAAAGACAGCGCCAGAATCAATACGATCGGCAGCAATAAATACGGCAGGAAAACACGCCAGTTCCTTTTCTTATCCAAGTTAATCAATCACTCCTTCAGCTATCTTGCCCAAAACGGCAGGTTTCATCAATGCAATCATTTACCGCCATAGACAAAAGGCTTCAGAACGCCCACATACGGAAGATTGCGATATTTTTCATCATAATCAAGGCCGTAGCCCACCACAAACTCATCCGGCACACACGCCCCCACATAATCCGCGGCCAAGTCGACCTGGCGGCGCTCCGGCTTATCCAGCAGCGTGCAGATGCGGATGCTCTTCGGATTGCGCGCGGTCAAAATCTCACGTATGTAGTGAAGCGTCTTGCCACTGTCAAGAATGTCTTCTACGATCAGAAGGTCATATCCCTCGAGATTAATATCCAGATCCTTTACGATTTTGACGACGCCGCTCGTCTTTGTGCCGGAGCCGTAGCTGGATACCGCCATGAAATCGATGCGGCATGGGATCGTAATCGCACGCATCAGATCCGCCATGAAGACGACGGAACCTTTGAGGACGCTGATCATCAATAAATTTTTATCCCGGTAATCCTCGCTGATCCTTGCCCCCAGATCTTTTACAATGCCCGACAATTTTTCCTCGTCGAGCAGGATTTTTTCAATATCGTTATGCACTACTGTGTCCTCCCGCTGGTGATGATCAATATTTTTTCCGTCTCGTCCGTGACGGCGGCGCGTTCATCCGCGCCAAAAAACAGGGTCCACACCGGGCCGGCCGCATCGCCCAAAACAGGCATGCTGCCACGCTTTTCCGGCGGAACCTTCAGCTCCTGAAACAAATTCTTAAAGGTTTTGGTACAGCCTCTTCCTGCAGGGCGCAGGAAG
>DAWDUP010000044.1:340-10359 GCA_052346825.1 Candidatus Fimivicinus sp. | reverse complement strand
GCCGTAAAATCAGGTTACCATGTATTCTATCATAATCCAAGCAATTCGCCAACTGGTGTTTATGAATTTTTTGTATCTTTACAAAATCTTTTTTGTAAACAAAAGAAAAAGACAGTGTTTCTTTCCCCAGTTTGCAAACCTGAGCGGCAGGCCATTGCCGAGGGACAACGGAAAAGGAGGCCTCTTGAAATCCCTTCTCTTCTCTTGGAAAGTCGATCGTACCGTGCCAGACCCGAACGGCTATCCCGCCACTGACCTGTATGCTGCCATATCCCCGCTCCAGCAGCCTTTCGATGGCCGTGATATGGCAATACGTGGGCTGTATGCATCCCTCTTCCTTTAGAATTCTCTCAATGATTCGAGTTTGCAGGGCTTTGGGCTGGCTGAGAAGCTTTGCGACGTCATAACCGTTTTCCGTTCTGACCGTCTCCATAGATTGTACAGCAAGCTGTTCCAGCAGCATTTCATCGGCAGACAGGGTGTCGAGACAGCGGCGCACCGCCTCATGCACATTCGGATTGATCTCCCGCAGAACCGGCACGATATCTAAGCGTACCTGATTACGCACATAGTCTCGCGATAGATTGGTACTATCCGTAACATAGGAAATCCGACGCTCTGCGCAATATGCCTCGACCTCTCCCCTTGTGCAATCAATGAGTGGACGGATGATCCGCCCGCGCTTTGCCGGGATGCCACACAGGCCGTGTAACCCTGCACCGCGTGCGAAATGCATCAGGAAGGTTTCAAGCTGGTCGTCGAGCGTATGTGCCGTG
Organism: Candidatus Fimivicinus sp.; assembly: GCA_052346825.1. Classification (GTDB taxonomy): domain Bacteria; phylum Bacillota; class Clostridia; order Oscillospirales; family Acutalibacteraceae; genus Fimivicinus. The sequence goes on along the minus strand of DAWDUP010000044.1, from coordinate 9,583 downwards.
GCAATCAGCGCCTTCTCATCGAGAGATTCCAAAAATGCGTAGCGAAGCCGCCGACCGCATGCCTCGATCCCCTCGCCTGTGCGGGCCGCCTCCCGTGCTACATCCGTATGCAGAACATGAAAGGGAATCCCGAATCGCTGACAGGTATCGCGCACAAGCGCTTCATCCCGGTCCGCTTCCGCACCCCGCAGACCGTGGTTGATATGGGCGGCAGAAAGCGTCAGATGAAATTCCTCGCGGATTTCATCCAGAAGAAAGAGCAGCGCCATCGAGTCCGCGCCCCCGGAGACAGCGGCAATGACCGCCGCGCCGGGAGTCAGCAGCTGATGACGCTGAATCGTTTCAAGAGCCTTACATTTCATCACGGTTTCTCTCCAAGGTGGTAAACATCGTATAATCCGGATTCCAGCCAAGCTCTACCGTCTCCACAGGGCCGTGCCGGTTTTTGGCGACAATGACCTCTGTAATATTGGCATTGATCTCCTCCGGCGGATTGTCGTCCTTATAATAATCTTCGCGGTACAGCATCATAACGATATCCGCGTCCTGCTCAATGGAGCCGGATTCACGCAGGTCGGAAAGCTGTGGGCGGTGCGATTTGCCGCGGCCTTCGGTACCACGGGCAAGCTGTGCAAGCGTGATAACCGGGACGTTGACATCCTTGGCCATCAGCTTCAGATTTCGCGTGATATCGGAGACCTCCTGCACACGGTTTTCGGTACGTTTTCCGGACTGCATGAGCTGCAAATAGTCGATCACGACGCAGTCCACGCCGCGCATGCGGCGCACGCGCGCTTTCATCTCCGGCACGGTGATGCTGGAGGTATCGTCCACATAGAGGTCACAGTCGTTTAAAACAACGGTCGCCGCGCCCAGACGGCTCCACTCGTCATCTGTAAGCTGGCCGGTGCGCATCTTCTGGCTTCCCACGCGCGCCTCACTTGAGAGAAGCCGCTGTGCGAGCTGCTCCTTGGTCATCTCAAGGGAGAAGAAAAGAACCTTCTTTTTTGCCTTGAGCGCCACATTGCGCGCGATATTGAGCGCAAAGCTCGTTTTACCCATGGCAGGGCGGGCGCCCACGATGATGAGGTCGGATTTATTCAGGCCGGAAATCACGCGATCCAGATCGGAAAAGCCGGTGGTGAAACCCATGTACTGCTCCCGGTCCGGGGAGCTCAGCTTATAAAGCCTGTCATACACCTCATTGACGATCACATCGCTCAGGCGGGATGGGCCGACTGTATTTTTCCCCTGACGGATATCGTAAATACGCTGTTCGGCAGCATCCAGCAGCAAATCTGCCTCCGCCTCTTCTGTTGTGGCGGAACTGATGATTTCGCGGGAGACATTGATGAGCGTACGCATGTAAAACTTTTCGCGCACGATGCGGGCATACGCTTCCACATTCGCAGTGGAGGGCACCGCCTGCGCAAGCTGGAACAGGTACGTTTTACCGCCCGCATCGTCATAGACGTTATCTTTCTTCAGCTGGTCGAGCACCAGCAGCGGGTCAATCTTCCCACCCATCGCGTCGATATTGACCATAATGCCGAAAATCGCCTGATGCTGCGGTAGATAGAAATATTCTCCCTTGACCAGCATCAGCACCTGCGGCATACAGGCCGGGTCAATCAGAATGGATCCCAGCACAGCTTGCTCCGCTTCGAGACTGAACGGCATTTTGATGCCGTCAAAGCTCGAAAGTGCATTGATTTCATCCATGCTTTTGACCATTCCTTTCCGTTCTTCGACAATATAAATTTTACTCGCCCACCATCACATATAGCTTGGCGGAAACGCCGTTATACAGCTTGATTTCCACCGGATATGTGCCGTAATTCTTAATATCCTCAACCGAGATTTTACGCTTGTCGACCTGAATGCCAAATTCCCTAGAGATCAGCTCTGCAATTTCCTTTGAGGTAACGGAGCCGAACAGCCGCCCGTTTTGGCCGGCGTTGGCGGTCAACTTCAACGTTTTTCCCTCCAGCCTGGCGGCCGATTCCTTCGCCTTTGCCGTTTCGGTAGCGATCCGGTAACTCTCCGCCTCCTGGCGGTTTTTCAGCTCGCTCAACGCCTGCTTGTTTGCTTCCATTGCAAGGCCGCGCGGGAAAAGGAAATTCCGCGCATACCCATCGGAGGTTTTCACCATCTCTCCCTTTTTCCCAAGGCCTTTGACATCCTGTTTTAAAATGACATTCATTCTCATGATCATCCTTTCCATGCGAGGTTAAAGTTTGGGGCGGTTTCACGAAGCCGAATTTCGACCTGCCTTTCCGACTGAAAAACAGAAACTTTCATATAGAAAGCAAGCTCTGATTTTTGAAACGATTTATGTTTCAAACTTGATTTCTCTCTGCTTGTTCATCCGGATTGTCCGCCGGCGTACACATCTGCGCGTAAAACTGATCGATCACCTGCAAAAGGCGTACCTTTGCATCACTGACCGTGATATTCTTCAGCTGTGCGGCCGCCATGGTCTGATGACCGCCGCCGCCGAGCATTTCCATCATCAACTGGACATTCATCGCGCCCATGGAACGAGCGGAAATATTGACGATATCTCCTGTCCGGTAAAGGACGTAGGAGGACTGGATTCCGCTGATATTCAGCATCTCATCTGCCGCCTGCGAGGCAATGATGCGGATATCCTCCGATTCGATATCGGCAATCGCGATCGCACAGCTGCGATAGGTATCAAAGCTGGCGGTCACGGCATTGCGCAACTGATAATCCTCCATGCTGTTGGAAAATAGCTGCTTGACACGCACCGTATCCGCACCGCGGCCGCGCAGATAAGCCGCCGCTTCAAAGGTATGCACCCCAGTGCGCAGAACAAAATTGCGCGTATCCAGCATAATCCCCGCAAGCAGTGCCTCCGCCTGCAGCTTATCAATAAACGGCTTGTTGCTCATATAGGGCAGCAGCTCCGTTACCATCTCAGAGGCGGAGGAAGCTGTCGGTTCATGATAAAAAATCACCGCATTATCGATAAAATTGACCGTTTTGCGATGATGATCGATGACAATGACGGTGTTGATCTTTTCCAGCAGCGGCGGATATTCCACAAAATCCGGACGGTGCGTATCCACAACCACGAGCAGGGTTCGCTTTCCGATCAGCTGTAAAGCGTCCCCGGGTTCAATCATGAAATCCCGCATGCCGCCTTCATCAAGCTGGCTGGTCAAAGCCTTTGCCAGCGACTTGCCGCGCGACATCACAATATAGGCCGGCTTTTTGAAAAAATGCGCTGCGCTCCACACGCCAACCGCAGCGCCCAACGCATCCAGATCGGCAAACCGGTGTCCCATGATCAAAATCGTGTCGCTGCCCTCAAAGAGCTCTGCAATCGCGGATGCGACGATCCGGGTGCGCACCTTTGTCTGCTTTTCGACGCTTTGGGATACGCCGCCGTAGAAGGTAAACTGCCCATGCGTATCGACCGCCGCCTGATCGCCACCACGGCCAAGCGCCATATCAAGCGCCTGTCTCGCTGCGTCTTCGCATTCACGCAGGCTGTCACCGCGCCCCACGCCGATCGAAAGCGTGACACCTGTCAGTTCCTCATATGTATAGGCCCTGACGCTGTCCAATACGTTAAATCGCTGCTGCATCATCGTCTGAAGGGCGCGCTCCTCTACAATCATCATATAGCGGCTGTTGTCATATTTGCGCATGATACAGTCAAACTGGGAGGACCAAGTCTCAATAATTTTTTCCACGCCGCCAGTCAGCGCAGCTTTCTCGCTGTCCCGCAGGCCATGGGCAATTTCATCCAGACTGTCCATCGCCACCAGCAAAACCGCCGGACGGCTGGACTGATATTCTTCCGCCTGCTTTTTCAGCTGCGTATCGTCTATGAAATAAAGGACGGACGCTGCATCGCTGCGTTCGGAAAGACGGTTGGCATAGACAGTATACCGCAGCCCGTCATATTCCACAGGGACGTTGTCCTGCGCAAGAAGCTCCTCCACCGGGATGCTCGAGGTAAACTGGCTTGCACGCGCATCCTCCAGCTTTTTGCCGCCCAAAACACGGGTGCGGAAGAGCTCATTATACCAGAGCACCCGTCCCCCGCTGTCGACCGCAAGCAATGGCAGCGGAAAGGCCTGCGCCGACTCCTGATCGGAGAAAGAGAGGGAATTGGTGATCTGCAGCACGGTTTTCTTCACTCTGCGTCCATGAAAATACAAACGCAGCAATTCAAACGCCAGGCCGCCAAACAGGAAAAGCAGCTCCGCTGTGGCCAACTGCCATGAAAATGCAAAGGTGACGCCCGCAAAAATCAGGCACACGCCCAGCGAAATCACAGCAGCCGGATAGGTTTTCCACAGATTCTTCATCCAATCCCCCCTAAATCCACAAATTGATTTTCGTTCTTATACTTCCATTAGAATCGGCAGGATCATGGGGCTGCGTTTTGTACGCTCATACATCAAATGAGAGACCTCGTCACGCAGCTTCAGCTTGATGGAGCTCCAGTCATGCACGTGATGCACCGCGCAGTCCTCCAGAATACGCTGCGCTACCTTGCAGGCGTCTTCAATGAGTTCTTCCGATTCGCGCACATAGACAAATCCGCGTGATACCACGTCCGGGCCAGAAAGGACCTCGCCCGTTTTACTCTCGATCGTGGCCACAACGATAATCAGGCCGTCCTGCGCCAGATGCTTTCTGTCGCGCAGAACGATGCTTCCCACATCTCCCACGCCGTAACCATCCACGAAAACACGTCCGGACGGGACATTGCCGCTGACGCGGAATTCTTTTTCAGACATCGACACCTCTACGCCGTTATCTGCAATCAAAATATTCTTTGGGTCCATCCCCATGCTGAGTGCCAACCCCGCATGTTTATTCAGATGCTTCTGCTCGCCATGGACCGGAATGAAATACTTCGGCTTGATGATGCCGAGCATAAGCTTCTGCTCCTCCTGACAGGCGTGGCCGGATACATGGACGTCATACATTTTTTCATAGACGACCTCCGCCCCCAACTTCATCAGCTCATTGACTACCTTGCTGACAGTTTTTTCATTGCCGGGAATCGGATTTGCAGAAATGATGACGCAGTCGTTTGGGCAAATTGAGACCTTGCGATGATCGGAAAACGCCATACGGGTCAATGCGGACATGGGCTCGCCCTGACTGCCGGTCGTAATGATCACCATCTGCTCCGCCGGATACCGGTTGACCATATCAATGCTCACAAGCAGCCCATTCGGCACGTGCAGGTAGCCAAGCTCCGTGCCGATGGCCACCACATTTTCCAAGCTGCGGCCGGACAGTGCTACCTTGCGGCCCAGGCTCTGTGCCACATCGATGATCTGCTGGACGCGGTGGATATTGGAGGCAAACGTCGCAACAATCAAACGGCGGTTCCCAGCCTTGGCAAAAAGGCGCTCAAACGATTCGCCCACCTTCCGCTCGCTCTCTGTATAGCCAGGGCGCTCCGCATTGGTCGAATCGGACAGCAGGCACAGTACACCTTCCCTGCCGATCTCCGCAAAACGCGCAAGATCGATCATTTCGCCATCGATCGGAGTCGTGTCGATTTTAAAGTCGCCTGTCTGCACAATGGTTCCCGCCTTGCAGCGGATCGCCAGCGCAACCGCATCGGGAATGGAATGGTTAACATGGATCAGCTCCACGTCAAAGCCGCCGAACGGGATATGATCACCGGGCTTAACCACATTCAGGCTTGTGGTGTTTAAAAGGCCGTGTTCCTTGAACTTTCCCTGAATCAGCCCAATCGTCAAACGGGTGGCATAGATCGGAATATTCAGCATTTTCATTAGATAGGCGAGACCGCCGATGTGATCCTCATGCCCGTGCGTGATCACGATACCGCGGATTTTATCGGCATTGCGCTCGAGATAGGTAAAATCCGGGATGACGAGATCGACACCCGGCATATCCTGATCCGGAAAGGCCAGTCCGCAATCCACCAGGAACATATCGTCCCCGTATTCATAGAGCGTCATATTTTTCCCGACCTCGTTCAAGCCGCCGAGAAAGGCGATCTTGACCGGCTCGATCTTTTTAACCGCCTGCTGTCTTTTCCGGCTTTGATAATACCGCCGTTCTGCAGAGGCCGGTTTTTTCCCGCGCACGCTTGCATCAATAATTTTATCCTTTGGCTCCTTTGGAGCCTTTTGTGTTTTCGATTCCTTTGTTTCATTTTTGGGGTTGGGCATTCCATCTACTCCTTCTGTTTCTTTATTTTCACGCAGCGCAGTGTGGATCGTGGAAACAGACAATTGCATTTAGCACAAAGCGATTCTATTCGCTTCCATAAAGATCGATTTGGATAAAAATAACCGAAGCCTCTGCCATTTCACAAACGTCAGAGGAGGTCTTCTGCTTCGGCAATTACAGTATTTCTGCTGTGTCGTTTCCTATTCCGATCATCTGGACTGTTTATAAAACCCGCCTTGCCCTACCGCAGGCGGGATATGAATCAAGGCCACAATTGTTATTGTGAAGCTATTCCTTTCGAAGCGCAATGAGTAACAGAGCACAGGCAGCCGCTTCCACGTCCATCAAAGAGCTTCACAGCGCTTCCTCATATAAAAAGCGATCGGCTGCATTTGTATGTTTGCGGCGCCCTTTTGACACCGCCGCGCAATTGATCCATTGTTGTACAAATTGCCATTCCCGTTCCAGTATTCACAAATCCGTTATACCGCTGAAAATTTTCTCAGGCAGCACATGCGCTATTTCTAATATTTTACTCCGCCTCGGCCTTTCTGTCAAGTGACGCACCATGTTTGAGCTCTTTCTCGATCTCTGCACAAAGCTCTTTTGCTACTTCCATATTCGCGGCCTCAGCCACCAGACGAAGCTTTTTTCCGCTATGGGACGGTGTAATGAGAAGGCTTCCTTCCCCCCTGCTCAGCGTGATTCCCTCCTCGGCGTTTGCAACCTCTTCGCCCTGCGCGGAAAAGAAATCAGCCAAGCGCGAGGGCAACATATCGACCTCCACGATCTGCCGCGCAACGGAGAACTCGGGAAGCTCTGACAGCAGATGTGAAAGGGATACGCCGCGCTCCTTCATAATTGCCAGGAGCTTGACCGCCATAAATAGGCCGTCGCGCACCCATAGCTGTGAGGCACTAACCGTCCGAGCCCGTGCGTCGCTGTTGTCCGCAGGGCTGATTAGATAGCGCAGGACCTTGCGCTCATAGCCTTGAGCAATGGTATTGAGCAGGCGCGGCGCGTCATAGGGCAGCGCAACGTCATGGCCGCTCTGCAATTCATACAGGGTACAGACCGCGAGCAAGCGGTCAAAATCCACGAGCCCCGTTTCAGGCGTACTGACGCTCAATCTGGTCCCATGGCGGTTGACGTGGAGCACCATCTCCCCCTCTCTACACTCGAGACGCCCTAGACAGTCGCCCAGCAGCATGGTAATCCGGTCATTTGCGCATTGCACGCGGGCGCTCTGGCCCAAAAGGCCCGCCGGCGCCGTCCTGCACAGCTCCTGCTGATACATCATCTGAATGCTGCTCATATCGGAGACATCCCGGCAGCTTTCGCTGCCGCAGCGATTGAACTCACCCTTTGCAAACCGCGCTTCGATCTCTCGCTCCAGCGTACGGGAAATCGGCAGCCCGCCTTCTCCGCAGATATGGATACCCGCTTTCTCACCGCCGGTGATGAAAAGCCCAACGCCAAGCCCGCAAAAGGACGTGAAGAAAGAAAGCTGTGCCTCAAAGCATTCCCCGAAATTCCAGACATGGCTGCCCACAGACAGCAGCCCGGACATCACACCAAAGGCGAGCGCCTGTGCCCCCTTCTGTGCGTCGCAGGCAATTCCTACTCGTTTGCCCGCCTTGCTGCTCCCAATGGAGGCGCCAATGCGAGCTGCAATCTCCGCCGTTATCTCAATGCCGCTTTCTCCGCTGATGCCGCCATCATCAAAAATTTCATGCCGGACGCCTCCGTACTTTACATTTTCCGACACGACTGCCGCATCCCCAACGGTTTTGCCGGGCCAGACAAGCACATCCGGACGCACGCTCGCACCCGCTCCAATGATCGCCTGTGTCCCCGCAGCACTGCCCTCAAACATGGCTCCTCTGCGTTTGACGGAAGCACCGGAACACAGAATCGCGCCTGTAAGCGTTGCGTCAGCGGCTAGATAAGCGCTTTCCAGCATAACGGAAAAACGGGCTTTTGCATTTGGTCCAATAAAGCAGTGATCATCAATCACACTATCCGGGCCAATCTGTGCGCCCTGGGCAATCTCAACATTCTCTCCAATATAGACGGGCGGAATCAGATGAAAATCCCCCTTCGGCAGCTCACCCTTCGCGAAAACGCCCTGCGCAATCTGCGGCGCCAGGCGCACCTTTACTTTGCCTGCCAGCAAATCCCGCTGGCATTGCAGATAGGCACGCAGATCGCCAATATCGCACCAATAGCCCTCTGCCTGATATCCGTAAAGCGGCATATCGCGCCGCATCATCTCTGGAAAGAGATCTTTCGCAAAATCAAAAGGGCGTCCTTCCGGCACAAGCTCGAGACAAGCGGGATTTACAATATAAATACCTGTATTCGCCAGATTGGAGACCGCCTGCCCCCAGCCCGGTTTTTCAATGAAGCCCTCCACCCGGCCTTCCCGGTCAAGCTGAACAAGCCCGTATTCGCGCGGATCCTCCACCTGTGTGGTGACAAGAGTTGCCTGCGCGCCAGAAGCCCTGTGAAAAAGCGCCGCTTTGCTCAATTCATAATCGCACAAGGCATCCCCGCTGATGACCAGAAACGGTTCCTGAAAGCCGCGCGCTGCATTTTTGACGCCACCTGCTGTTCCCAATGGGATTTCTTCCTCAACAAAGTGAAGCTTCATACCGCAGTAAACGCCCTTGTCAAAATAGGAAGTAACAGCCTGCGGCAAATATTTCAGCGTCAGATATACCTCGTCCACCCCATTGTGAGCAAGTAAATCCAGAATATAGCACAGCACGGGACGGCCGCATAAACGCGCCATTGGTTTTGGAATATTACAGGTCAGGGGCCTGAGTCTTGTTCCCTCTCCGCCGGCCATGACAACTGCTTTCATGAAAAAGTCCTCTCCTCCGGAAAATCACACCAAAGCGGTGTGTCTCTTCCATCCATTTTTCATTAGTATGGACATAAAAGGATCGGAATAACCAAAGAAGGCGGATAAAGAAACAAATTCTCCTTATATGAAAAATCAACACATGCTCAAATATTGAAGAATTGACGTTCCTCCCGGAC
>DAWDUP010000044.1:0-330 GCA_052346825.1 Candidatus Fimivicinus sp. | reverse complement strand
TATAGAGAGAAACACAAAAGGAGTTGTATCATGCAGACAGGACTTGACCTCGTGGAGATGTTTACAGACGGCGCATGCTCCGGCAATCCGGGCCCTGGCGGTTGGGGGACGATCCTGCGCTGCCGCGGAGCCGAGAAGGAGCTCTCCGGCGGCGAAAGGGAAACGACCAACAACCGCATGGAGCTGACCGCTGTAATTGAAGGGCTGAAGGCTCTCAAAAAGCGCTGCCATGTGAAAATCTATACAGATTCGCAATATGTCGCCAATGCCATTACCAAAGGCTGGGCAATGAGCTGGCGCCGCAACGGCTGGCGGAAAGCAGATAAGAAG
>DAWDUP010000043.1:14234-15003 GCA_052346825.1 Candidatus Fimivicinus sp. | reverse complement strand
CGTCCGCAAGCATCGCCACCGCAATGGAATTAACGTTCCCCATCACAGTAAACCAAACGTCACCGCTCTGCGCGCGGGACATCACCCAACTGAGCAGGTCACCGCAGTAGCCACCCTCCGCCTCGCGGGACAGTGCTTCCCCGCCTACCAGGATACGCAGGTCAAGGCGCTGCGCAAGCTCCTTTACTGTCATCATCAGCACATCCTTCCTCAGATTGATTACTCCTTCGCACCGGTATCCCGATCCGCCGCACCGGCTTCCTTCTTCCGGAATGGGGCTGGTATGTAATTCTCAAACTCCGTGGATTTCGCCTGCTTGCTCATAAAGAAAACGCAGTCCTGCTCACTGGCGAGCCCGCGCACAATATCCTCCGCCAGCGCACGGCAGGAAGGCGCGCCGCAGGTGCCGCAGTCCAGGCCCGGCAGCCGTTCGTGGAGCTCATTGAGCTCATTCATACGCTTCATGGCGTCGATCACGTTGTCTGCCAGCTTCAACACGGAGCTCGCCTCCAGCGGCCGCTCCCAATGCATGGCCTTGGGGATCTCATCGTTTTCCAGATGGTTGCAGGAGACGGGCAGATAGCGCCTGAGTCTCTGAAGCCGCGCGCGGGCGACAAAAGGATTCTCCACCGTCAGCACGCCGCCGACGCAGCCGCCCGTACAGGCGTTGAGTTCGATGAAATCGATATCGTTTAATTTTTCGTCCTCCAGCTCCTCGAGCACTTTGATGACGGTCTCCGTGCCGTCCGCCGCCAGATACTGGTCGCGC
>DAWDUP010000043.1:10700-14224 GCA_052346825.1 Candidatus Fimivicinus sp. | reverse complement strand
AGCTCACACCGATGACGCCCGACTGCTTCATGCTCTCCGGCTCCCTGACCTTATCCATCTGCTGAAACAAAACCGGATAGACCGATTTGATCGCCACCACGCCGTCCACATTGGATGTTTCAATCCCCAGCGGCTGTTTGACCGCCGTATTCTTCGCCGGGCAGGGCGTCAGGAAAAAGATGCCGATCTCAGACGGGTCGAGCCCCGTCTTCTCCACCGCCTCGATACGGGCAAGCCGGGCAGCCTCCTCCATGGGGGAATTTAGGTCGAGCAGATGGTCGATCAGCTGCGGAAAGCGCACACGGATCAGCCTGCAAACCGCTGGGCAGGCGGAAGAGATCACAGGCTTTTTGAGCTTTCCGCTCTCCATCAGCAATCGCGTAGCATCGCTGACGAGCTCTGCGCCTCGCGAAACCTCAAATGCGTCGTCAAAGCCCATGGATTTTAAAGCGGTCAGGACATAATCGACGTCGTCGAGATTATTAAACTGGCCGTAAAGCGTCGGCGCAGGTAGCGCAACACGATATTTATAATCAAGAATTTTATTGAAGGAATCACACTCCGCATATTTCGCGTGGTGCGGGCAAATCCGGATGCATTCGCCGCAGTCGATGCAACGCTCGGAAATGATGTGCGCCTTCCCGTTGCGCACGCGGATGGCTTCGGTGGGGCATCGCTTAATACAGTTGGTACACCCCTCGCACTTCTCCTCATCCAGACGTACCGAATGGAAAAAAGACTCCATTGTCGTCACCTCTTCCCCGCGGGGATATGCCCAGCGGGCCCTTTCTCATTGCCTGAAAGCACGATTCAGGCCGACGGCTTGTTTTTGGTATAAACCTTCAGGCGCATGGTGGTGCCGACGTCGATTTCCGTCTCGATCACCATTTCGTCCGTATATTTTTTGATATTGGGGAGCCCCATGCCTGCGCCGAATCCCAGGGAACGGACTTTGTCCGGCGCGGTGGAATAGCCCGCCTTCATGGCAAGCTCCACATCCTTGATGCCAGGCCCGTGGTCTGCGAGCACCATACTGATGCAGTCGGGAGAAATTTCCACGTTGATCTCCCCGCCGCCGGCGTGGATGACCATATTGATCTCCCCCTCATACATGGCGATGGAGACATTGCGCACCACGTCCGGATCGAAGCCGAGCTCCTTGAGTACGTGCTTAACATTGCCGGAAGCCTCCCCTGCACGGGTAAAGTCGTCTCCCGACACCTCATAATGCAGTTTTACGCTGTCCATTCTCTATGACCATCCTTTTCGCAGTAATCACATGCCCCGGGGCGATTCCGCCCATCAGGCACCGCTGCGCCCGCGCAGGCCGTTTGCATAGAGCATTCCGCAGGAGGTAAACATCTCATATTCCGTGGAGAGCAGCACCATGCCGCGTTCCGCGGCCAGGGCCTTCATATCCTCATCCGGCTGCTTGCCACGCACGAAAACGATGCACTGCATATCCATCATCTCCGCCGTGCGAATCACCTGCGGGTTGACAAGGCCCGTGAGCAGCACGGCCTGCTCCTTGACAAAGGCGAGCACATCGCTCATCATGTCGCTCCCGCAGGCGGTGTGCACCTCGCGCTCCAATAAGCTTTCACCGCATAGGACCTGTGCGTCTAAGAGTTCCTTGATTTTTTGCACTGTCATGGAAAGCCCTCCCGATCGATCGTTTTGTTCTGATTTTAGTATACAGGATTCCGCCTGCTTTTTCAACCACTTGCGGATGGTGATAAAACAGCTCATGTCTCGAAGGAACCCTGTGCAGAGGTTATGCTGGTACGACTGCATTTTTATCGGTTGTTTTGAATCATGGATCGGGAAATAGGCCCGCGCGGCCTGCGCGCAAGCAATCTGTATGCAGACGGAAACAAAAACCATCAAAGCTGCCGGAGCGCAGAAATAGCGCCCCGGCAGCTTTCAGCCAAGAAACAAATTTGTTATATTTGTTCTGTCCAACCGCCCAGCCCCAGCAATGCACAGCTCAGCGGCGGCAGCATCAGGCAGCCGTCCCAGGGCATCACGCCCAGCAGCCCTTTTGCCGCCCGCCAATCGTGCGGCAAAGCGTATGTGTAATCGTTATCACCCCGGTTTACAACAGTCAGGATTCGTTCATAGCCCTGATTGCGCGCAAAGGCGATCATGCCGCCCTCAGACCAGACCGGCTCGAAATCCCCGTCCAAGAGTGCAGGGCAGCTTTTCCGTACCGCCCCTAGCCTGCGATACCATGCAAGAAGCTCCTTATCCTCCTGCCCCCAGGGATAGCAGCCGCGGTTAAACGGGTCTCCATACCCCTCCATGCCAGCCTCGTCTCCGTAGTAAATTGAAGGCACGCCCGGAAGAGTATACTGAATGACGGTCGCAAGCCGCATCAGCCTGCTGCCCCGCTCGCGCTGTACGGGCGAAAGCCTTTGTCCGCTCTGCCAGTCCCGGCCGCGTCCGTTTGCGTCCTCCCCCGCAAGGGCGGTCATGGCCCGCGGCGTATCATGCGTGCCAATATGGTTCATCAGCAGATGCAGCACCTGCGGCGGATAATGTTCGATGATCGAAATAATCGCTTCAAAAAAGCCGTCTGAAGAGCCGCTGTGCAAAAAAGACAGCACCGCGTTGGCAAAGGGATAGTTCATCACGCTGTCGAGCTGATCTCCCAACAGGTAGCGGCGGCGGATGCCGTAGCTGTATTTATTGGATGCATCCTCCCAGACCTCGCCGAGCACAAGTGCGTCCTTTTTCTCCGCCTTCGCCGCCTTACGCAGCGCGTCGAGGAACACATCGGGCAGTTCGTCCGCCACATCCAGCCGCCAGCCGGACGCGCCGGCCCGCAGCCATTTGCGCACAACACCGTTTTCGCCGGTGATGAACTCCAGAAAACTGGGATCCTCCTCGCGCACCTCTGGCAGGATCTTCACGCCCCACCAGGATTCGTAATCATCCGGCCAACTTTTGAATTGGTACCAGGAATAATAGGGCGACCGCTGCGACTGATACGCCCCCAGGCCGGGATAGCGCCCGTTTTGATTGAAATAGACGCTGTCGCTGCCCGTATGGCTGAAAACGCCGTCGATCAGGATGCGGATGCCAAACCCTGAAGCCGCCTCGCACAGCGCGGAAAAATCCTGTTGCGTTCCGAGCAGCGGATCAATTGCATGGTAGTCGGCGGTATCGTAACGGTGGTTAGACTGCGCCTCAAAAATAGGATTGAGATACAGACAGGTCACACCCAGGGATGCGAGATAGGGCAATTTCTCTGCAATCCCCTTCAAATCGCCGCCAAAAAAGTCGTTATTGAGGACCTTACCGTCGCTCGTAGGCCGCCACTCGGGCTCACCGCCCCAGTCCTCCCGCAAAATACGGCCATCCGGGACGGAACTTGTTTCCCTGCCGGACTTGGCAAAACGGTCGGGAAAAATCTGATAAATGATCCCGCCTTTCAGCCAATCCGGCGTGGAAAACGAGGGGTCCATCACAGTCAGCTGCCAATCATCCCCATCAAATGCTACGTGGCCCAGTCCATTGCCCGC
>DAWDUP010000043.1:8382-10690 GCA_052346825.1 Candidatus Fimivicinus sp. | reverse complement strand
TTGCCCGCATGTGTCACGCGCGCACGGCCCCAGTCCGTATCGTATTCAAAATGATACCAGTAAAGGCCGGCGCCCGGCGCGGCATATTCCACGCGCCACCATTCTGAATATGCGCCCTGCATCCCGTCCCATTCCATTGGATGATATTCCCACTCGGCCCGGTCGTCCCGGTGCACGACAAACCAGGCGGCCACACAATGGATGCCACGCGGAAGCATCAGGCGGTAGCGGACACTCTCGCCCGCCGGTACAGCGCCAAATTTATTTTTATACCGCACATCACGGGAATTATGGGGACAATCGGGCAAATAAAACACTCCTTCTCTCCAAATAGAAAATATCGCTCAGATATCAGTATATGAAAAATAAAACGAATCAATCATTATGATCTTCATCCACACCCTCCGGCGCAGCTGCAAGGCCGCGTCCCATCCAGCGCGGCGAAAAGTGCGGGGATCGTACATTCCTCCAGCTCGAGCCAGGCAGCCGCCTCCGGAATATTTTCCAGGTAATGCGCGTCCGAATCGCACAACAGCGGAATTTCCGATAGAGCAGGATACTTCGTAATATAATCTTCTACATCTGCCTTGCACGTCAATTCCGCCGCATGGAACCCCCATTCCGCTTCGAAGGCACCGAGACTGGAAATCACACTGTAGGACGGCCGGTCGAGATGCGCTGGGAAGCAGATGCCCTCATATTCGCGCACGAGCTGTACGACGCGGTCAGCCCGGATATCCGAAGCCGTGGTCAGCAAGATTTCCTCCAGGCCTAGAATCCCATCCTCCGCGTCCATGAGGCGCTGTTCGCCAAAGATTTCCGGCCTATTTTTGATCGGTGGGATATGCCGCTTTACATAACCGGAAAAAGAAATCGCCTGCTCCAAAGCGGGGAACAGACAGACGATATGCGCCTCCTCTGCTGTGCACAGCTCCATGCCGGGTATCACCAAAACGCCCGCCTGTACGCCCGCTTCCATCGCCGCCGGGCAGTTCAGGCAGGAATTGTGATCTGTCAGCGCAATAATCTGCATTCCTTGCAGCGCAGCCATATTGACAAGGTTATAGGGCGTCATGTCGTCGTCCCCACAGGGGGACAGGCAGGAATGCATGTGAAGGTCATAATAAACTTTCATATGGCCATCCTTTCCGGCGCGAATGGACAAAGCTCCCGCTTGAAAGATAAAATCTTTCGAACTTATCCGCCTCGCTTTATTTTCGCTCCGTCTCTTCCGCGCACAGCCGGCACACCGTATCCGCTGCCTGCGCAATATAAGCCGAAAGCGGCCGGTTTTCCACGCCCATTACGTTTAAAGCGCACCTGGATGCGGGAATCAGGAGCTTCTGCGCATCGCTCTCCGACACGGCGCGGGCCATGGCGGGTGTGATCTCCCCAAGCATTGCATTTGCGAGCAGCAGGCCGATCGGGCCCAAAATGATATCCGCGCGCGCGGCGTTGTACGCCACGGCGTTTTCGCCTGTGGCGCCCGCGTCAGCCCCCGCCTTGAGCATCGCATTTGTCGCCAGCACATTGGTTCCCACACAGATAATCTGTGCGCCGGGCAGCGCCCGCTCACGCAGGGATGCGACCAGACGGCTACCAATGCCGCCGCCCTGCCCGTCGATCACCAGAATACGCACCGTTTTTCCACCCTTCAGCTCAATGCATTGATTCCTATCGAGCGCTTCTTATGCCTTCCGCGGTAGAGCTCCGGGGACGCCATCAGGAACAGCGGGAAGATTTCCAACCGCCCAAGCAGCATTGACAGGGATAAAATCAGCTTGGAAAAGGCAGAAAAATGGCTAAAATTCCCTGCCGGTCCAACCTTTCCGAGGCCCGGTCCGATATTGCCCATGCAGGCGACGACCGAGCTCAGCGTGGTTTCAAAATTGTAGCCGTCCGCAGAAACCAGCAATGACAAAATAAATATAATAAAAAGATAAGACAATAAAAAAACGCCCGCCCGGTTGACCGTTTCATCGTCGATCCGTTTTCCCTCCAGACGGATGGGATGGACACTGCGCGGATGCAGCATGCGAACGACATCATAATAAAGCTTTTTCATCACAATAATCAGGCGGGACACCTTGACGCCTCCGCCGGTCGAGCCGCCGCACGCGCCGATGATCATTAGCAAAAATAAGATCATGCGCGACAATTCCGGCCATACGTTATAATCGGCAGTGGCGTATCCGGTGGTTGTGATAATCGAACTCACCTGAAAAGACGCTTCCCGGAACGCATGCCCGAAGGAAGGTGACTGCGGCAAGATATTGAAAGTGATCACAAGCATGGACAGCCCCGCGAT
>DAWDUP010000043.1:0-8372 GCA_052346825.1 Candidatus Fimivicinus sp. | reverse complement strand
AGCGAAGCTCCTCGCTTTTGATTCCCTGACGGAACTCCCTGCGTAAAAACAGATAGTAGATATTGAAATTGACACCGAACAGGAGCATGAAGACAGTAACAACACCATCTACATATGCGCTGTTATAAGCGCCAATGCTGGCGTTGCGGTTGGAAAAGCCGCCGGTACCCGCGGTGCCGAAGGCTGTGATCAGGCTGTCAAACAGCGGCATTTGAAACAGCAAAAGCAGGATTTCGACGACCGTCATGGCAAAATAAATCAGATAGAGGACCGTGGCCGTTTTGCGGGTTTTGGGAACCAGCTTGCCGACCGAGGGCCCCGGCACCTCCGCACGCATCACATAAATCGAGCGTTCATTCACGCTGGGCAGGATGGCCAGGGCAAACACGAGGATGCCCATACCGCCCACCCAATGCGTAAAACTACGCCAGAAGAGAAGGCCTTTCGGCAGGGATTCCACATCATTCAGAATACTAGCGCCAGTCGTTGTAAAACCGGAAATGGTTTCAAATAGGCTATCGATATAAGATGGGATCGCACCGCTCAGATAAAATGGCAGAGCGCCGAACAGGGACAGCAAAATCCAGGAGAAGGCGACAATGATATAGCCCTCCCGCGCATACATGCTCTTGTTCGTCACCTTCAGGCGGATGAGCGGAATGCTGACGGCCAGAAGCAGGGCAATCGTTACAAGCAGGGAAAACACGCATCTTTCCCGATAATAAAGGCTCACCATCAGCGGAAGAAGCAGGAGGCCCGCCTCCAACGCGAGGATGTAGCCAAGCATTTTCAATACAAGCTTGCGGTTCATGAAAGACCTTCCTTGTCGATTTCTTTCAAGCTGATAGGCTACACCAGGATGTCGCTCAAGTCCTCCAGCCGCTGCCGTGTCGTGATCACAATCACATTATCCCCGGAGCGGATGCAATCGTTCCCTGTGGGGTAAATCACCTTGCCGCCACGGATGATAGAGGCGATCAAAAGCCCCCTTTTCAGCGCTAGCGTTTTCAGTGGAACATCACAGGCCTCAAAGCTCTCCTTGACATGGAATTCCAGCGCCTCGACCGCGCCGTTTCCAAGCTTAACCATGGATTCAACGCCGCTACCGCGCGAATTCTGCATGGCGCGGACGTATTGCACGATCTGATTGGCGGAAATCAAATGCGGTGTGACCGTGCAGTCGACACCGGATTTCTCAAGAATTTTATCCAAGCTGATATGGTTGATTTTCGCAATGACCTTTCCCACCTCGTGGAGACTTGCAAACATGGAGATGATCACATTTTCCTCGTCCATATTCGTCAGTGCCACGAGCGCGTCCGTACGGTCCAGATCCTCCTCCATCAGAAGGGACTGATCCGACCCATCCCCGCAAATGACCATCGCGCGCGGCAGCAGCTCGGAAAGCAGATCGCAGCGTTCCTTATCCTTCTCCATGATTTTCACCTGGACGCCAGTCTCACAGAGCAGGCGGGCAAGATAAAAGCTGATTTTTCCACCGCCGACGATCATCACGGATTTAATCTTCTGCCCACGGATTCCCGTTGTATGGAAAAATGCGGCAACATCTTTTGGAGATGCCGTAATAGCGATCGTATCACCGCCTTGAAGAATAAAATCCCCGTCTGGAATATAGACCTCACCGTCCCGCTGAGCGGTACAGACCAGAACACGAGATTTCAGGGCGTGCAGGGCATGTCCGGCAAGCGGGCTGTCCGGCGCTAGGCGGAAGGTAAGCAACTCCACCCTGCCCTTGGCCAGAAAGTCTATTTTCAGCGCGGTTGGAAACCGCAGCAAACGGAAAATTTCCGTTGCCGCGTCCATCTCCGGATTAATCAGCATGCTCAGGCCCAATTCCTCCCGGATAAAAAAGAGGCTTTTGGCATATTCCGGATTACGCACACGCGCAATGGTATGGCGCGCGCCAAGCTTGCGGGCCAGCATACAGCAGATGATATTGACCTCATCCCGCGACGTAACGGCAATCAGTAGATCCGCCTCGTCCGCACCTGCCTCTGCCAGAATGGCAAGGCTGATGCCGTCTCCGCGCAGGCACGCCACGTCCAGGATATCCCCCGTGCGTTCCAGAATTTCAGCATTATGGTCGATGACTGTAACGTCATGCCCTTCTTCGGAAAGGTGACGCGTCAGGGTAAAACCCATTTTTCCGTCGCCCACAATCACAATCTTCATTGATTCTTCTCTTTCCTGACAGCAGCCTCCGGACGGTTTGGAGGCTGGATGTTTTTTTAGCCGCACGGCAAAATGAATGCGGCGGCCGCAAAGTGTATCTATCATACATCATAAGTCGGCATTCTTCAAGCCTTATTGCACAAACGGCAGCGTATATTTTGACATAAGTGCGCAGGGCCCATTTTGCTGTAGCTACAAGGCGCTTCTTCGAAGACAACCGCCACAGATGCGCAAAAGCGCTCTTTGGATCGCGTTGGTTCATGCCTTAGGCAGCCTTACCGGCCGGGGACTGCACGATTTGACGCAAATTTCCCGTTTCTTTTTCCTGCAGGCGGCTGTATAATAAAATTATCATGTTTTTCTCATTCTGATGAAAAGAGCCGATTTTTATGATACAGAGCAAAACAAAATTGATCCCTTCCGACCGGGAGCTCGCCCAGATGTGTACCCGCGCCGGCATCAGCGATGCGCGGCAATTTCTTCCCATCGATATCGGTGAATTCAACGCTACATTCCATATTGTGACCGCTGCGCATGGGGATTACGTCCTGAAAATCTCACCGCGTTATGGCGCCCCGGTCCTAACGCACGAGCGCAGCATCATGCACACGGAGTTGACAGCCTATGACCTGATTCGCACCCGGACGAATGTGCGTGTCCCCCGTGTCATTTTCAGTGATTTCAGCGGAAAATGCATGCCCTGCGACTGGTTCATCATGGAAGCGCTGGATGGCTGCCCGCTCTCCCGAATGCCGCGGGCTGTACGCCAATCGCCCGATATTCTGCGCGCCATCGGCGAAGCCGCCGCGCAAATCCATTCCATCCACGGTGACGGCTTCGGCTATGAGCAATGGGGCCTTCGTAACGTCTGGCGGGACGCATATCTGGAAATGACGCATAATATCATAGCCGACGCGAAGCGGCTTGGTACGGAAATCCCCTATGTGCGCGAGGTGCGCGAGACGATCCGCCGCTTTGAGCGGGAGCTCGATGCGGTGACTGTGCCATGTCTTGTGCATTTCGACCTGCGTGCGGAACATATTTTTGTCATACAGGAAAACGGAGCGCCGCTCTTGAGCGCGATCATCGATCCAGACAGCGCCTATTGGGGCGATCCTGCAGGCGACTTCATCCTGCTTGGGCAGGCCGATCAGTCCGCCTTCTGGGAAGGCTACCATGCCGCGGGCGAGCCGTCCGAATGGAATCGTAATCTGCGTATCCGGACGCTGCTGATGCAGCTGTATCTGGAAATTATCCGTTATACCCGAATAGACATCCGATTTGAGAAAAACAGTTTTCATTATAAAAGAATGAAACTGGCGGCGCGGCGTGGGATCAGCCAAACGCTTCACCTACTTCACGAGCAGGAAAAGCGGTAAACCTTTGTCAAAAGCAAAAAAATAAAAATTAGTGTTGCTTTTTGGGCACAGTTGTGCTAGAATTCTAATGCTATACCAGTGTTTGTAATCGAAAGAGGTGACAAGAATGAAAGAGGGCATCCATCCGAATTATAAGCCCACGACGATCAAGTGCGCTTGCGGCGAGGTCATTGAAACCTCTTCGACCAAGCAGGATATACGCGTCGATATTTGCTCCAAGTGCCATCCGTTCTTTACCGGCAAGCAAAAGCTTGTTGATACCGGCGGGCGCGTCGACCGCTTCAAGAAGCGTTACAGCATGGATAAAAAGGGCGAATAATCAGGTTACAGACAAAGCGGCGCTTACAAGCGTCGCTTTTTGTTTGTCATACAAAGGATGGAGCATATGGATGAATATCAAACGCTGCGCACACCCGCCAGCGAAGAATTCACAGAGAAGCGTTCCCGTTTTATCGGTCACTCTCAGCCCGTCTCCACCCAGGAGGAAGCAATTGCCTTCATTGACGGGATCAAAACAAAACACCGTGACGCAACCCACAATGTGTTCGCCTATCTCCTGCGCAAAGGGCAGCTGGAGCGCTATTCCGACGACGGCGAGCCGCAGGGTACCGCCGGAATTCCTGTGCTTGATGTACTTCGTAAGCGGGGCGTCGTCGACTGCGCCGTGGTTGTTACGCGTTATTTCGGCGGTGTGCTTCTCGGCGCTGGTGGGCTGGTGCGGGCCTATTCTCACGCCGCTGCCCTGGCACTCGATGCGGCGGGAATTGTTACGATGGCACACTGTACGATTCTGGAAGTTTCGTGCGACTATAGCTTTTATGGAAAGCTTGCCGTCTGCATTCCAGAGTGGGGCGGTATCATGGAGGATACGCAGTTTGGCGGAGAGGTCATCGTGCGCGTGCGTATCCGGGCGGAGCTTGCAGCGATTTTCTGCGAAAAGCTGACGGATACAAGCAACGGACGCTTTCAGGCGGTCCGGATTGGGGAATGCTTTGCGGCGGCAGACTGAACCTTTGCTGCGTTGCCAACCAAAGCTTTTTTGATGATTATCAGAAAAAAAAAGGAAAACCGAAAAAGATAACGTATATCTTAGTAGAAGTGTATTGGTACAAGCTTTTGTGGTTTGGTTGAAAACGCAAATCATCTGCGAAAGGTGGGATCGCAATGGACATGAATATCCGTGCGCGTACACAGGCTGTGGAGCGGGAGACGCTCTCGCCCCGCGCCGCTCTGAGCGGGCATTCGCGCGGCCGAATGCGTGAGGAAGAGGAATGCCCGGTACGCACGGTTTACCAGCGCGACCGGGACCGGATCATCCACTCAACCGCTTTCCGCCGGTTAAAGCACAAGACGCAGGTTTTTCTCGCGCCGGAGGGGGACCATTACCGCACCCGCCTGACGCATACGCTGGAGGTCGCTCAGATTGCCCGCACGATTGCGCGCGGGCTGAGGCTCAATGAAGACCTCACGGAAGCCGCCGCCCTGGGGCACGACCTTGGTCACACGCCCTTCGGCCATGCGGGCGAACGCGCGCTGAACGCGGTCTTTCCCGGCGGCTTTCAGCACTACAATCAGAGCCTGCGCGTGGTGGACCGGCTGGAGAAGAACGGGCTGGGCCTGAACCTGACCTATGAGGTACGCGACGGCATCCGCTGCCATACCTCCGGCGAAGAAGCGGGAACGCTGGAGGGCCGTATCGTCCGCCTGGCCGACCGGATCGCCTATATCAACCACGATATCGACGACGCGATGCGCGGCGGCGTGCTCCGGCAGGAGGATCTGCCCCGCAGCGCCTGCGCCATACTGGGGGATACCAAATCCCAGCGGATCAACACTCTGGTGATCTCCGCGATCCTCACGAGCGAGGCGGCTGATAATATCTGCCTCGCGCCGGAAATCCAGAAGGCGTTCGACGAGCTGCATGCCTTTATGTTTGAAAAGGTGTACACCAATCCCCGATGCAAGGGAGAGGAAGGAAAAGCCATCGATATTTTGCAGCATCTGTATGAGCATTTTGTTCAGCATCCGGAGGATCTGCCCACGGAATATGCCGCCATCTGTGAACAGGAGGGCGCCGAACGCGCCGCCTGCGACTATATTGCCGGCATGTCTGACCCCTATGCGCTGCGTGTTTTCGACGCGCTGTTTATCCCCCGTTCGTGGAGGGGATAGAGCAGGGCAGAATGCCCCATTGCCAAACTGATTTGGAGGAATGTCCGCTTTGCTCAGCGATGAATTTTTGCAGGAACTGCGCTCCAAAATTGATATTGAGGAGATCGTCGCGCCGTATGTGAATCTCCGGCGGCGCGGTCGCACCTATACGGGGCTTTGCCCCTTTCACAATGAAAAAACACCCTCCTTCACGGTCTATCCGGAAACGCAGTCCTTTTACTGCTTCGGTTGCGGTGCGGGGGGAGATGCGATCACCTTTGTGCGCCGCATGGAAAACCTCGACTATATGGAGGCGGTGAAAAGCCTAGCGGACCGCGCGGGGCTCGCCCTGCCGCAGGATGGCTATGACGATACCCTGATGAAACAGCGCCGCCGCCTGCTTGAGGCAAACCGGGAGGCGGCCCGCTATTTCCACGAAACGCTTTTCACCCCTGCGGGGGAAACGGCGCTTTCCTACCTACAGAGCCGGGGATTGACTGCGAAAATGATCCGTCATTTCGGGCTCGGCTGCGCGCCCGACCGCTGGGACGGCCTTCTGCACTATATGCGGCAGAAGGGCTATTCCGAAGCGGAGCTGATCAATGCCAATCTTGCGCGCAGCAGCAATAAAAACGGCCGGACCTCCTGTTACGATAATTTCCGCAACCGGATGATGGTTCCTATCATCGACCTGCGCGGCAACGTCATTGCTTTCGGCGGCCGCGTGCTCGACGATTCCAAGCCGAAATATGTCAACACCTCAGACACGCTCGTCTATAAAAAGAGCCAGGCGATCTTTGCGCTGAATTTTGCCAAAAGCGCAAATGGAGGAAAGCTGATCCTGGCGGAGGGCTACATGGACGTCATCGCCTATCATCAGGCCGGTTTCACCAACGCCGTGGCCTGTCTCGGCACGGCGCTTACCCGCGAGCAGGCACGGCTTTTATCCCGCTACGCGGACGAGGTCATCCTCTCCTACGATGCGGACGGCGCTGGACAGGAGGCAACCCGCCGGGCGATTGCGATCTTCAATGAGATCGGGATGAAGCTGCGGGTGCTGCGTCTGACCGGCGGCAAGGATCCGGACGAGATCCTGCGCAAATACGGCCCAGACCGACTGCGCGATCTGATAGACGGCGCGGCCAACGACGTGGAATACCGCCTTCTGCGGGAGCGGGAAAAATTCGACGTTTCCACACCGGACGGCAAGCTCGGGTTCCTCACCGCTGCCGTCGGCGTTCTCGCACAGGTGGATAGTCCCATCGAACGGGACGTCTATGCCGGCAAGCTCGCCTCTGAGCTGGAGGTGCATAAGGATGCCATCCTCGCCCAGCTGCAGCGGGCCACTCGTTCCCGCCGCCGCACGCAGGAAAAAGCAACGATGCGCGCCATACAGCAAATGGATACCGCCCCCCAAAACACGGCCAATCCGGAGAGAAGCAGACATCTGCGCGCGGCAAAGGCGGAGGAGATCCTGATTGCCACGCTGATGCGGAATCCGGATTTTCTTGCGAAAATGGAAGGCCAGATATCGTCTGATGATTTTCTCACATATTTTAACCGCCGCGTTTTCATCGCCGTCTGTGCCCTCATCCATGAGGGCCGCACGCCAGAGCTCTCCCTGCTTTCCGCGCGCTTTACGCCTGCGGAAATGGGTGCGATCGCCGGGATTCTGGCACAGGGCGCAGCAATTAGCAACACCGTCGCAGAATGCGGCGATTGCATAAAAGTGCTCTCTGAGGAAAAAGCTAAGCTTGAAACAGTGGATCCAGCTTCGGCCAGTGACGAGGAATTCCTGGCGCTTTTCCGCAAAAGGGGCGATTCCCTGTAGACAGCCTGCAGGGACAGGATGGAAGAATACATAGGGTGTAAGGGTGCAGTTTGAAGGGAAGCAGCCCCTTTCCTTCAAATGCGCATGAAAGGATGGTTATTTAGTTTATGGAAAACACGGAGAAAAAGCAGTCGGTCAAAAGCCTGCTGGACAAGGGCAAGGCAAGCGGCCGCCTGACGACGCATGAAATCGACGCAGCCATCGTGGAAATGGATATGGACGTGGAGGAGCTGGACAAGCTTTATGACACGATTGAAAGCCAGAATATTGAAATCATCGACGACCTGAACGAGGCTTCCCTCGATGTGATGTCCTTTGAGACGCCCGATATGCCAAAGGCGACCGACCCTGAGCTCGCCATGAGCGTCGACAATAAAAACGTTGCCATGGATGATCCGGTCAAGGTGTACCTCAAGGAAATCGGGCGCGTCCCGCTTCTGAGCTCCGAGGAGGAGATTGACCTCGCCATCCGGATCAGCGAAAATGATCCCGTGGCCAAGCAGCGCCTGGCGGAGGCGAACCTGCGCCTGGTCGTCAGCATCGCAAAGCGCTATGTCGGGCGCGGCATGCAGTTTCTTGATCTGATCCAGGAGGGAAATCTCGGCCTGATCAAGGCGGTTGACAAATTCGACTATACTAAGGGCTTCAAATTTTCTACCTACGCCACATGGTGGATCCGCCAGGCAATCACCCGTGCGATTGCGGATCAGGCGCGCACCATCCGCATCCCTGTGCATATGGTGGAAACAATCAATAAGGTCAAAAAGACCAACAGCCAGCTGCTGCATAAAAACGGCCGCGACCCCACGGCAGAGGAG
>DAWDUP010000042.1:8404-15138 GCA_052346825.1 Candidatus Fimivicinus sp. | reverse complement strand
TTCACTATGGGTATAGCCATCGCATTAAGCCGTATCCCACCTCCAGTGCATACCGCATATAATTTTGCAAATAAAATAAAAGCGTGCGCAGCCATCCGGCATAGCCTGCGCACGCTTTCTATAACACCGATTTTAAATTACTACAGCACCTTGGAGAGAAAATCCTGCAGCCGCGGGTTCTGCGGGTGCTCAAAAAATTCCTGCGGCGTGTTTTCCTCCAATATTTGCCCGTCGTCCATGAACACCACTCTTGTGCCCACCTCACGGGCAAAACCCATCTCATGCGTGACGACGAACATCGTCATCCCGCTCTCCGCGAGCTCCTTCATCACGGCAAGCACCTCACCGACCATCTCCGGGTCGAGCGCGCTCGTCGGCTCGTCAAAGAGCATCACCTTCGGGTTCATCGCCAGCGCGCGGACAATCGCGATGCGCTGCTTCTGCCCGCCGGAAAGCTGGGATGGATACGCATCGGCCTTATCCCGCAAACCGATGCGGTCGAGCAGCTGGAAGGCCTTTTCATTGGCCTCCTCCTTGCTCATGAGCTTGAGCTTGACAGGGGCGAGCGTGATATTTTTCAGGATCGTCAGGTTGTTGAAGAGGTTGAACTGCTGGAACACCATGCCCATGTGCTCGCGGATCTCGTCGAGCTTTGCCTTCGGGTCGGTGATGAGCTGATCCTCAAACCAGATCTTGCCCTCCGTCGGCTCCTCCAAAAGGTTCAGGCAGCGCAGGAAGGTGCTCTTGCCGGAGCCGGACGGGCCGACGACGACGATTTTCTCGCCCTTGCGGATTTCATAATCGATGCCTTTCAGGACCAGATGATCCCCGAATGCCTTTTTCAGGCCCTCAACCTTTATCACTCTTCGCCAGCCTCCTTTCAAGCAGCCGCAGCAGCTTTGTCAGCCCCAGAACCATTACGAGGTAAATCAGGGCAATCACAAAATAAATATTAGGGTCAAATGTGACACTTTTAATGATTGCGCCCGCCCGGGTCAGATCATTGACTGCAATATAACCAGCCACCGACGTTTCCTTGAGCAGTACAATAAATTCATTGCCCAATGCGGGCAGGATATTTTTAATGGCCTGCGGCATAATGATATACCGCATGGTCGCCGCTTTGGACAAACCTAGCGAACGGCTCGCTTCCTCCTGGCCGGAATCGACGGCAGCGATTCCCGCACGGATAATTTCCGCTACATATGCGCCAGAATTGAAGCCGAAGCCAATGCAGGCAATCGGCAGCGCATTCTTCCATGAGGCCAAGATAACAAGTGACCAGATAAACAATTGTACCATAACTGGCGTTCCGCGAATGGCAGTGATATAAATATCGCAAAGCCATTCCAGCGGACGGATCACTTTTCTTCCTTTGCAAAAATATTTAATCATTGCCACCAGCATACCCAGCGTAATGCCGATTACAGCGGCAACCGCAGCAATCAGCAAGGTATTGCCAAGGCCCTTCAAAATAGTCATGTACTGCTTATCCGCAATGAGCAGCTGATAGAGATAGTCGAAAAACTCCATAAAATTCCTCCCAGCTCCGCACTGAGAAATAACAGCAGGCGACCCTTCTGAAATCGCCTGCCGTCCTCAACAAAGCTTATTTACGATTTTGTCGTTTTATGAGGTATGATTGAGCAAATATTGGTCGATCTTCCCTTCGTCCTTCAGGCGTGTAAGCACCTGATTGACAACCTGTGCCAGATCATCGCTGCCCTTCTGAATCGCAATTGCATAGGACTCCGGCTCATAGCCAGGATTGTAGCAAATCATCCTGCCACTGTTCTTTTCCGTAATCTTCTTCGCCGGCAATTCGTCAATGATCACGCAGTCCACTCGGCCAAGCAGCATATCGGCAGCCGCATCAATTGCGGACTTATACTTTTTGACTTCCTTTGCCTTGATCACCTTGGGCTCACTCGCATAATAAATATCGCCGGTCGTGCCTTCCTGCACACCAATTACTTTGCCGTCAAGCTTAAAGCTCTTGGTGTCCGTGCCAGCCGGAACGATCACATACTGGGTAGATGTGATATACTCGTTCGAAAAATCGACCTGCTTTTTACGATCCTCTGAAATAGAGATGCCGGCAGCGCCAATATCTCCCTTCCCTGCCTTAATATAATCGGTAATTAAGTCAAATTCCATATCCTGAACCGTGAGCTTAACGCCAAGTTCCTTTGCAATTTCATTGGCAATATCGACATCAACACCGACTACTTCTCCACCTTCTGTATACTCAAAGGGCGGAAAAGTCGCATTGGTAAGCATGACCAGCTCACCCTTCGCCTTAATCTGATCGACCTTGCTCAGAGTCTGCGTATTGCTCGCGCCTGCCGCATTCGTGCTCTCCTGCGCTCCATTGCCACCAGTGCATCCTGCGAAGCATGCGAGCACAAGCACGGCCGCCATCAGCAGGGAAAGCGCTTTCATAACCTTCTTCATCTTCGTGACCATCCTCTCCAACAGTTCCTTCATCTTTTTGGATAGCTCCATTATAGCACGCCTTTTCAAATTGGCAATAGTGAATTTGTATAAACAAAAGTCTATTTTGCATAAAAATTCATCATTGTGCAGATTTTTGCCCGGTTGCAATGCCCTATCCGCCCATCAGCAGCCGGACCGTAAGCGCTGAAAGCAGAAAGCATGTCATATCCGCGCACAGGGCCGCCGGAATGGTGTGGCGTGTTTTCTTCACACCCACCGCGCCATAATACACCGTAACCGCATAAAACGTGGTTTCCGAGGATCCCATCATGACGCTGGCGACCCGCCCGATGAAGGAATCCGGGCCGCTGGTTTTCAAAATTTGCTGAAACATCGTTAGTGACCCGCTGCCGGACAGTGGGCTCAGAATGGCCAGCGGCATCACCTCGCGCGGGAGCCCCATCACCCGGGAAAGCGGATCCATCAGCCACATCAGGATTTCCAGCCCGCCTGATTCCCGCAGCATGGATACTGCCATGACCAGGCCGACCAGCGGGGCCAGCAGAGAGCGAAAGGTATCGAAGCCCGTCTTTGCACCCTCTAGAAAATAGTCAAACACCTTGACACCGTGCACCAATCCATGTATGATAATAAAAATGACAATAATCGGCAAAATCCACATCCCGAAATTCGCCATACCAACCGCCCTTTCCTGATGCCTTTTAATATTTTGTGGGACTATCCCGACCGTTTCTTACGTTTGCCTCTGAGCAGCCACGCCATTGTCAGGCCCACACACAGCGCAGCCGCAGAGGTCAGCCAGGCAGCAGGCATGATATCCATCGGTACGGCGGCCCCATACTCCTGCCGCAAGAGCGCGATGGTGGTGGGAACCAGATGGAGCGCCGCCGTATTGAGCACAACAAAATTCACCATTTCGTCGGTTGCCACCGTCGGATTGGGATTCTCCTGTTGCAGGCTGCGCATCGCAGTGAGGCCCAGCGGCGTGGCAGCATTGCCGAGTCCAAGCAGATTTGCTGTGATATTCATGGAGATTGCATTCATTGCCGGGGAATCTTTTTTCAGATGAGGAAACAAAAGCCGAAGCAGGGGCGACATCAACCGGCTGACAGCTTTGGTCAGTCCGGAAGCCTTTGCGATTTCCATCAGCCCGCCCCACAGGCACAGTGCACCAAGCAGCTTAATGCAGAGAGAAACAGCGTCCGACGCACCCGCCATAATCGCATTGGAGAGCGCCTGCATATTTCCCCTCCATGCTGCAGACAAAAAAGCCAAAATCATCATACCGGCCCAAATATAATTCATCATATTATATTTTTCTCCCTTCGAAATCCATATTCTGTATATCTCCTCATTACTTTCAATTGTATTGAATTTTTAGTGATTTTATCCCAAATTTCTTGTCAAAGTTTGTTGATATTTTGCTTGACTTTAATGTCAGTAACTGGTACATTATATACAAGGTACATTGTACCCCGCGAAATTCCCCGAAAGGAACCGTTATCCGTCGGCGGATTCGCAATAAAAAGGGAGTGTGGTAACTATGAAATCCATCGGTATGGTAAGGCCTGTTGATGAAATGGGCAGAATCGTCCTGCCGAAGGAGCTGCGCAGGCAGTTCAACATCGAAGACGGTGAGGATTCCGTCGAAGTCTTCGTGGACGGGGACAAAATCATCCTCAAAAAGTATGCACCGGCGTGCATCTTCTGCGGCGACGTAGAAAACGCGGTCGAGTACAAGGGCCACCGTGTATGCCCCGATTGTGTGCGCAAGCTCAACGTCATCGTCGAGTAAGTGCGCCGCTTCGGGCAAAAAGGCCAGCCGCAGCGCCGAGCCAGTTTTTCCCTTGACAAGAGACTGCTTTTGCAGTATGCTGAAACAGCTTCGTGAGGGAGTAGTTCGCGCGGACTGCCGCGTGTCAAGTCAACATACTGGCCAAAAGCCTGGCTTGCCTTAATGAACAAGACTCATGTACAGCCCATCAGGGTTGTACATGAGTTTTTTTATTTCCCGCTGGCGCTTTTACACGATTTTGATGAAAAAGAAAGGACTATACTGCTTATGGATTCTGTCACCCTCCTCCTTCTCGCCTGCGGTCTCGCAATGGATGCCTTTGCCGTCTCCCTCTCCAACGGCCTGTGTTACCAGAATTTCAGGCGCAGCCAGGCGATTCTCTCCGCTGTCACCTTTGGCGTTTTTCAGGCCGCCATGCCGGTTGCCGGTTATTTTGCGGGCCGTTTTTTCAGCAAGGCCATTTCATCCGTCGACCACTGGATCGCCTTCATCCTGCTGGGATTGATTGGCGGCCATATGCTCGCTGAGGCAATTCAGGAAATGCGCCACCCGGAAGGTTGTCCGGAAAAGCGCCCCTTTACCCTGCGTATCCTGCTGATACAAGGCATTGCCACCAGCATCGATGCGCTCGCCGTCGGCGTGAGCTTTGCGCTTATCGACGCCAATATTGCGGCCGCAGCCGCGATAATCGGCATCGTCACCTGCGCCCTGTGTCTGATCGGCGCTGCAATCGGCAAAAGATTCGGCGCTTT
Organism: Candidatus Fimivicinus sp.; assembly: GCA_052346825.1. Lineage (GTDB taxonomy): Bacteria > Bacillota > Clostridia > Oscillospirales > Acutalibacteraceae > Fimivicinus. The sequence goes on along the minus strand of DAWDUP010000042.1, from coordinate 10,134 downwards.
TTTGGGCCAGCGGGCAAAGCTCCTAGGCGGCGTGATCCTGATCGCAATTGGATTGAAAATTTTGATCGAGCATATGACGGGCGGCGCATAAGAAGGCGTTATAAAAACCGAAGATAGCCAGCCACACAGGCCGTCTGGAAAAAATTCCAGACGGCCTCAGTCTGTCGAAGAAGGGATATCGTTTCGTAAAATACACAAGAACCATTTCGTAAAATTTCTGCATTATGCTTCTTTATTTGATTGCCTTGACAAGGGAAGAAGAAATGGTCCGCGCGCAGGCCTTCCTTTTCCGTTCGGCCGGAAAAGGAAGCAAAAGGGGCCGTTTTGCACGGCACTTCGGCAGCGGCAAGATGAAGCCACGACCGAACCCGTTCGGCGGGACGCACAAAAACTCGCCGCCTCACGGCGCTCAGACAATTTGTGCGCCCGTTTTTTCACCGCGCGAGACGCGATGAAAAAATCCCCTCACGAGCCACGCAGAAAGCTTCTGCGGGCGCTGCCTTGGCCTCCCGGCAGCGCTCAGTGGCGCCAGTTACGAAAGCGATCAGAAACCATGCTTTTTTGTGCACTTTTTTCTTCTTTGAGACTTGATCGGCAAGCTGAGGCCGTCTGCAAAAATTCAGACGGCCTTTTTCAACCTTCGCATATCCTGTGTGAAGCGATCTCTATCAGCATTCTCCGTATCTTCAAATATACATCCAGAAAACAGCATTTTATGATGAACGCGGTGAGTAACAAAGTAAGGCCCTTGTTCCCATGCGGATCAAAGCTCTGCACAGCATCCATATTCCGAAGGCCAAGTATTTTACATAATATTCTATGAAATTCTATATTCCACCAGTTCGTCTATAAAAATTATCATAATTATTGATTTTTTTCCATAAATATGATATGATTACTTGTATAATATCCCAAATTAGTAAGGAGTGTTTTATGTATATTGCACATAAGAGTATCGACAGCCAGCGGCAGCAAAGCGTCCTGGAGCATTTAGAAGGCACGGCAAAGTATGCGCAGGATTTCGCATCCGTCTTTGGTTGCGGAGACTATGGCCGCTGTCTCGGTATGCTGCACGATATTGGGAAGTACTCCGCCGGTTTCCAAAAAAGAATTCTAGAAGGCGGATGTAAAGTGGATCATTCCACAGCTGGAGCACAATTGGTCCGTCAATTGTCAAGATCGCCCAGTACACTGGCCGCCTCCTACTGCATCGCGGGCCACCACAGAGGTCTGCTCGACGGCGGCAGTTCAGCGGACGATCCAGCAGAATCCACCCTATCCGCCCGTCTGAAATTAACTCCAGAGGACTACCAGGCCTTTCGAACGGAAATCGATCCGACCGGGCTGTTTCCGAGTGTAAGGCCGCCCCTTCATATGCTGGGTACTTCCGGATTCACCATTGCTTTCTGGATTCGAATGCTTTACTCCTGCCTGGTAGACGCCGATTTTCTCGATACAGAAGCCTTCATGTCGAATGGCAGCGTCGTGCGGGAGCCCGGTGAAGGGATTCCTGCGCTATACGAAAAGCTGGAAGAAAAGCTGAAGGAATTTAAGCATCCCACAAACGAACTCAACCGCATGCGCTGCAAAATCCTAGAGCGCTGCCTGCAAATGGCCGAATCAGAACGCGGCCTCTTTACTCTGACCGTACCGACCGGCGGCGGGAAAACCCTTTCCTCCCTGGCCTTTGCGCTGAAGCATGCTGTCCGTCATAAGCTGCGCCGTGTGAT
>DAWDUP010000042.1:0-8394 GCA_052346825.1 Candidatus Fimivicinus sp. | reverse complement strand
GTGTGATCTATGTCATCCCCTATACCTCGATCATCGAGCAGACGGCGGCCATATTCCGCGATATTGTTGGAGACGGCAACCTGCTGGAGCACCATCACAACTTCCAGTATGATTTTAAAAATGACGAGATGGACCCGCGCCGCCTCGCCGCTGAAAACTGGGACAAGCCGCTGATCGTAACGACAAACGTTCAGTTCTTTGAATCCTTCTTCGCAAATAAATCCTCCCGATGCCGGAAGCTCCACAATGTGGCAAACAGCATTCTCATCTTCGATGAAGCGCAGATGCTTCCGCGGGAATATCTGCTCCCCTGCATCCGTGTGATTTCCGAGCTCGTCCATAATTATGGCTGCTCCGCCGTCCTCTGCACAGCCACACAGCCCGCCCTACAGGATCTATTCCCATCGAAAATCCGGGCGACAGAGATCATGGAGGACGTATCCTCCCTCTACGCCTTTTTCAAGCGCACCGAAATCCGAACGATTGGCCCGCTCTCCAACGAGGCGCTTGTGGAACGGCTGGATGCGCACGAGCAGGTGCTCTGCATCGTCAACACCAGAGAGCACGCTCGCGTTCTTTATGATAGGATCAAAGACGAAAACACCTTCCATCTCACTACACTGATGACGCCCGTGCACCGTACCCGGACGCTGGAGGAGATCCGCCAGCGGTTGAAAGAGGGGCTGCCGTGTCGCGTCATCTCCACAAGTCTGGTAGAAGCAGGCGTGGATTTCGACTTTCCCACCGTCTATCGCGCCGAGGCGGGTCTCGATTCGGAGATTCAGGCGGCCGGCCGCTGCAACCGGGAGGGAAAGCGCCCGGCAGAGGATAGTATTGTTTATATCTTTCAGCCGGAGGGAACATATCAAAACAACCGATCCGATTTCAAAACGCCGAGAGATGTTGCGCATTCCGTCGCGCAGGACTATCCGGATATCGCCTCGCCAGAAGCCATCCATGCCTTTTTCTTAAAGCTATATAAAGTTTCCGGTGACCAACTGGATTGCAAAGCGATTGTGGAGCGGTTTGAAGAGGGCGCCGGGAATGCATTTCTCTTCCCATTTGAAACGGTTGCAAAGGAATTCCGCCTGATTGACGAACGGACAAAGGCGATTCTCATTCCCGGGGAGGAAAAAGCCAAGGATTTTGCCAAGCAGCTGCGGCGCGGGGAGCGCAATCAAAAGCTTCTGCGGGCGATCGGCCCCTACTGCGTTTCCATCTATGAAAACCACTATCAGGCGCTCATCCGGACCAGCGCCCTAGAGGTTTTGGACGACGAGATCGCCATTCTGGCCGACCTGTCGCTCTATAACGAAAAAACCGGTCTCTCCCTGCAGATCGGCAAAGGGGGAATCGGGTTCTTTAGTTGACTATCCATTTATTTTTGAAAGGAGTGAGCCATATGGGATATGGCATTCGGGTGGAGGCCTGGGGGCCTTACGCCCTCTTTTCCCGCCCGGAGATGAAAGCGGAGCGTGTTTCCTACGACGTTATCACGCCCTCCGCGGCGCGTGGGCTGATCGAGGCAGTGTACTGGAAGCCTGCCATCCGCTGGAAGATCGACAGAATCTATGTATGCAATCCGATCCGCTTTACCAACATACGGCGTAATGAGGTCGCCTCCAAAATTTCCGCCAGCGTTGTGCGCAGCGCAATGAACGGCGGCGATATGCCGTATTTGAACACCTCGGCAGAAATTCAGCAGCGCGCCTCCATGGCGTTGTACGACGTCCGTTACATCATCGATGCGCACTTCGAGCTCACTGACAAGGCCGGTCCGACAGATACGGAAGAAAAGCATTACGCGATCGCCTGCCGCCGCCTGCGCCAGGGTCAGTGCTACCACCAGCCCTGCCTGGGGTGCCGGGAGTTCCCGGCGCATTTCCGCCTGTTTGAAGGCGACTATGTGGCAACGCATTATGAGGCCGTGCCGGAACGGGATCTCGGCTTTATGCTCTACGATATGGACTATTCCAACCCGGAAAATATCTATCCCACCTTTTTCCGTGCCGTGATGAAAAGCGGCGTTATCGAGGTGGGTGGCAGCGAGGTGATCCGATGATCCTGCAGGCGCTCGTCAAATACTATGAAAATATGGCCAAGGAGGAAAAACTCCCGAAGCAGGGTTACTGCACCGGAAAGGTCTCCTATGCGCTGGCGCTCTCTGAGGAGGGGGATCTGATCAGTATCATCAGCCTGAAGCAAACCGCTAAGCGCGGCAACAAAGAGGTCGATGCTCCACAGATGCTTAAAGTGCCTGGGCAAGAGTCCCGTTCGGTCAATATTTTTCCCTTTTTTCTCTGCGACAACGCCATCTATCTGCTGGGCATGGATACCAAGGGGAAGCCGCAGAGAACCCTTCAATGCTTTGAGGCATCAAAAAAACTGCACCGGGAGATTCTATCCGGCGTCGATCATCCTGCCGCGCGCGCAATTCTTGCCTTTTTCGACCACTGGGATCCGGCACAGGCTGCCGATCATCCTTATGTGCAGGAAAATCTGGCGGGGCTTATCGCCGGCGGCAACCTGATCTTCATGGTGAAGGCAGAATATGCACAGGATATTCCCGCCCTGCGGGCAGCCTGGGAAGCCTACTACGGCGCACAGGAGCAGGGCGATGAGCTGCCCTGCCTGGTCACGGGAACGCGCCAGCCCATTGCCATCCTGCACGGCAAAATCAGGGGCGTGCAGGGCGCGCAGAGCGTGGGGGCCAACCTCGTCAGCTTCAATTCCAGCGCTTATGAATCCTACGGCAGGGATAAGGCGCAGGGGCTAAACGCCCCGGTCGGAAAATATGCCGCCTTTGCCTACGTCACCGCCCTGAACGCGCTTCTTGCCGACCAGAAGCATCGGCAGATCATTGGCGATACGACCGTCGTCTACTGGGCGGAAAGCGGGGAAACCGTCTATCAAGATTTTTTCGGGAGCGGTATCAACCCGACGGAAGATACCCAGAAGCTGCTTGAAGCGATCATGGAGAAGGTCGAAGATGTGCGCCCGATCGATCCCGCCGTCAATCCGGAAATGCCCTTCTACATTCTCGGCCTTGCGCCAAATGCCGCCCGCCTCTCCGTGCGCTTTTTCCTGCAGGATTCCTTTGGAAATTTTCTGCGCAATATCAAGCAGCATTACGACGACATGGAGATCGTCCGGGCGCCCTATGAATTTCCCTACCTCTCCCCCTACTGGCTGCTGCGGGAGACCGTCAATCCCAACTCCCGCGACAAATCCGGCTCCCATCTGCTCAGCGGCGCGGTGATGCGATCCATTCTGACAGGGTCTGCCTATCCACAGGCACTGATGAATGCGGTCATGCTCCGCATCCACGCCGAACAGGATGATCCGGAACGACACATCAAAAAAATCACGCGGGGCCGGGCCGCCATCATCAAGGGCTATCTTCTGCGCCTATGTAGGCGCCGCGATGACAAACATAACGAGGAGGTTTTGCAAGTGTCTCTCAATGAGGAAAGCAAAAATAAGGCCTATGTGCTGGGCCGGCTGTTCGCCGTGCTGGAAAGAGCGCAGCTGGAGGCATATCCCAACATCAATGCAACGATCAAGGATCGCTATTTCACCTCCGCCTGCGCAACGCCCGGGAGCGTTTTTCCAACGCTGATCAAGCTCTCCCGGCACCATATCCGCGTCATCAAGGAGCCCAAGCTGAAATGCTATCTCGACAACCAGATCAAGGATATGATCGATAAGCTGGATGTGGAAGATACGCCGTTCCCTCCCCACCTTTCTCTGGAGGATCAAGGATATTTTGTTGTGGGCTATTATCAGCAGGTACAAAAACGATATATCAAAAAGAGTGAAAATGACAACGAGGAGGAAGCATAATGTCAGAGCCGATCAAAAACAGGTACGATTTCGTCATCCTTTTCGACGTGGAAAACGGGAACCCCAACGGAGACCCGGATGCAGGCAACATGCCGCGCTTTGATCCGGAAACCAACCATGGCATCGTCACGGACGTCTGCCTCAAGCGCAAAATCCGCAATTATGTGGAAACCGCCTGTGAGGACAGGCCCGGCTACCGGATTTACATCAAGGACAACGTCCCCCTCAATAAAAGCGACCGGGAGGCCTTTACCGCCCTCGGCGTGGAGGAAAAGAAGCTGAGCAAAAAAGACAATCCCGATCTGGATGAAAAAATCCGCGATTTCATGTGCCGTGAATTCTTCGATATCCGCACCTTCGGCGCGGTGATGACCACTTTTGTCAAGGCAGCCCTCAACTGCGGGCAGGTGCGCGGCCCTGTCCAACTTGGCTTTGCCCGCAGCATCGATCCGATCGTCCAGCAGGAGATCACCATCACCCGTGTTGCGATCACCACAGAGGCCGATGCAGAACGCAAGGGCACGGAAATGGGCCGCAAGCATATCGTCCCCTATGCGCTCTACCGCGCGGAGGGCTTCGTATCTGCGAATCTGGCCCGCAAGGTCACCGGCTTCTCCGAGGACGACCTTCAGCTCCTCTGGAAGGCAATTATCAATATGTTTGAAACCGACCGCTCCGCCGCTCGCGGCAAGATGGCGGTGCGGGAGCTGATCGTCTTCCGGCACGACAGCGAGCTGGGCAATGCGCCCGCTTATAAGCTATTTGAAAAGGTGACAGCCCGAAACAAGGATGAATCCCGCCCGCCCAGAAGCTATGGCGACTACGACGTGCAAATCGACACAGACAATCTTCCGGAGGGCGTCACGTGTCAGCGAATGATTTGACGGTGTACGGCGACGACGATCTGCTCGCCATCTCCGGCCTGCAGCACTTTGCCTTCTGCCGCCGGCAGTGGGCGCTGATCCATATCGAGCAGCAGTGGCAGGAAAACCTGCGTACCGTAGAAGGCCGCATCCTGCATGACAAAGCACACGATGCTTTCTTTACCGAAAAGCGGGGGAATGTGCTTATCTCCCGCGGCATGGCCGTGATGTCCCGCTCGCTCGGCGTAAGCGGCGTGTGCGATGTGGTAGAGCTGCACGCTGCGCCGGACGGCGTCCCGATCTTTGGGAGGGAGGGCAAGTGGCTGCCCATCCCCGTAGAATATAAGCGCGGAAGCCCCAAGGAGAACGACGCCGACCGGCTGCAGCTGTGCTGCCAGGCGATGTGTCTGGAGGAGATGCTCTGCTGCGAAATCCCGGAGGCCTACCTCTATTACGGCGAGCCCAACCGCCGCAGCAAAGTCTTGCTGGATGATTCGCTGCGCCAAAAAGTGCGCAGTATGCTGCTGGAGATGCACGACTACTACCGGCGGCAATACACACCGCGCGTCAAGCCCTTCAAAAGCTGCCGTGCATGCTCGCTGAAGGATCTGTGCCTCCCAAAGCTGTGCCGGGGCCAATCTGCAAAAGAGTACCTGAATCGCGCTCTGCATGAGGGTTACAACCAAGAAGGAGGGGAATCACTGTGAAGCAGCTTGCCAACACCTTGTTTGTCACCACGCCGGACACTTACCTGTCTCTGGATGGCGAAAACATAGTGATTCTCAAGAAAGAGGAAGAACTCAGGCGAATCCCCCTCCACAATCTTGAGAGCATCATCGCCTTCGGCTATACTGGCGCGAGCCCCGCCCTGATGGGCGCCTGCGCAAAGCGGAAAATTGCGCTAAGCTTCCTGACGCAAAATGGAAAATTCCTCGCGCGGGTCGTTGGGGAAGAACAGGGGAACGTACTCCTGCGCAAAACGCAGTATCGCCTCTCCGACAGCGAGGCGGCCAGCGCAGACCTTGCGCGGAACTTCCTGCTTGCCAAAATTTATAATGATCGCTGGATTTTAGAGCGGGCGGTACGCGATTACGCAATGCGGCTGGATACGGAAAAACTCAAGCAAATCTCCACCTTTCTTGCAAATGCAATCGGGCAATTGGAAAAAGCGGCTACGTTGGAAGAAATGCGAGGGATTGAAGGCGAGGCTGCGGCGCAATACTTCTCCGTATTTGACGACCTGATCCTCCGGCAGAAAGAAGATTTTTCCTTCCAAGGCCGAAACCGCCGCCCACCGCTCGATAAGGTCAACGCCATGCTCTCCTTCGTCTACACCCTGCTCGCGCATGATACGGCCTCCGCTTTAGAGGCGGTCGGGCTCGACGCCTACGTGGGCTTTCTGCACCGCGACCGGCCCGGCCGCGTCTCGCTTGCGCTCGACCTGATGGAGGAGCTGCGCGGCGTGATGGCGGATCGGCTCGTCCTTACCATGATTAACCGGCGCATGGTCAGGCCGGAGGGGTTTTACCAGAAGGAAAACGGCGCCGTACTGATGGACGACGAAACGCGGAAAGCCATCCTCAGCGCCTGGCAGGCTAAAAAACAGGAGACGATCGTGCATCCGTTTCTTGGGGAAAAAATCGAATGGGGGCTGGTCCCCTATGCGCAGGCCATGCTTTTCGCGCGTTTCTTGCGCGGAGATACGGATGGATATCCGCCATTTCTATGGAAATAAATCTACTGTGATAGGAGGAAATCCATGCTCGTCCTCATTACTTACGACGTCAATACGGAAACCACTGCCGGTCGAAAACGGCTCCGGAAGGTGGCCAGGCAATGTGTCAACTACGGCCAGCGCGTCCAGAATTCCGTCTTCGCGGTCTGCCGCGAGGTGGAATATAAACTGGAGCAGCTCATCGATCCGGAAACGGACAGCCTGCGTTTTTATTATCTCGGCAACAACTATAAAACCAAGGTAAAGCATCTCGGTGCAAAACCGTCCTTTGACGTTACGGAAACGCTGATTATTTAAGGAGTTACGGCTCCGCACAACGGCCGGTGCGAATGGGAAGCGAACAGAAAAACGCCGAAAGGTTCGCACCAAGTTAAGATGTGTTTATCGTTCCCCTTTGAGAATAAATTTGCTTTTTAATATTTCAATTAGGCATATATAAAGCTATATTGTCTATTATTTGTATATTTTATAATATATCATTAGTATCCCTTTATGTACTTTTACTGTCGCACCCCATACGGGTGCGTGGATTGAAATGAAAAATTCCTATGGCAGGGATGAGCTAACAGCCGGTCGCACCCCATACGGGTGCGTGGATTGAAATCCAGCGACTACGCTCATGTTGACTATGACGCATTCGGTCGCACCCCATACGGGTGCGTGGATTGAAATAATATTTTTTGCAAATCTAGAAAAACCTTTGTAAAGTCGCACCCCATACGGGTGCGTGGATTGAAATCGAGTCGCACCGTAACGACAACGGGCGCGACCAAGGTCGCACCCCATACGGGTGCGTGGATTGAAATAAAAAAGACGATGTATATTACTGGATCACGCACTCGTCGCACCCCATACGGGTGCGTGGATTGAAATTCTTTTGCGAACGCGAGGGAAAAGCCAGCGGTAGTCGCACCCCATACGGGTGCGTGGATTGAAATTATTTCTCTATGGCGGACGTGGATTTGGAAAAAGTCGCACCCCATACGGGTGCGTGGATTGAAATGCGAGAGTTTTAAACTCGCACTTACTGACAGCACCCGTCGCACCCCATACGGGTGCGTGGATTGAAATCGCTGATTATCTCAAAGAAATGCAACCTCTGGTAGTCGCACCCCATACGGGTGCGTGGATTGAAATTTCCTCTTCCGACAACTCGCCGGACGGGTCGAAAGTCGCACCCCATACGGGTGCGTGGATTGAAATGTAGCTCACCATTTCGCCCCGTAACAGGCAGAGAGTCGCACCCCATACGGGTGCGTGGATTGAAATCGGGCTATAAAGCCAGCAATAATGGCCGATCACCGTCGCACCCCATACGGGTGCGTGGATTGAAATACACGAAATGGTGGAAACCGGCGAATACTCCTTTGTCGCACCCCATACGGGTGCGTGGATTGAAATTCGATTGATCCCCGACCGCACACCGGCTATCCTCGTCGCACCCCATACGGGTGCGTGGATTGAAATAAGAAAATTAAAAAGCATTAGACAGTATGCCAACGTCGCACCCCATACGGGTGCGTGGATTGAAATAACCGCCAAAATAATGGGCAGGCCGATCTTGACAAGGTCGCACCCCATACGGGTGCGTGGATTGAAATAGTTTTCGGTGCTCATGAAGCTATTGCAGGGCTAGTCGCACCCCATACGGGTGCGTGGATTGAAATTTGGCTGCGACCTCGTCCTTGTGCGCCTCGTAGTAGTCGCACCCCATACGGGTGCGTGGATTGAAATCGGTGCGATGGGGAAACTGAAAAGCAACATAAAGTCGCACCCCATACGGGTGCGTGGATTGAAATTGATTTCGGCTGCCGGCCGCCGGTTTATCTGGCGTCGCACCCCATACGGGTGCGTGGATTGAAATGGCGGGTAGCTGCTCCTCGGCCTCCCGCAGCGCCGTCGCACCCCATGCGGGTGCGTGGATTGAAATCGCCTGCGCATCGGTAAACGTGA
>DAWDUP010000041.1:0-15490 GCA_052346825.1 Candidatus Fimivicinus sp. | reverse complement strand
GGGGATTCTATGCAGGATGTCATTCAGCTTGTTCGTACCACCCAGCGAGTGAGACACCTTTATGATAGCCGCTGTAAAACTCTGTCCACTCAATACCAGCTTACAAAAAATGAAATCGATGTGCTCCTTTTTCTTGCCAACAACGCGCCTCTCGACACGGCCCGGGATATCGTGGAATACCGCGCGATCTCCAAATCGCACGTTTGCCAGTCCGTAGAGCAGCTCACCCGGCGCGGTTTTCTGACAGGAGCGCAGGATGAAAAGGACCGCCGGTGCATCCATCTGCAGCTGCAGCCCGCCGTTATGCCAATCGTCCGGCAGGCCCAACAGATGCAGCAGGATTTTTTTCATACCCTTTATCAGGGTGTCACGCAGGATGAATTGGAAGTTGTAAAAGCTGTGTTTCAAAAAATATCTGACAACATAGAGGAGGCCTCTCAAAATGGCCGTTAAACTGCTCGTCTATATCATCTCTGGCCTCGGCGCTGGAATTGGCACAGGGCTTGCGGGCCTGTCCGCCGCCGCTGTCATCTCCCCCATGCTCATCACCTTTCTTCATGTCCCGGCCTATGAAGCAGTTGCCATTGCGCTCGCTTCAGACGTCCTCGCCTCCGCCATTTCCGCCTATACCTATGGCAAGAATAAAAATCTGGATATCAAAAACGGGTTGATCATGCTCTGCTCCGTGCAGGTTTTCACGCTGGTTGGCAGCTACATTGCGTCTCTCGTGCCGAATAGCACCATGGGCAATTTTTCCGTCTTCATGACCACACTGCTCGGCATCAAATTTATCATAAAGCCCGTTATGACGACAAAAGAGGCACTCGCCTCGAAAAGCGCAGCCCGCAAGGCAGTCGAATCCATCCTCTGTGGCATCCTCATCGGCTTTATCTGTGGCTTTATCGGCGCGGGCGGCGGCATGATGCTGCTCCTGATCCTTACAAGCGTGCTGGGGTATGAATTGAAAACCGCGGTTGGTACCAGCGTTTTCATCATGACCTTCACCGCCTTCACGGGTGCCGTATCCCACATAGTGATCGGCGGCATGCCCGATCCGCTTGCCTTGATCGTCTGTATCGTAGCCACACTGGCCGGCGCGCGCGTGGCCGCCCTCTTTGCCAATCAGGCAAGCCCCAAAATGCTCAACCGGATCACAGGGATTGTTTTGACCGTGTTGGGCGTGGCAATGATCGCCGTTAAGCTGTTTGGCTAAACAACATAACAGAAAAAGGCTTCCGGGAAGGGAGCCTTTTTCTATATAATAACTGCTGGTTGGCTGTTTTGGAGTAGCTTTGAGCACTTTTACTATCAGCAGTGGGGTATAGACGGCCTGCTTTATTATTCATTAAAAATTTTTAAATCCAGAATTCGGAAATAGGAAATTCCCTTATCAATCGGTGGCGCATTCCGGCCCGGATTTGTTTTCTCCTTTAGAATCTTCCCGGTCCGCTGCATTCAAGCGGCGCTCACTGAGCTCACGCAGCACCGTCTCCCGTTTTTCTCCCACGAGATCATAGGTAACGTAAGGGAGCGCGCTCAAAAGGTATACGACGGCAGGTACAAGCGCATAAATCATCCAGATTCGCTTTTGCACCACCACCGTCTGCTGCACGCGGGCATTTCCCTCCTGTGTCACATAGCCAATGGCGGAAAGCAGAAGCGCACTGATCGACTGTATGACGGTATTGCTGATTTTTTGCGTGGTGATCTTCATAGAAAATCCAACGCCCTCATTGCGCTTTCCCGTCCTCCATTCTGAATAATCCGTCGCCTCCGCCATCATCTCATTGAGAACAATATTGCAGGGCGCACTGATCAGGCCGAACAGGAACTGGCCGATCATAATAGCGGGTACGATGATCATTGGCCGGGCATAATATTTGATGCCGATCAAATAAATAATCAGCCACACCGCGCCAAACCCGCATTGGCACAATAGCATAAACGTTCGGTTGTCCAGGTGCTTTTTGAGCACCGGCAGGAGCGCATAGGAAAACATCCAGGTAATCGCGGAAGGAATCTGAGAGAGAACAGAAAGGCTTGCGCGCCCCAGCACATCAATGAAATAATAGTTCATAAATGCATAGCCGATCCCGCTCAGAGACATTATCAGGCCTGACAGCACAATCGCCCGCATCGCGGAATTGTGGATCAGTTCGCCAGCACTTTCCCGTAAAGTTGGGCGGTTTTGGGATTGCTCCACACGCTCCTTGACACAGAAACCTGCCAGGGAAAACAATCCGATCCCAGCCACGCCTCCGATCAACCCAAACAGAAAAAACACCTTCGTCAGGCTGATCTTCGCATCCGGCGCCGCCGCATAGTCCATCAGAAGCGGTACCAAGATATATGGAACCGCGCTGCAAATATTAATCATCACATTGACCGAAGTCATCACGCGCCGCCGCTCTTCCGGATGCGGCGAGATTGCCGCTGATAGGCCCCAATAGGAGACATCCGTGATCGTGTAGCAAAGCTCCCACAAAAAATAGGTGACAAACATGAAGGCAATTTTCAAAGGCGCCGTGGGAGACGTATCGCGAATCAATAAAGGGCCGGAAAACATCAGGACAGTGCATACGGCAAGCGGGAAGGTAAGCGTGCGGAGATAGGGGACCATCTTGCCCCGCTTCGTCCGAGTGCGATCGATCAGGATGCCTGCCAGCGGATTGTTGACGATATCCCAGATCCCCTCTACAAACAGCATTATGCTGACAAAACGCGGATCGATATGGAAAACGTTGATATAATAATACATCAGGTATCCGGTGATCAGCGCATAGCAGAAATTCTGCCCGCCGCCTGCAACGCTGTAGGCGGCAACCTCCCCCTTGCCTACGAGCCGGGGTTCGCAGGGTTGCTTCCGCTTCATAAAAATACATCTCCCTTCCTGCATCATGAGACCATCATAACGCAAAGGAAGATATATGTCAAATATAATTTCATATATATCTAACACTATGGCAACTCAAACAGCTTTGTCAGGACAGCCCGCATTTTCTCAAGCTTCTCCGGCACGAGGCTGAAATAGATGCGTTTCTGATTTTCCCCGTCCGTCGTCATGGCGGCAAGGCCGTTTTGCAGGAGAATATCCGTGTGATGCATGATCGTAGCGGGCGTCAAGCCCAACGCTTGAGCAAGCTCCCGGTTGTACCACGGGCGCTGTTTCAACAAAAGCAGGATTTCCATCCGGGTGCTGTCGCCTATTGCTTTGCAGGCGCCTGTGAAAAACAGTTTCTCATCATTGCGGATTTCCTCCGGCCGTTCATCAGTATTGAACATGCCATAATAATATGCGTCGTCGATAAAGAAGGAAGACGTGTAAAGACTAAGCTGGGGATAGATATGCCGGATCTGCGCACCCCGCTCTACGATCCCTTTTTCGTAAAACTCTTCTGCTGAGTTCCAGCTTGATGCAAGAAAGGCCTGCGCCTCCTCGCGTACAAGCGCCCATGCATCCTCCATTATGGGCACATTTTCACGTACCATCCGCGCAAGGGCTGACAAATAAAACTTGGGGCGCTCCACCACCGCGCATAACTCGTCTCCGCTTGCGCCGCCGGCGATATAAGCTTCCAGATCCTGCGCCTGTTCAATTCCGTCGAACCCAATCATACCGCTGTTGTAAATCAACCGATACCCATCGCTGAGCAGAGCCCTTAATGCATCCTCCTCACGTTCGTCCGCATCATATGTCAAATTCTTATCAATGAGAAACGGAAGGGCTATGATCACATAATCGCCGATGCCCATTTGATGAAAGAAAAAATCATAGAAATCGCCGTATACAGCCCGTTCCCGAAACGCGGCCGTATATCTCCGATGAAGGCTCTCATGCGCGTGATAAAACGCCATGCCATCTCCGCCTTCCGCATCAATCGCCGCTGTCATCAGCCGTATCAGGTTATCTAGATTTTCTGAAATATACAGCAGGGCGAGCGTCTCACAGATTGGCTCGGGCCTTTGATGGATAATCGGATTCATGGCAGCACCATCCCTTCCTTGATCTGTCATCATTATAAACAATATTCCCCCAATGGGCAAGGAGAAAGCTCCCTGCTCCCGAGCGATTGTATCTGCAAATGGTTTTTCCTATAAATCTGGTTTTCATTTCTTGCAAAAATCGTGTATACTATTCTTATCACATACTGGAAAGAGGTGGTCCTGTGAGCGAAAAAAACGAAAAAGAGAAAAAGGCAAAACGTACCCGCATCCCCTATACCAACCGGGAGCTGAGCTGGCTTTCCTTCAACGAGCGCGTGCTGGAGGAAGCCTATGAAAAAGAAAACCCGTTGCTTGAACGGCTCAAATTTCTGTCGATCACAGCCTCCAATCTCGACGAATTTTTTATGGTCCGCGTCGCAGGCCTGCGAGAGCAGGCGCGCATGGGCGTCAAAAAACCTTATCCTGTTGGGCAGTCGCCCTCCGCACAGCTGCGTCAGATCGGTGAGCAGGCCCACTTCCTGTGCAAAAAGCAATATAACTGCCTGCGCCGTTCGCTTCTGCCCATGCTGCGCAACCACGATATCCTGATCGTACGCTTCGAAGACCTGGATGCAAAGCAGAAGAAATATGTCGCGCGATATTTTGATCACATGGTCTTTCCGGTCCTCACTCCGCTCGCCATTGACCAGAGCCGCCCCTTCCCTTTGCTTGCCAACCGATCTCTGAATCTGGCGGTTCGTTTGAAACAGGAGAAGGAAACGCATTTTGCGGTCGTCCAGGTGCCGTCAATCCTGCCGCGGTTTATCGCGCTTCCCGGTGAGAAAAAGCAGCATTTTATCCTTCTGGAAGATGTGATCATTGCCTATCTGCCAAAGCTGCTTGAAACGCATGAAGTAAAAGCCGTTTCCCTCTTTCGCATCACGCGCAACGCCGATCTGAGCATCGATGAGGAGGCGGAGGACCTGCTGCAGGAAATCCAGAAATCCATTAAAAAGCGCAAGCGCGGCCGCCCGGTACGGCTCGAAATCAACGCAAAATGCGACGAGGAAACACAGCGGTTTTTAATCGATACGCTCGATGTGCGGGAAGCCGACGTTTACTCCTGCGCGGGGCCGCTCGATCTGACCGCCTGGTCGAAGCTCTCCTCCATGATCAAGGGGCATGCCGATCTGCGCCTTTCCCCGATCATCCCGGCCCGCCCCGCTGACTTTCTCGGTTGCGGCGATGACCTCTTCGCCGCCATCCGGGAGCGGGATCGCTTTGTCCATCATCCCTATGAAAGCTTTGACTGCGTTGTCAAATTCCTGGCCAGCGCAGCGGAAGATCCCGAGGTGCTCGCAATCAAGCAGACGCTCTATCGCGTTAGCGGCAATTCTCCGATCGTTCGCACACTAATGCGCGCGGCGGAAAATGGAAAGCAAGTCACCGTCCTGGTGGAGCTCAAAGCTCGCTTTGATGAGGAAAACAATATTAACTGGGCCAAAAAGCTCGAACAGGCCGGCTGCCATGTCATCTACGGCCTCGTTGGGCTCAAGACGCACTGCAAAATCCTGCTCGTTGTCCGCCGAGATGCG
This sequence comes from Candidatus Fimivicinus sp., assembly GCA_052346825.1. Classification (GTDB taxonomy): domain Bacteria; phylum Bacillota; class Clostridia; order Oscillospirales; family Acutalibacteraceae; genus Fimivicinus. The sequence continues at coordinate 9,971 of DAWDUP010000041.1, read as the reverse complement.
GACGGCATCCGCCGCTATCTCCACCTTGGCACCGGCAACTACAACGACAGCACGGCAAGGCTCTACACAGATATGGGCCTTTTTACCTGCCGCGAGGATTACGGTTCGGACGCGTCCCTGCTCTTCAATCTCCTGACCGGCTACTCGCGCCCGCCGCAATATCAGAAATTCATCACCGCGCCCGACGACATGCGTTCCTTTTTCTATGAGCGCATCGAAAGAGAAACACAAAATGCGCTCGACGGCAAGCCCTCAGGCATCGTCGTCAAGGTCAATTCCCTGCTCGACTACGATATCATCGAGCGGCTTTACAAAGCTTCCCAGGCAGGGGTGGACATCCGGCTGATTGTGCGGGGAATCTGCTCGCTGGTACCCGGCGTGGAGGGCGTCAGTGACCGTATCACAGTGCACTCCATTGTGGGCCGTTTTCTGGAGCACAGCAGGATTTTCCGCTTTGAAAACGGCGGAGAGCCACTGATCTATCTGGGCAGCGCGGATTTGATGCCGCGCAATCTCGACCGCCGCGTGGAGCTTTTATTCCCTGTGGAGGAGCCGAAAATCCGGATGCGCGTCGAGGCGGTGCTCGCCATGCAGATGGGAGACACCGTCAATTCTCGTATACAAGGGCCGGATGCCGTCTACAGAATGGCACAGCGGCGTGGAAAACACAATATCGATTCTCAGGCGGCATTTCTGGCGCTTGCGCAGGAACGGGAAAAAGCCTATCTGGCGCAGCAAACGGAAAGCACCCGATTTACCCCTCGCTTAAAAGCGGAGGAGGAGCACAATCAATCGATGGATCAGAAAGGAAGCTGACGTATGAAACGAATCGGTGTACTCACGAGTGGCGGGGATTGCCAGGGGCTCAATCCGGCCTTGCGCGGCCTTGCAAAAGCGCTCTATCATGAATTTGATGATGACGTGGAGATTTACGGCTTTGCCGACGGCTACCGGGGGCTAATCGAGGACGACCACAAGGTGATGGAGCCCGCGGATTTTTCGGGCATCCTCACGCGCGGCGGTACGATCCTCGGCACCTCACGCCAGCCGTTCAAGCTCATGCGCAAAAAAACGGACGACAGCAGCCTGGACAAGGTCGAGGCCATGAAGAAAAATTACAAAAAGCTCAAGCTGGATGCGCTTGTCATCCTTGGCGGCAACGGCACGCACAAAACAGCGAACCTGCTTTACAAAGAAGGGCTCAATATCGTTACGATGCCCAAAACCATTGACAACGATATCTGGGGAACGGACATCACTTTCGGCTTTCAGAGCGCAGTGAATGTGGCGACGAATGTCATCGACTGTATCCACACAACCGCCACCTCGCATGGGCGCATCTTCGTCGTTGAAATCATGGGGCATAAAGTCGGGTGGCTCACCCTGCACGCCGGTATTGCGGGCGGCGCGGATATCATCCTCCTGCCAGAGATCCCCTATTCCCTTGAGGCCGTCACCAAGGCGCTGCAAAAGCGTGAGCGGCAGGGCAAAAATTTCTCGATCATCGCCGTTGCGGAGGGTGCGATTTCCGCTGAGGACGCGGCGCTGAGCAAAAAAGAGCGGAAGGCGAAAGCCGCCAAATCACCATATCCGTCCAAGGCGTACGAACTTGCGGATGAGCTCGGTAAGCGCACCGGGCAGGAAATCCGCATCTGTGTACCAGGGCACATCCAGCGTGGTGGAAGCCCCTGCTCCTATGACCGTGTGCTCTCGACCCGTCTGGGTGCGGCTGCCGCAAGGCTCGTTAAGGAGGAAAAATTTGGCTTTATGATCGCTGTCAAGGGGATGGGGATCGAGCCTGTCCCGCTCGGCGAGGTCGCAGGCAAGTTGAAATTCGTCCCGGAAGACTGCGAGATGATCCGCTCGGCGCGCGATATGGACGTTTCATTTGGAAACGAAAAATAAGCGCTTTCCATTGACTGCTTTTATCCTGGCATCCTAACATCGGTAAACAAGGGGAATTAGCACCGCGCCGGCAGCCGCAAAGCCACGTTTGCCGCGGTTTCGGGCTCTGCAAATCTGCCCCTGCGGCTGCCGGAGCGGTCCTTTGGCGTTTTGCCCCTGTTCACCAATGCTAAAATGTTGCATTAAACTGTATACGGATACGAAAACATCCGGCTCGGTTCCTTTGCGGGAACCGGGCCGGATCAATCATCGGATGATTTTAGATTACGCTCACATTTCGCCGTGCGTCCTTTTGCGCCGCATAGCCCCCACCAGCACCAGCACTGCGAGAGCAGTCACCGGAACCGCTGCGAGCAGAATGGAGCTATTGTCCCCTGTGAGCGGGTTCTCCGCATCCCCGGCAGTCGTCTGAGCGGCAGTTGTCTGCTGCGTATTGTCTGGTACAGAGGGCGTTGCATCCGTTACATCGCCCCCGGGAACTGTAACCGTTGGCTGCTTCGTATCGTCAGGCTTTGTGGGTTCCGTCGTGACCGGAGTTGCTGTCGATTCCTCCGGCTTTGCCGCATTCGTGCTGGTTTCCGGCACATCCGCCGTTTTCTTTTCGACCGCGAAGGAATCGATCCGGCTTGCGCCGTCCGCACCCACGGTATAGGCATCAAAATAGAGCGTATCGCCGTCGATCTGGAAGGCGGAAAAGATCGGATCGGTCGCATCGGCAAGCTTCTCGGCACGCGGGAAAAGCTGATCCGTTTCGGCCGGGTCCTTGGTCACATAGGTCTTCACGCCGGAGCAGCCGCTGATGACATAAATGCTGCCCTTCGGGTCAAGTTTGGCCGTGTAATCCCTGCCGTTGTAGGTAATCGTCTTCGTCTGCGTTTGAACAACCTCGTTATTATCCATCACGCCGGTGCGCAGGTACACATGGTCGTGTCCCTGCAGGACGACATCGATGCCAAGCTCCGGCATCAGGGTGCTCAGCTCCTTGCGCAGCTGGATCACGTCGTCGTCGTCAAAATGTGAGCCGTTGGAATACGGCGCCTTGTGCAGCGCCACGATCTTCCACTGCGCGTCGCTCTGCGCCGCGTCCTTCTTGAGCCATTCTATCTGATCCTTGCTCAGCCCCTCTTCCTCGGAGAGGTTGTTGGTGTTGAGCACCATAAAGTGTGCGTTGTTATAATCAAAGGAATAGTAAACGCCGGTCGTGCGGTCTTGCTCCGGCACGTTGGAAAGGATGAAATTCTGATCAATTGCAAATTCGCTCTTTGCCTCGTGGTTGCCCGCCGTGGGCATCAGGACCGTCTTCATCAAATTGTCTGCTCCCGTGTTGAAGAGCCACTGCCACTGGTTGGCATTGTCGCCCTTATCCACATGGTCGCCCGTATGCATGATGAAATCGGCGTCCGGATACATCGTATAAGCCGTATCGAGCACCTTTGCCCAGGAGCGGCTGTACTGGCGGTCACTCTGGGACTGGCTGTCGCTCATGTGGAAGAAGGTGAGCTGGTCAGAATTGTCGGCGGTTTCGATCACGCCGGTATCGCTCCACCATCCCTTCTCCGCGTCACCCACGCGGAAGCAGTATTTCTCCCCCGCCTTCAGGCCCGTGATCTCCACCATATGGCGCGTTGTGTCAAAATAATAGGGGAATAGGCCAAAGACGCCGATATCGATGCCGGGGAACTGGAGCTTCACGGTCTCCTCGCTCGTCTTCACCTTCACACCCGCGGGCAGTTGATCGCTGAACTGCGGATTTTCACTATAAGGAACAATTTGGATATCCGTATTGTATGGCAGCACCTTCGCGCCGTCCACCGTGCACTTTGTGTACCAGTTGATATTGCGCGCCGTCGCGGCATCCACGCCAAACGTCATGCTGACATTTGAGGGCCTACGGTAATTTTCCGCGGTCGCCTCAACCGGCACCCTACCCCGGTAGACAAGCGTCGCCGTGCTGTCCATCTGCACCGTCGGATTCTCGTCGATAAAGAAATCGTCCACGATATATGCGACCTCATGTCCTACGGACTCGATCTGGCTGTCGGTCAGGTATTCCTCGATATAGTGGTCGAGGATCGCGTTGATGCTGTCATAGGGGATAACATTCAGCCCGGACAGGAGCTTAAACGCGAAATCGACGATCTTTTTATAGTTTGGATCGCCCTGCGTGATAAGCTTGAGGAGCATCTGGAGCGCATCTGCCGTGTGAGAGCCGAAGGAACCGTCCGGAAACAGGGCGTTCAGGCGGAATTCAAGATTCGTCAGGATTTCACCCTGAATCAGATCGTTAAGTAAAATATCGATGAGCTCATCGATAAGCCGCTGCGCGCTGTCGCCGTTCTCAAAGCCCTCCAGGGCCTCTGCGACAAACTGATCCGGCTGTTCACCGGCCGCCACATAATGGCCGTTTTTGAATGCAACGCCGACTTCATCGCCGGCCGTATAGGAGTGCATCACGCAAAGCACCAGATCGCCCAGCGTCCCATAGCTCGTTCCCTCGCCGATATGGAATCGTTTTGCATATTCGGCGCTCGGCGGCGTATCCGCCACTTTGAAATCAACCAGCCTTTCGATGGAGCCTTTGAGGATTTCCATCGTCTTTTGCGGATCTTTGAGATAATTGTCCTCAATCTGCCCAAACAGATCCTCCAGGAACGCCATCACATTTTTGACCGTGAAAATATCATATCCGAGAATGCTGATCCCGTCGCCGAGAAAGCCTTTCAGGATTTCTTCCAAGTCGATTCCGTTGTTTTTCAGCAGGTTCATCAGCCCGCCCGCGGACGTCACGGTATTCAGCCCGCTTGCAAGGAACCCGCTCGCCATCGTCATAACAAAGTCCGTAGAATTGCCCTTGCAGTTGGAAAATGCATAGGAGTAATCCTGATAGGTCGGATAGGTGTCCCCGTCGAGCTCATAGCGGTAATTTCCGTCTCCCGGGCGGGGAGTCGCGGTATCCGCAGCGTTGTGCGGGTCCGTATCCACTTTCTGTACCTGATCAACTGGGTATGTATTAACCTCCAGTGAGATCTTTCCATCTCCCTTGGTATTGTCGAAGCGGACCTCACGGAAGAAATTTGGATAACTGGAGAGGGAGTTCGTCTGAACATCATAAATCGTCTCGCCATTATCAGATACCGCCTTGGCGATATCGTTTTGGTGCATATGGCCGGTAAAGACATAATGCATGCCCGCATCCGCCAACGCCTCTGCAACGTTCTGATAATTATCCAGGCAGAAATCCTGCGCTATCGTCGCTTCCAGCCACAAGTGCGGCACTAAGCTGAAATGCGTCATACCAATGATCGTTTCGCCCTTTGCCCGGGCCCTGGCACATTGGTCGAGCACCCACTCGATGAAATCATCGGAGAAATTACCACCGGTCTCATGGCCGCCGGAATGGCCGGGCTCCATATTGTCCGGGCTGTATTTGCCGCCGTCCATCACGATCAGGCGGTAACCGCCCTCCAGGCTGACCGCATAAGAAAGCCCATTGGCTTGTTTTCCCTTGGGCGGCGTATAAACGGCTGAAGCCAAGTCGTAACCGAGGTTTTTATAAATCTCCTTAAACTGCTCCGGCGTGGTGACCAGGCTCTTATCCTTGACTTCCTTGCCGGTCGTAAAAGATGCGGCATCGTAATTATTGATATCGTGGTTGCCGTTGATGACAAGGACCTGCGCACCCGTTTCCTTTTCAAACTGCTCGAGTTTCGCCGCAAGGCCTTTGTGCGCTTCAATTTCGCTGTCCTTGGTCAGGTCGCCCGGAATGAGGACATATTTCAGGCCCTTTTCCTGGACGTCCTCCGCCATCGCGGCAAGCGCCGCGTCCACAAGCCCGCCAGTTTGTGGGAATTGCTTGCTCTTGACGCGGCAAAATTCGCCGAATGCCTTCCATCCCTGCTCATCGTCGTCCGCCGGCATGAGCGACCGCGGATAGTAGTGCGTATCCGACATCACGCCAAACATCACGGGCTCAGTCTCCACCGCGCGCGCAAATGCGCCGAACGGTACTGCTACCGCGATGAGCACGACCGCCAGAATGACAGCCAGCGTCCCCTTCAGATACTTTTTCATGATTCTCCTCCTTTGTGGACGGAAGCCCCCGCTTCCGCCGTTCCTGTCTGCCCGCCGGTTTTGTCCCTGCGAAGCATTTTGATACAGGGGATATTATAGCACAGAGCCCTTCCGCACATATTTCTTGTTGGAAACAATTTTTATATTTTTTATTAATTTTAAACAAAAACTATGTTAGAAAAGCGCAAAGATTGACAATTTATTCTGCAAATATCCGATCAAACCGGAAGGTTGGATTGAAAAGCCCTGCCAGATATGATAGAATAATTTTAAGCATTATGAAACGAGAGCAGGAGGCTATATGAAATACGAAATCAACCGAGAACACTACAAAAAATTTCCCCTCTTCGAGGAAAACAAGCGCGAAGGGCGGGCCTATTTTGTCCCCTATTCCAGCCGCGAAACGCTCGCCGCCACCCCTTTCCTGGAGGAGCGCTATCAAAGCGACCGCGTTATGGTCCTCTCTGGGGAATGGGATTTTCATTATTATGACCAGGTGTCAAAGCTGCCGCAGACACTTGACACGGACGCAGAGCTCTTTGACCGCATCCAGGTGCCGTCCGACTGGCAGCGTACCGGCTATGAGCCGCCCTTCTATGTCAATCAGCACTACCAGTTTCCCTGTAAGCCTCCCAAAATTCCAACGGACATCCCGGTGGGCGTCTATCGAAAAAAATTTGCACTGGAAACGCTGGACGATCACTACATTTTGACCTTTCTCGGCGCTATCTCCTCGCTTGATGTATATATCAACGGCCGCTATGTCGGTTACAGTGAGGGCGCGCACAATTCTGCAGAATTTGATGTGCGCCCCTTCCTGCAGCAGGGGGAAAACGAGCTCGTCGCCGTCGTCTTCAAATATTCCAACGGCACCTATCTCGAATGCCAGGATATGTTCCGGGAAAACGGTATCTTCCGCGATGTGTTGCTGACCCGTTGCGCATCCACCTATCTCAATGATTATCAGCTCAAAACCAAGAAGACGGGCAATACCTATTCCCTCTCTGGCGAGGTGGAGCTGGCCGGAGATCCGGCGGGATATACCGTGCAGATTACCCTGATGGACGGCGGCTCTATGCTTTCCACGCAGGAAATAACCGCACAGCAGCGAACCGACTTCTCTTTCCGCAATCTCTCCGTGCGGGAGTGGAGCGCGGAAATCCCCACCATTTACGAAACCTATATTACATTAAAAAAGGACGGGGCCCCCGTGGAAAGCCTGCGCAATTTTACAGGCTTCCGTAGCGTCGTCATCAAAAAGGACGTCTTCACCTTCAACGGAAAGGCGATCAAGCTCAAGGGGGTCAACCATCACGACACCTCGCTGAAGGGCTATGTCATGGACGCGGAGGATCTGCTGCGCGACATAAAACTCATGAAACGCCTGAATGTCAATGCGGTGCGCACCTCTCACTATCCGCCGGACCCGGTATTTTTGACGCTGTGCGATCTTTACGGCCTCTATGTGGTCGACGAGGCAGATATCGAAACACATGGCACCTGCTGCGACCCCATTTACCGGCCAAACCGGATCAGCAACAATAAAAAGTGGGGCAATCATTACCTTGACCGCGTAAAACGCATGTATCTGCGCGACCGCAACCATCCCTGTATTGTCCTGTGGTCGCTCGGCAATGAGGCCGGCGGCTGGAAAAACCAGGATGCCTGCTGCGAATACCTGCATCGGGTATGCCCGGAAATTCCGGTGCACTACGAGGGCGTGATCCGCACCAAACGCCTTGCATACGATGTCATCTCCGAAATGTATCCGCACGTCGATCATGTGCGTGAAATCGGCGAACGGCGTGAGAAAAAGAAGCTTGGCAAAAAACCCTTTTTCTTGTGCGAATACGCGCACGCCATGGGCGTCGGCCCCGGTGGGCTGCAGGAATACTGGGATACCGTCCTCTCCAGTGACCGTCTGATGGGCGGCTGCATCTGGGAGTGGGCGGACCACGCCGTCCTGCAGCCGGAAGGCTCTAAATACCGCTATACCTATGGCGGAGATCACGGGGAATTTATCCACGATAGCAATTTCTGCGTGGACGGCCTGATCTATCCCGACCGTACGCCGCACACAGGCGCATATGAAATGCAGGCGGTTTACCGTCCCGTCCGGGCCCGCGTAGCCGGTGAGGGACGCTATACTTTCTCCAATCTAAATTACTTCCGTACGGCAGATTATCTGACGGTACGTTGGGAGCTGCTAAAAGACGGCATCTCTGTGGAAAGCGGAACTTTCCGGCTCTCTGCCGCGCCGCAAAGCAACGAGACGGTCGTGCTTCGTCATGCAAGCCCGGAGGCCGGCAGCGACTGGCATATGAATTTTACCTATTATGAAGACGAGGAAATGCTCGCCGCAGAACAGCTAACGCTTCTGCAGGCGAAAAAGCTCTCCCTCGCGCCGCCTGCCGGCAAAACGCTCCGCGCGCAGGAGGAGGGCGGCAGCTTTGTCATCCACTTCGACGAGGGAGAAGCGGCCTTTGATCCAAAGACGGGCCGCATGGAGCGCTATTCCTATCGCGGGAAGGCCTTGCTCAATCCTGCTCCTGCTTCGAAGGAGGCCGGCTTCTTCCCCAATATCTACCGCGCGCCGATTGACAACGATATGAATATCCGCAAAAGTTGGGAAAAATGCGGATACGATTGCTATACGGCCGACTGTAAGAATTTCCGAACGCAACGGAAAAGCGATCGGCTCCTCATTGAAACTGACCTGCAGCTGCACGCGAAGGAAAAAGACCTCTTCCTCGTCCACATGGCATATGAATTTGCAGCCAATGGAATGTTCACTCTGCGCGTCAAGCTGGACCCCTCCTTCGACAAAAAGCTGAAGGCAGAAATCGCGCGTTTCGGCCTTCTCTTTGAGATGCCGGAGGAATTCCGCAACGTGGCCTATTATGGACTGGGCGAAAAGGAAAACCTGCCGGATTTCAGGGCCCAATCTACCAAGGGAATTTTCGAAACGACCGTATCTGCTATGCATGAGGATTATATTCGCCCACAGGACAATGGCAACCACACCGGTACGCGGTGGCTGAAGCTGACCGATGAAGCCGGAACGGGATGGATGCTCTTCCGCGAGGAAAAGGATTTCACCTTCAATGCGCATCCCTATACACAAAATCTTCTGCAGAAGGCTGGACACCGCGAGGATCTTCACGACGAGCGCACCACGGCCGTATCCGTCGACGGCTTTACGCGCGGCGCAGGGACCAACAGCTGCGGCCCGGAGCCGTGGAAAAATTTTGTTATTTCGGCCAGGGATGGGCTGGAATTTGAAATCTCCTTCGTCCCGCTCGGCTGACCATATACACCAGGAGACGGTCGCAAACAGTCCCTCCAAAAGTATTTACGTTTGTTTGTAAAGGCGCGAATGCTTTTTCTCAAGGAAGCGTTGCAAAATGTGTTTTTACATTTTGCAACGCTTCATCCTGTTAAAAAAGGATATTATTTTGTAAAATACACAAGAACCATTTCGTAGCATCTCTGCATTATGCTTGCCTTTTTGATTGCCTTGATAAGGGAAGAAGAAATTGGAACGCGCTCGGGCCGCGCGGGCCCTCTCTTTTCCGTTCGGCCGGAAAAGGAAGCAAAAGGGGCCGTTTTGCACGGCACTTCGGCAGCGGCAAAATGAAGCCACGTGAAAAGCCGTTCGGCGGGACGCACAAAAACTCGCCGCCTCACGGCGCTCAAACAATTTGTGCGCCCGTTTTTTCACCGCGCGAGACGCGATGAAAAAATCCCCTCACGAGCCACGCAACAGGTGGAGCGCTATGCTGCCTCGGCCTCCCATCAGCGATTCCGCTGACAAAGGCAGGGTGTGAGAACTGTGTGTGGTGGTCAAATTGACCGGCTGCGCAGCAAATTTACTGTGTGCAAAAGTAAGGTTACACTTCAGGAGCGAACGCTGCAAATTCACTGCGCCCAAAACAGCTCTCTGAAGGCCAAGGCAGCGCCCGCAGAATCTTTCTGCGTGGCTCGTGAGGGGATTT
>DAWDUP010000040.1:15323-15887 GCA_052346825.1 Candidatus Fimivicinus sp. | reverse complement strand
ACCCCTCCATGATCCTCGCCGACGAGCCGACCGGCGCGCTCGATTCCAAATCCGCGCGCATGCTGCTCGAAAGCTTTGAAACACTCAACCGTGAGCTCGGCGCCACAATCCTCATGGTCACGCACGACGCCTTCACGGCGAGCTACTGCAAGCGCATCCTCTTCATCAAGGATGGCAGAATCTTCAACGAGCTGCTGCGCGGCACAGACACGCGCAAGGCCTTCTTTGAGAAGATCATCGAGGTTGTGACCCTTCTGGGAGGTGACAACGGCGATGTTTTATAAGCTTGCGTTTAAAAACGTCAAGAAGAGCCTGAGTGATTATGTCATCTATTTCCTGACGCTCTCCTTCGGCGTATGCCTTTTCTATGTGTTCAATGCGGTGGAATCGCAGCAGACGATGCTCCTTCTTTCCAAGCAGCAGCATGCCATGCTCCAAACCGGCACGGCGATGCTCGGCTATCTCTCCGTATTCATCTCCTTCGTGCTGGCAGGCCTTATTCTCTATGCCAATAATTTTCTCATCAAGCGCCGCAAGCGCGAGCTCGGCCTCTATATGACACTC
>DAWDUP010000040.1:9243-15313 GCA_052346825.1 Candidatus Fimivicinus sp. | reverse complement strand
CAAAATCTCCCGTGTCCTGACGGCGGAGACCTTCGTCATCGGCCTGTTTTCCCTCGGCGTCGGCCTTTTGATCGGCGTTGCCGCCTCACAGGGCATGAGCGTGCTGACGGCAAAGCTGATGAACGTTCCAATGAAGTACTTCGCATTTACCTTTTCCAAGGATTCTTTGCTCAAGACGATCCTCTATTTCGGCGTGATCTTCCTCGTCGTGATGCTCTTCAATATCCGCACCGTTTCAAAATACAAGCTCATTGACCTAATCCACGGCGGGCGCAAAAACGAGACGCTGCGCATCAACAAGCTCTGGGTCTGCGTGGTGGTCTTTCTGTTGTCCCTCGCCTGCCTTGGCACGGCCTACTATCTCATCATCGACAACGGGCTGTTTATGCTCGATAACCAGTTTTATGCCTCCCTTATCCTTGGCACGATCGGCACGGTGCTGTTTTTTCTCTCCCTTTCCGGCTTCCTCATCCGGGTGGTCAAGAGCAACAAACGCCTCTATTATAAAGGGCTCAATATGTTCGTGCTGCGCCAGCTCAACAGCAAGATCAACACGAATTTTATCTCCATGTCTATCATCTGCATCATGCTGCTCGTCACGATCGGCACCTTCTCCTGCGGCCTCGGCGCGGTGGACGTAATGGCGGGGCAGGTGGACGAAACCGCGCCGTTTGACGTTTCGATGATGAGCGTGCGCAGCTATCGCAATAAAACGCAGGCGAATGATATTGAAGCGGACCTGAAAAGCCGCGGCTTTGATTTCGGAGAGCACTTCAAAGCCTATTCGCAGCTTTGGCTGCGGGAAAGCGATCTGAAATACAAGTCGCTTCAGGATTTTGCAAAATCGGTTACCAATTATGAAATCAATGACGATAACGACGCGAAAATCGCCGTCCCGATCCTGAGCCTTTCGGATTACAACAAATTCCTTGCGCTGCGCGGCGAAACACCGATTGCGCTGGGGGCGGATGAATACGCGGTCGTCTGCAATCTCAAGGAAATGGCCAAAATCCTGGAAGCCTATATCGAGCGCGGCGAGACCTTTACCATAAACGGAACGGTTCTGCGCCCCGCAAATGTTGCAATTCAAACGCATAACCTGCTGGACTCCGCCACAACGTCGGAGAGCGGCACGCTGATCGTCCCCGACGCGGTGGCGGAAACCTGCCAGCTTCACCGGTCGATCCTCAACGCAAATTACACGAATCCGGGCGAAGCGGGCGAAACCGCTTTCACGCAGGCAATCGCATCGCTCTACGGAGCGGGGAAGGATGCGCCGCGCCCCTACACGAGCGTCCGCTCTCATTATGACATTTATCTGCAGAGCGGCGGCACAAAGCTGCTGATCTCCTATTTCGTCATCTATGTCGGCGTCGTATTTCTGATCACCTGCGCGGCGATCCTCGCGCTGCAGCAGCTCTCCGAGGCCTCCGACAATACGGAGCGCTACCGGCTGCTGCGCCGGCTCGGCACTTCAGGCCGCATGATCAATCGGGCGCTGTTTGCTCAAATCCTCTCCTACTTCATGCTCCCGCTGGGGCTCGCGATCATCCATTCCGTCGTGGGCGTCTATGTGGTCAATAATGCGATCGCACAGTTTGGCAATCTCAATGCCCTGCCCAACATCATCATGGCGGCGCTGCTGTTTTTGGTGATCTACGGCGGCTACTTCCTCGCCACCTTCCTCGACAGCCGGAAAATGATCCGTTCAAGAGAGCGCGGATGAGAGGCGATTCGAAAGGAGGCTCCGAGAACCATGAATCATTTCCTCATCCGCATCTTATCGCTTCTGGCCACAGTCCTTGCCGTCTGCTGCATCCTCTCCGGCGTGACGGCCTGTGACAAGGATACGATTCTTCAACATTACAACAAGGTGCTCCAGGCGGGCGGAAAGCTTGCCCGCACGCCAGATGCCGCCCTGCAGGGCACACGAATCCCCGGGGAAGATGGTTACACTGGCTCCTATACCGCCGCATACCATGATTTCAGCGGCACGGAGATCCTCTTCGGCGGCACGGCGCTGAAACGAACGGCGGGCGATACGGTTACCGTTTCCTGCACGATGAGCGGTACGGGCGGGCATGCAAAGGTTCTTTTCCGCTCCGGCAACGATGCTCCCAAAACCCTGCTGGAGGACAGCGGCGCATTCTCTGAAACGCTGACGCTGCCGGCCGGCAGCAACAGCATCGAGATTGCCCTCACTGGTTACTTAGGCGAATTCCAAATAACCGTTTTATAAAAATACCCTTTCCAAATCAGCCCTCCCGGATCAACCGGGGGAGCTGTTATATATCTGTCTATAAAACCAATTTCACTATTTGCAGTCCCGTGCTATGCTAATAGGAAAGGTACAAAACAAGGGTTGCGTTCCAGTAAAAATATTTGTATGATAAAAATATAGCATCGCCCTCAAAACCGTTGTCGCCCCTGTTCACCGATGCTATGATTTCTATGGAAAGAAGGGAAGCGCCTTGCTGCAGATTGCCATTTGCGACGATGAGAAGACTGTGCGCGACGCCCTGTTTTCCCTGAGCCGTGACATGCTTGCAAAAGCCGGGGAAGATGCGCAGATCACACTTTTCCCGGATGGGAACTCACTCTGCCACGCCTGCGAAACAGATGATGCCTCTTTTGATCTGATCTTCCTCGACATCAAGATGGATGGCCTGGACGGCATGGATGCGGCAAGGCGGATCCGTGCGTGTGACGACAAGGTGCTGATCGTCTTTATCACCTCCTCGGCGGAATATGTTTTTCGCGGCTATGAGGTGCGCGCCTTCCGCTATATTTTAAAGCCGGAGCTTTCGCACAGTTTTCCACTGGTATTCCGCGAGAGTCTTGACGAGCTGCTTTATAAAAGGGAGGATCGCTTCTGCTTTCAGTTTGATGGGGAGAGCATTGCCGTTGCCCTTGACGACATTCATTATTTCGAAAGTGACCGCCGCATTCTGTATATCCATATGGCGAAACAGACCTATAAGACCTACCGCAAGCTCGACGAGGTAGAGCAGGCACTGAAGAAAAAAGATTTTGTCCGCTGCCATCAGAGCTTTCTCGTAAATGCACGCATGATCCAGCGGGTCGGCACTGCCGCCGTCACGCTCAAAACGGGCGAAACCCTGCCGGTCAGCAAGCGGCGCTACAAGGAGACCAGTGAGGCGTTTCTCTGGTCCCTTCGGTAACAGAAAAAAGGAGGCCGGCGCATTGTTTGAAGAAATTTTATTTCAGATCGTCCGCGGACTTGCCACAGTGTTTGAAATCACGCTCGCTTTCGCCCTGCTTAACGCGATGTTCGAGCCGAAATACGCCAGCAAATGGCCCCTGCGTATGAGCTATGTCCTCCTTCTGGCCGCGGTTTTCTTCAGCAACGCCAGCCTCACGCTCATCAGCATGAAAACAGCGGTGGAGATTCTACTCGTATTCCTGGTCTCCCTGCTGATCTTTCGCGGCAGGCTGAGCATCAAGATCATCTATAACCTGATCTTTTCAATCGTCCTTTCCCTGTCCGACCTGCTCTCCGCCTTCGCCCTGTCCTTTCTGCCCAAGGATCTTTTGCTACTCTCCACAGGCGATATTTTATACCGGCTTCTGGAGATCGTTTTGCCCAAGATGATCCTGTTTCTCTTTGTCATGCTGCTCATGCTCTTTCTTTCACGGCGAAAAAAGAATATCTCTCTGCGCTATTGGGTCATGCTTGCCTCTGTCCCTCTGACCACGATCGTCACGCTGACCATCTTTCAATACTATATGGCAAAGCTCCCGGACGAGGCCTATATGCAGGATTATATCTTTGCCGCCATTGTCGGCCTCGTCTTGATCAACATCATGGTGTTCGCCCTGTTTGCCCGGCTGCAGAGCCAACTGGAGATGCGCGGCCAATACGAGCTTTTGGAGCAGCAGATGGCCCTGCAGAGGGAATCCATCCGTAAAATGGAGAGCTCCTATACACACATGCGCGAGCTGCGCCATGATCTGAACAACCACCTGCTGTGTATGAACACACTTATCGACCGCGGGGAATATGAGGAGCTCAAGCGTTACCTGACATCGATGACGGCCACCGTAGAGGAACGCTCCTATGTGGCGATCAGCGGGAACTCGGCTGTGGACGCGATTCTCAATGAAAAGCTGCTCTCCGCCCAGAAAAAACAGATCAACACCTCCTTTGAGGTCTGCGACCTGCACAGCATAGGGGTGCAGCCAATGGATCTGTGTATCGTCCTGAGCAATGCACTCGACAACGCCATTGAGGCCTGCGAGAAAATCCCCGACCCTACAAGCCGGTATCTCCGCCTGAAAATCCAGCAGGAGGATACTTTTCTCGTTCTCTCCCTTGTCAACCCTGTCGAAACTCCTCCGCGCAGGTTCGGCGGCCTTTATCTGACGGATAAGGCGGATCGGGAGCGCCACGGCTTCGGCCTGCGCAGCATCCGTACCACATTGGAAAAATACAATGGCGAGCTCATCAGCAAATGCGAGGACAAGGTCTTTACCATTGTGATGAAGTTTAACTTTTAAATTTTACTTCCAAAAATGACGCTGTCATGGCCAAAAATGACATGACGCCTTTCTAAATCTGACACACGTGCTATCCTGAAACCGTAAGGACAGCACGTGCTTTTATTTTTAAACATTTAGTTCCCCATAACGAAAGGATGGTGACTCCCATGACGGCTGCCGAGCATCTGTCACAGCTCGTTCACACGCAAAAGCAAACCCTGCGGGAGTTGGAATCGGAAATTAACGCTCTCAGCGCGAGGGATTTTCTCACAGAAAACGATCGTCTCAAATCCGAGTTGGAACAAAGTTACGCGCGCTGCAGGCAGGCCGAGCAAACCTGTGAATCGCAGAAAAAAGAATTGGAAACCATGCAGGAAGCGCTTCATGCCCGCCTCTACAGCGAAAAACAGAATGCGCTGAAGGCCGCCGCAAAACGGCTTTCCACCTATTATCAGGCGCAAACCGCCGGGGAAGAAAACCGTCTGGCCGCCTTTGAAAAAACAATGCGCACCCGTATCGACCAGTTGGAGCAGCAGGTCAAAGCAGAGGACGCCGCGCTTTTTAACGAGGTCGCCTCTGAATTTGGGCGGCTGAAAACACTGCTCGAGGATCGGATCGCACAAATCCGCAGGGAACGGGAAGCAAAGGCCGTTTCTCTTGCAGAGCAGGCAAAGCCGGAATTCGGCGCTCTGCGGGACGAACCGCTCACGGAGCAGGAGGCGCAGGCTGCTCTGCGCAGCCGCCATTTTGAATCCCTGATCGGCCTGAGCGTTTTCAATAAGATCGGTATTCTCCTCGTTGTCATTGGCGCGATTGCCGCTGCCCGATTTACCTATACGAAGCTGCCGGACACCTTTAAAGGCGGCATGCTGTTCCTGCTGGCGTTTCTGTTTTTGGGGGCCGGAGAATGGCTGGGCCGGAGAGGCAGGCGGGCAGACCTGTTTTCCCTTGGGCTTTCCGCCGGGGGGATTGCGCTGCTCTATGTCAGCGTTGTCACCTGCTTTTTCTGGCTGCGTCTGCTGCATCCCTATGCGACCTTTGCCCTGATCGTCCTGATTACCGCGCTGGCCTTTTTCCTCTCTCAGCGTCATAATGCGCAGGTCATCGCAGCCTTTGCCATGATCGGCGGCTATCTGCCTGCGCTCGCCTTCTTTTTTCAACCCAAGCTTCCCATGGAATTTCTCTTGTGCAGCGCGCTGTATTTTGCCTGCCTGTGTCTGTTTTCCCTCCTGACGGCATGCCGCAAAAAATGGATTGTCGCCCAGTTTATCAGCTTCGTGCTCAATGCCGCTGCCTGTTCCATCCTGTCCACCTTTTTCTATGAACTGCTCGCCTTCTATCCGCCCGCTTCGCAGGGCCTCACCTGGCTTTGCCGGCTAACCCCCTGTCTGTTGATCTCCCTTTCCTTCCTCGTTTTTCTGACAGGGCCCCTTTTCTACAGCCGGCGCGCACAAACAGCGCTGAAGATCCATGATTTTATCCTGCAGGGGCTCAATCTTCTGGTCAGCTATGCGGCGCTTTTTTTCACGGTCGCCAGCATCCCTGATGCTTCCCGGTATGCCTTTCTCCA
>DAWDUP010000040.1:2464-9233 GCA_052346825.1 Candidatus Fimivicinus sp. | reverse complement strand
GACTCTGGCGGGTACAGCATGCTTCCTCTGGAAATGGGTGCCCAAAGAGCGGGCCGGCCTGTTTGCGGCGGCCGGCGCGGCAGTGCTCACCTCCCTGCTAATCATTCCGATGCAGTTTGGCTTTGTTTATGCAGTCTACGCCTGGACGGTGGAAGGGCTCCTCTTCCTGCTCCCCGGCCTGTTATACAAACGCCGCCCGCTGGAGATAACAGGCTGGCTCGTCGGCGCTGCCGCTGTCCTCTCCCTGATCGTTGCCTATCCCATGCTGCAGCTCTCTTTGCCGGATATGGCCTTCCTGCCCTCCTGTGCGGCAGCCTACACCTGCGTTACAATGGCGAGCCTCCTTCCCATGGCGGTGATCATTCACAACGGGAGAGAGGCAGGCGCTATGCAAGGGCTTTACAAATACGGCTTCCTTCTGAACCTCTGGATTTACACGATTTTTGCGGCGCAGCTTTTCCTGCCCGTTCTAATTTCCGAAAAAATGGGGGCGCTGCACACAGACATGTTCCTCCTGAGCCTGACGATTCTCTCCGGCTGCGCGGTCGCCTGCGTCTCCATCCGCCTGCCCAGATTGCGGGATGATGCTACGGCCGTCATCGGCCTGCTGATCCATGCCGTCTCCTTCATCATGGTGCATCTTTTGAACTGCCTGTACTTCAGGCAGGCGGATTCCCTTCCAAAGGGTGCGCAGCTCGGTCTGATTCTGCTTCAAATCCTCGTCAATGGCGTCTGCGTCCTTGCAGCGGCAGATTTTACAGGGACGCTTGTGAGACGGTTCCGCGCCCCCGTTGAGGTTTTTCCGCTCACTGTATCCGCCTGCTTTACCGTGCTGCTCACCGAGCTGCTGCTCGGCCAGTTCCGGCTGGTCTTTACCAATCCTCTCATCAGCATCCTGTATCTGGTAACGGCACTCGGCTGGATTCTCTGCGGCTTCTGGCGCAGATATGCTTCCATGCGGCGGTTTGGGCTCGGGCTTTCCTTTCTCGCCCTGGCAAAGCTCTTCCTGATCGATCTATCCGGCCTCTCCGAGGGAAAGCGGATTATCGCGTTTTTCGCCTTTGGCGTTTTGATGATCCTCATCTCCTTCGTATACCGCTTTTTCAGTAAACGCATGCATCCTACCGGGAGCATCACGCAGCTTCCGGCGCAGGAGAATCGCCGGCCAGATCAGAAATAATTCGCAAAAGGCCAAAACCGCCCTTTAAACGGGTGTTTTGGCCTTTTGCCAGCTAGCTCTGTTTATGCCGCCCTATTTTCACGGACCCGCGTCAAACCGGGCAAAAGGGGAGCGGGCGCCCCGTTTCTCCGCTCCAGATTCCGGATAAAACAGCAGCGGGTCATTGTTGCATACAGCAGCACGGGATGGATTTGATCTGAAAGCAGGATGAGCACAAAACAATCGGCAGTTTCATTGTCCATCTTCATCCGAACATCCGGTTTATAAAGGAGATCGGATTGACCATCGTCCACATCAATAGAATTGATAAAACAGCCGGCAGACTTCCTTGTGTCTCATTCTGTTCCCAACCATTCTGCATCAATTTTGGACACCTCCACATGATTGAAATGCATATATAACCGATAAATCCGTGTGGTTTTCGCCTCTCATGCGGCATGTTTCCGGCACAATCTGCTGACCTTATAAAACTCCTAAAGCATTTTGGTCCTCAAAAGCTCGTTCTCTGTTCTGGATCAGGTAAGCCGTCCAAAGATTTTATGCAACGCCAAACATAGGATTTCGGCTTGCCTTTTTTACGCTCCCCTCTTCAAGGCAGCCGCTGTAGCGCGCGTAGAAAAAGCCGAGCCTTCCCTTGTAATCCGCCATCCAGGGCTTGCTTTTTCCACAGTAATGCACAATGACCACATTTTCTTCGACCCATTCCATGTCGACATGGCGGCTCGGGCGGGTCAGGAGATTGTGATTGAGCAGATACCGGTCGTCCAGATTATAGAGCAGCGCGTCAATGGCCAGAGTGCTGCCGCCATACAGACCGTTCAGGATATCCTGATCGAGCAGATAGAGCTTCTTCCGGTTTTCACGGATATAGTCAAAAACCGCCTGCACATCCTGAATCTCGCGCAGCAGGCTCAGATTCATCAGCATCACGCCCGCATTGATATATTTGCCGCCCTCCGGCATATGCAGCCGCGTGCGGTTGAGCCACTGCATCGGGCCAAATTGGTGCGACGCCGCTGCAAACAGATTTCCCTGAAAGTCTAGGCGGTACAGCTGGTCGATCGAACGGATGACCACCAGATCCGGATCCAGATACAAAACGCGGTTGACATCCCGCGGAAGAAGTCGCGCTGCAAACAAGCGGTAATATGTCTCTTTGGGAAGGCGCTCCAGAACGGGCGCATCCGCGAACACCGCATTCGGCACCTGGACGTTCACAAATTCGCAATGCTCCATCGGCACATGCTCCTCGAGATAGCGGAAATTTTGCTCTGTCAGGGAGGAGTGCGCCACAAAAATGCGGAAATTGCGGTTTGGATTCGAGTCAAGCAGAGAGTTGAGCATAACAGTCAAAGGTTTGATATAGCCGGAATTGAGGGTTACCAATATATTCATCTTCATAAGAAAAGCCTCCCGTATCTGTTTTGACCTTAACCTTATCATAAAGGCCGTAACTTACAAAAAAGTTACGGATTCCTTGCGGAAGGCTTTTGTTTGCATGAAAAAAGGGTTACCGAAGTAAAAAAGACCGCCCGACAGATCTGCCGGACGGCCTGTGGGCTCATTTCTACGATTGTGTTATGCTTCCTGCCCAGCCCCTTGGGCATAACGGCGCCGGCTAATGCTCCATCGCTTCAAACCGGGCCTTTTGACGGCCATAGCAAAGCTCTGTGACAACTACGCAGTACAAAAAGTGCCATCAGACGCGGGCGATCAGCGATCAAAAAGGAAAACCTGCGGTGAGCAAATTGCTCACCGCAGGTGTGGCCCGCCCGGAGGGATTCGAACCCCCGGCCTTCAGAATCGGAATCTGCTGCGATATCCAGCTTCGCCACGGGCGGGTATCAATTGTACGCCCTGTAAGGGCGAGTGTTATTTTACCACGCCGCGGCGAAAAAAGCAACCATCCTCTCCAAAAATCAGAGAAAAATCAACAAATCAAAAAAGGCCTAGAGGCAGCTGCGCCGCCTCCAGGCATCGCTTTGCGTTTATTGCCTAACAAATACAGACTTCGGCTGCCCGCAGCGCGGACATTTCCAATCTTCTGGCAGATCCTCAAACGGCACATCTCCGTCATAGACATACCCGCAAACCGAGCAGACCCATTGAGATTCCCTGTGCTCCTGCGGCGTGTCCACCTCCGCCTTTTTCCCGTTTAGAAAATTCTGAAACGCCTTGCGGGTAGCGTCCTTCATATGCTTCTGATAATCGTGGTAGAGCAGGGGCTCCCCGTCGCCGTTCCACGCATCCGTCACCTCGCAGGTATAGACCGTATGCGTGGAGAGATTCTTCTCCTCCAAGACGCGGCAGTGCAGGTAGGAGGCGGCATCGAGCAATACGGGCAGGCCATCCTTCACGGCGTACTCCACATTCTCCCACTTTTCCGCCTTCCGTGCGGACTGGAACCCGAAATTCGCAATCAGGAAGGGGTCGGCATCCGCCCGCAGGACAGAGACGGTGAATTCCCCGGTCTCCCGGATGAGCTGATTGGTCAGGTTGTTGCGCATGCTGCCAAGCATCAGCAGCGGCGGCATATCGGAGGTGACTTGCATCATGGCGTCGACAATGCAGCCACCGAAGGAATCGCCATTTTTTACCCCCACGACATACAGGCCGTAGGAGAGTTTAAACAGTGCGGTCTGATCCATCTTCCAAACGCCTCTCTTTCCTTTGGAGCAGGCTCACGCCTCCTCGAAAAGATCCTTGCCTACGCCGCACAGCGGGCAGACCCAATCCTCCGGGAGGTCTTCAAAAGCAGTGCCGGGGGCAATTCCGTTGTCAGGGTCACCGACCTCCGGATCGTATTCGTAACCGCAGACGGTGCAAACATATTTTTTCATAATCCATTCTCCTAACTTTCAGTCATTTCCAGGTATTTCCTCCAGATATCCAGATTATAACGCATAGTAAAATGATTGTCTATCTTTTTTTAAATATACATCCACCGCACTCCTCGGCTATTGATTTTCGTTTTTTACGCGCGAGCATTTGCTATCAAAACCATAGAAAACGGGAGATTTTAAAAGTACAGCATCGATAAATTAAAAAATCGAGAAAAACGCTTGACAGGCTCACTCGCTTATGGTATGCTAAGCAGGCACTGAAAAAGGTAAGACGATGCAAATGGAGGTTTTACTATGTCAACCTATATGCCGAAGGCGGGCGACATTACCCGCAATTGGTATGTGCTTGATGCAGCCGGCAAGCCGATGGGCCGCGTAGCCGCCCAGGCCGCCATTCTGCTGCGCGGCAAGCACAAGCCGACCTTTACGCCCAACGCCGACTGCGGCGACCATGTCATCATCATCAATACGGACAAGGCCGTCCTGACGGGCAATAAGCTCCAACAGAAGATGTATTACCATCATTCCGGCTATATCGGCCACCTCAAAGAGGTCAAGTACAGCACGCTGATGAGGACACGCTCCGATTTTGCGATGCAGCTCGCCGTCAAGGGTATGATTCCGGATACGGTGATCGGCCGCAATGCGCTGACCCGCCTGCGCGTTTACAAGGGCGCAGAGCATAAGCACGCTGCTCAGAAGCCTCAGGAATGGGCGTTTTAAGGAAGGAGGAGAAGGAATATGTACGATAGCAACCCTTATTTTTACGGCACCGGCCGCAGAAAAAAATCCGTTGCCCGCGTGCGCGTTTATCCCGGCACGGGCAAGATCACGATCAACGACAGAGACATTGATGAGTATTTCGGCCTTGAAACCCTGAAGCTCATCGTCCGCCAGCCTCTCGCGCTGACAGGTACGACTGAGAAATTTGATATTGTCTGCCGCGTTAACGGCGGCGGCGTGACCGGTCAGGCCGGCGCAATCCGCCACGGCCTCTCCCGTGCTCTTCTTCAGTATGACGAGGCGCTCCGCCCCGCGCTGAAGAAGGCCGGCTTCCTCACCCGCGACCCGAGAATGAAGGAAAGGAAGAAGTACGGCCTCAAAGGCGCACGCCGTGCACCGCAGTTCTCCAAGAGATAACTGGCTCTCCTTTCTCTTTTGCACAACAACCGCCCTTTGGATCTTTATCCAGAGGGCGGTTGTTTATGAATATCATTTTTACGAGATATATACGGCCTGAATCTCACTTGTTCCGCACCATCTTTGTGCACGCCAGCAGGCCGAGGAGCAGCAGGATGGGAAACACGATCGCCCCGAGCAGGCCGGCCTTGAGGTTTCCCTGCGCCGCATCGGAGACAAAGCCGACCAGAGACGGCCCGGCGGAGCAGCCCAAATCCCCCGCCAGCGCAAGCAGAGCGAACATGGCAGTTCCGCCCTTCGGGCAAGCAGCGGAGGCCAGGCTGAAGGCCCCCGGCCACAAAATCCCCACGGACAGGCCGCACAATCCACAGCCAACTAGGGAAAGCAGCGGGTGTGGTGACAGGGACGTGAGCAGGTAACTCACTATACAGAGAATGCCACTCCCCATCATAAACGCAGTCAGATTGATTCTCTCACTGAATTTTGCGTAGAATACGCGGGTAAACCCCATTAAAATAGAAAATATGCACAGGCCAGCCAAATCTCCAACGCTTTTGGAAATCTGGAGCCCGGATTCTGCAAAGGCGGATGCCCACTGGCTCATCGCCTGCTCGGACGCTCCCGCGCAGACCATCAGCAGGGCAAACACCCAGAAAACACCGCTGGAAAAGAGCTTGTGGACTGGCATCGCCTCCTCCGCCTCGTGCAGGGTGGCAATCGGAACCTGTGAATAATAAAACGCGTTGAAAAGCGGAAGCGCCGCCCAGGCCCAGCTGAGAACCCGCCAATTTGCAATGCCAAAAATCGAGAAAAACAGCGTCGATGTCAGGATCACCAGCACACAACCCCAGCAATAAAAGGAATGAAGCAGGCTCATCGCCGCCGATTTCTTTTCCGTTGGGCAGGCCTCTACAATCGGGCTGACCAGCACCTCGATCAGCCCGCCGCCAACCGCATATAGTCCGACGGCAAGCAAGAGCCCCCAGTACGGATCTGGAAAAAGGTCCGGAAAAATCCCCAACCCGGCGAGTCCCCCAGCAGCGCAGATATGGGCCGCCATAATAGAAATTCGGTATCCGATTTTATCGACCCATTTGGTGCTGAGCAGATCCACGACGAGCTGGATACCGAAGTTGACCGTAACGAGCGACGTAATTCGGTCCAGCGAAATCTGGTAAGTGCTCTGGAAGGTCAGAAAAAGCAACGGTACGAAGGTATTGACGATGGCCTGTGTGATATAGCCGAGATAGCTGGCATAGAGCGTGTGGTTATAGCTGCGTCGTATGGCCTGCATCCTGTCGTTTTCTCCTGACTGCGTTTCATTTATTCAACGTACAAGTCATGTACGCCGTCAACCGCGCGGATACTCTCCACGATCAGGTCGAGCTCATGGAGGTTACGAGTGTAAACCAGAATCTTGAGCACCGGCGCCTTTTTACGCTTTCCTTCCTCGCCGTCCACATTGAGCAGTTCCATGGAAGCCAGATCTCCACCGCAGCGCCGGATCACCTTTCCCACGCGGGAGGCCTGCGCCCCGACGTCCTCTACCTCAACGTAAAGATTTCTTCCTGCGTTTCCGCGCGCGGAAACCCGCTTGAGCAGGTTG
>DAWDUP010000040.1:0-2454 GCA_052346825.1 Candidatus Fimivicinus sp. | reverse complement strand
TTGAGTGTAATATAGATAACCAGCGTTGCAATCAGAGCGCCCACGTAAAATCCGGAGCCTACTGCGATGCCGACACAGGAAACCGCCCACAGGCTCGCGGCAGTCGTTAGGCCCTTGACGCTGAAGCCCTCACGCAGAATTGTACCTGCGCCGAGGAAGCCAATGCCGCTGATGACCTGCGCGCTCATACGCGTGGGGTCGATATCTATCATGCCTTCATACTGCTGGGAAAGAAAGCTTGACGTGATCATCACCAGCGCCGATCCGACCGCCACGAGGATATGCGTCCGGAATCCGGCGGGGCGGTGAGAATGCTCCCGCTCATAGCCGATAAAGCCGCCGCATATGGCGGCAAGGACCAGCTTGAAAGCAGAGTCCAGCGTCAGCCGCAGAAGATCATTCTGCCATAATGTAAGAAAAAAATCTTTCATCAGAAACCTCCATCTTTTTCCTTTCTGCGGTCGCATGGTTTTTGCCGGAAAAACTTGCATTCGACAGAATTTTGCGTACAATAGATAGGGAAAGCTATACTGCATGAACCATGAAAAGGAGCTGTCTATGAAAAAACTGCGGATCATTTCCCTGCTATGTATCCTATGCCTGTGTCTGACCGCCTGCACCGCGCAGCAGCCCAGACAGGACGATACCACACAATCCAATACGGTACGTATTACCATTCCGGAGGGATCCACCGCCGCGGATATCGGCGCGCTGATGGAACAGAACGGACTGTTTACACGCGCTGAATTTCTCACGCAGATCAACCGCGGTTCCTACGACAGCGCGCTTGTGCAGGAAATTGGCGAGTGGGAGAACAGAGCGTTCCTTCTGGAAGGCTATCTGTTTCCTGATACGTATGAATTTTATAAGAACGATACGCCAGAACGCGTCATTGAGAAGATGCTGAACAATCTGGAGACAAAAATAACGGATGCATATAAAACCCGCGCCAAAGAGATCGGTATGAGTGTCGACGACGTCCTCACGCTCGCCTCCATCATTCAGGCAGAGGCAGGAGACCCCAAGCAGATGAAGACAGTCTCCTCTGTCCTGCACAATCGTCTAAAGAGCAAAAGCCACCCAAAATTGGAATGTGATGTGACGATTTTTTATCTGGAGCAGGACGTCCAACCTTATCTGACGGAAGATAAAGATCGCTTTAACAGCTATTATAATACTTATAAGTGCACAGGCCTTCCGGAAGGCCCGATCTGCAATCCAGGGCGGGACGCGATCGAAGCAGCTCTCTATCCGGAGCAGACAGAATTTTTCTACTTTGCCACAGACAAAGCGGGCAAGTACTATTATGCCAAAACGCTTGAGGAGCATAACCGGAACTGGGCCGCTATCAAGAAGGTAAACGCTTCTCTTGAAACATCCGCACAAACCAACGCATAAAAGTGCCTATTTAAAGAATAGTGTAAGCCAGATCGCGCCAAAACGCAATCCCCAAATAACGAAAAAAATCAGCCGGCGCGTCGAGCGTGCCGGCTGACCGATTGTCCGCTTAGAATTGATATTCCTGGTTGAAAGTAAGTGTTGCGTTAACCGTTGTATCTCCGACAATCGGCGCACTCGCCTGAATGACAGCGCGGCTGATGATCTGATAATGCGCCGAGCGCATCTTCTGGCTCTGCCTGTCGACCGTGCAGGTGATTGTCGTACCCGAATACGTCTGGTCGAGATCATGCAGCGTGATCAGCCAGCTCAGGCTCTTCATCTGCTCCTCGATCTCGCTGGTCTTGAGAATATCAACCACCTGCCCGTGCCTCGTCTGGAGCGGTTTTTTCGCCTGCTCATAGGAGATGTGCTCATCCTTCAAACGGATCGTGATCAGATATGCGCCGTTCTTTTCCACACAGGATGCGGAAGATACCGCGTCGGCAGACAGGCGGCTTGCCCACGGCTGATTTTCCACCGGAAAGACTGCATCATGGCTTGCGCCCTTTTTGACCGTAATCGGATCCGGATTCAGCGTGTTCTTCAATGCCTTTTGCACCTGGTTTGCAATCCCTGCAATCGTGCCGTCTCCCTGAACCTGGAAGGAGATCTTCTCTGTTTTCGTAAGCCCCGGCTTTTCCGTTTTGACCTTGTTGGCCGCCGCGTTGAAATAGGCCACGATCTCTGCCGCCGTGGAAGGCTTCTGATTCTGCTTGGATGGCTTCGTTGTGGCGGAAACTGGCTTTACGGTCTCCTCAGGCTGATGATTGGAGGATATGGCGGAGGCGGCCTCAGAGACGGGTTCAAAAGCCTGAGAGGCGCTCCCCCGTGTATCGTCTGCGGGCAGCGAATCACCGGTTTGTTCCACTGCATTCTGCGAAGGCACGCTGCCGTTCGTCATGTCAGCTGCTCCCGGTCCCTGACATGCCGCCAAAGAGATCAGCAGGCAGGCGGCCATCATAAACGCTGAGATTTTTTTCATGGATGTTTTCATTTGGCTCTCTCCTTGCTCCG
>DAWDUP010000039.1:13865-16476 GCA_052346825.1 Candidatus Fimivicinus sp. | reverse complement strand
GGGAAACAACGGTTTTTTTTAAATGGGGAAAGGGCGTCTTATACGATAAACGTATCAGACGCCCTTCCATATTGCCATTCTCACATCATAAAAGCAACCGCTTATTTTTCTTTTTTACGGTGGAGAAGCAACAGCACGCCGCCAGCCATAACTGCAGCAGTTGCCAAAGCAATACCGGTCATCCCCTCACCCGTTTCGGGATTATTCGGATTTTCACCGGCATCAGCGGATGCTTCCCGCTCCGTCGGAGCCTGTTGCATCGGTGCTGCCATCTGCCGGATCGTTCACCGTCCCGGTGGTATCCGGCGCCTGTGCAGTACCGCCCGTTGTATCAGGAGCTGACGTATCCTCCGGTACGGTGGTATCCGGCTGTGTGGGTACTGTTGTATCCTCTTCTGACGGGACGTCCGTATCCGTTGTCAAATCATTCAGCCGCCATAGCTGCGTCCCATAGAAAGGATTCGCCGTACCAAGGCACAGGCCCGCGTCCGTTTTGGCAAAGACGCGGCAGCCATGGTTATTGGGATCTCCCATGCCGTTTCGGGTAATAACATCGAAATTGACGCCGTCTTCAGATACCAAAAGATCAAAGCCGCGCTCGCCTTTGCTCAGATATTTGCACACGCCGATAAAATAATAGAAGTCATCTACTGTATCCTGATTAAAGATGTTATCCAGCTTTTCGGTCACTGACTCCGGCAGATAGTCGCGGACCTTTTCATAAAGGGCAACCGCCTTCTGCAGCAGGGAGTAAAATTTCTCGGTTGAGGCGAGGTCATTCGCACCGCCCTTATCAAGCAGATCTGTCATGCTCTGCATCGTATCGACCATCGTGGAAACCTCGGCACTGCGGGCCATCTTAGCATCACTCTTAAGCAGAAGCTCCAACAACTTGATGATATACTCAAACTGCGTTTTCCACTCATCCGGTGTACGGTGGAGAATATCTCCATTGGTAAACTGCATCAGCGGATAGGCAAGGCCACCGATATCAAACGTACCAACATAGAGCTTGGAATCATAGCTCTCCATACGCCAGACATACTGGTTGAGATTGCTGCCAAGGCCAGGGCCCATATTTCCTTTGACTTCCGGGAAAAGGTCATTCGTTTCACCGGCTACCAGCTCAATCTTCTCATCCGTATCCATCCGCCACAGGCAGACCGGGGAATCCAGATCCTTATACAGTTCTTCAAAATTCCCCTGCAAAGCGCTTGGAAGGGCAATCATTGGATCATTATAACCGCCAATATACAAATAGTTATCATGAACCACCAGATTCGCTGCACCAGAACGGTCCGCACCCAGTCCATAGGGATAGCGCGCGCCGTCTTTTTCATCACCGATGAGCAGTTCATACTCCCATTTGCCTGTCTCTTTGTTCTGCTCACCGCAGAACATCGCAAAGGCCTGCTTCTTGCCAGCCTTACCGGTTACAACCGTGAGATAAAGCTTGTCGTTAAAGCCCACCATATCCCAGATTGCGCCGCCGAAAATGCTGTCATTATACATATAGGCAGGATAATCCAACAGATCCTCCTGCGTACCGATCGTCTCGAAGGCTTCCTGCCCCGCAGAAGGATTAGCAGAAGCTACGATATAGGTCCCGTTATTACCGATCATGCTGGCGATCAGCATCCCATTGACAGACGTCAAGCCGCGGATACTCACAGACACAAAAGGATTGCTCGGTTTCTCACTGGTATAAACAATCTTTGTGCTGTCGTTATTCTCCGGATCAATTTCCAGCAAATATGGTGGTGTAGATGCCGCTGCAAAATAAAGCTTTCCATTAAAAATGGTAGCTGCACGGTAACCGCCCATTGCCTTCGGCTCCTCAATGATCTTCACCTCGCCAGTGCGGACATTCACACGCACCAGAACACTGCGCTGCACATCGGTAGGATTATTTTCCTTATCTCCCATGTAAAGCGAGCCGTTAAAGAGCGCGTCAATCCCGGCCTTGAACACATCAGGATCCATTCCGCTTTGCCTGGCCATAATATTAATCGTTGTGGCAATTGCAGCGTAGCACGTGCCAACATACATATAATCTCCATAACCAACGGCGGACCAGGAATAATTCTGACCACGGTCATTGACTCCGCTGTCATACTCAATGATACCGTCAACCTCTCCCACGCCTGTGTCCGGATGGGAAAACTTTTCTGCCGTATAGTTGCCCGACGGTGACGTATATCGAAGCGGTTTGTCGGCAGCGAAAGCTGTTGTAAAGCTGAACACAATCGCCAAAGCCAGCAATACAGCAAAGCCTTTTTTGATTTTCGACATATGCACTATCCTCTCTACAAAATTTTTAGGCTTATGGCAAGCTAATATTGATCATAATAAATAAATGAGGATAAATCAATACCTTGAGGGAAAAAACATAAATTGGATATACTTTAATAGCATCCGCACAAAACGTTGTATTTCACACGCGCCTGTGCTACCATATAGGAAAATTGATAGAAGCGGGAGGCACTTCATGACCATTCTATATGAGCTGGGACGCAATCTTTATGTCAACCTGACCAACCGCTGCCCCTGCCGCTGTGCGTTTTGCATCCGCCAGAAGAGCAAAGGCGTGGGAACTGGGGACGATCTATGG
>DAWDUP010000039.1:3659-13855 GCA_052346825.1 Candidatus Fimivicinus sp. | reverse complement strand
GGAACATGAGCCGGATTTCGACGAGATCGTTCGTGCTTTTGAGGAAAAGGAGCTCTCTTCCTATGATGCGGTTGTCTTCTGTGGGTATGGGGAGCCGCTCGAGCGCATCGATCTCGTCGTGGCGGCCTGCAAATATCTCAAAGAAAAAGACCCGGACTGCAAAATCCGGGTCAATACCAACGGTCTAAGCGATCTGATTCACGGCTTTCCGACGGCCTGTCTGCTCAAAGATTTGGTAGACGCCGTTTCCATCAGCCTGAATGCGCCAGACGCGGCTTCATATAATCGTTTATGCCGCCCGTCTTTTGGAGAAAAAGCCTTTGACGCGATGCTTCGTTTTGCTCAGGACTGCAAGCATCTGCTACCAGAAGCCGTGCTCTCTGTGGTGGACTGCATCCCTGCTGAAGAGCTGAACGCCTGCCGCGCAGTAGCTCAGGAAGTGGGCCTTGCGCTGCGCGTACGAACCTATGCGGAATAAATTTATTTAAACTTGCGCAGATTGGCTGCAAAAATACCGCCCAGAGCACCGCACAGAAGCATGACGGCCGCCAGGATGTAAAAATGGACGCCGATCGTCCCCTGATTGGCGATCAGCACCATCACACACACGGCAACGATCAGCGGAAGAGAAGCTAAAATACCGAACGGAAGCCCCTTTTTGTGAAACGGGCGCGTCACGACGAAGCCTGATAAAAGGGAGGCAAGGCCGCTCGCTAGCAGACCGAAGACATAAACGATCGCGCCGTTGAGATCGGATTTTACAATGATTGAAGAAAATATCGCCATCAGCAAGAGCATTGACACCATTCCGGTGACAAAGCCGACCAGAATACGAATCATCAGTGCGCGCGCTTCATTTTGCTCGGCTATATTTTTCTTTTTCCCTTTGCCCATAAAAAATCCCCCTCATATCCTTTGATTAAAGAATATGAGAGGAACTGAATGGATATGCAGAAAATTAATCTTCTTCTTTCTTCTCGTCCGGAACGGCTTCGGCAGTCTGCGCAGAAGAAACCTCCTCAAGATCCTTTTTCCTGCCGCGCCGTTTGCCTTTTTTCGCCCCATCTCCGGCAGCGCGCTTAGCGCGCTCTTCCTGCGCCTTGGCCTGCGCGGCTTCGCGCTCAGCAGCCAGCTTCTCATTGGCGGTATTGTTCGTCTGGACGGCCCAGCGGGTGATCCGCATCTTATTGCGGTCTGCGCCGGTCTCAATGATCAGAGAATCCTCCTTCACCGTGACGACGCGACCCACGATGCCGCCGATGGTCGTAATTTCATCGCCAACCTGCAGGCTGTCGCGCATTTCCTGCTCTTTCTTCTGCTGCTTTTTCTGCGGACGGATCATGACGAAATACATAATTGCGAACATGGCGACCATCAGAAGAATCATGGTAAAGGGAGATGAGGACGGTGTCCCGCTGCCTGAAGTCAATAAATGAAGTGCTGTCATTCAATTGCTACCTCCGTGATTTTGATAATACTGCTATTATACCTGTAACAATGGGAATATGCAAGCATAAAAATACAGCTGGAAATACAGATAATCAAAAGGACGAATGATCTATGGAATATTGGGACGTATGCGATCAGGAGGGAAATCGGAGTGGTCAGATCAGGCCAAAGGGTTCGGCTTTTGCGCCGGGTGAATACCACCCGGCTATGGAGGCCTGGATTGTCAACAGCCGCGGTGAAATCCTCATCCAGCAGCGCAGCATGCAATGCGAAATCCTGCCTGGCGTGTGGGGACTAACCACAGGGCGCATGCTGGCCGGTGAAAACACGCTGCAGGGGTGCGTTCGGGAGATGCGGGAGGAGCTCGGCATATGCGTTTGCCCCGCACAAATCCGCTTCTTAAGGCGGATTCCGCGTGGAGCATTATTGTGGGATATCTATCTTGTACATAAAGATGTATCCATTGGAGAGCTTACCTTACAGGGCGAGGAAGTTGCGCAGGCCAGATGGATATCACCCTCTGAATTTCTGGATCTGCTAAAATCGGGAGGCCTATTCCGCTATCCAGAAATCGAGGAGATCCTGTCGCTAGTGGAAACAGGCCAAACCGATCAAAAAAATCAGGGAGAAAACCATAGGATGGAATTTATTTCGGAGACGAACAGAATTTATTCTGAAAACGATGAGGGAAAATTGATTGCAGAAATCACCTTTCCCGCGTTGGATAACGATACTGTCGCTATCGACCATACCTTTGTGGACGCCGCGCTGCGCGGACAGGGCGTTGCAGGGCAGCTCATGCAGAAGGCCGTAGTACAATTGCGGCGCGCAGGGAAAAAGATAAAACCGGTATGTTCCTATGCTCAAAAATGGTTTTCCGAGCACCCGGAGGACGCTGACCTACTCGTGTAGGCGGCAAAACAGCAGCCACGGCGGAACCAAATCCAGCGTGGCTGCTCTTATTTTGATCGGAAAACCGTTTTTCGCCAAGACCGGACGCCCTTTCAGAGCGTCCTAACAGGGATAGAAGCACACCGCTTTCGCATGCTGCTGTTTTTCAAGCAGACCTGCTTCATCCCTGCCGACTCTATTATGTGCAGGCATTCAAACAGACATGCCCGGAAAAAACAACCGGTTAAAAATCCTTTTATTTCAAAAAATCATGCCGCAAAATGCAGAAACAGGCACAGGAACAATACCCGTGTGTTATAGAGTAACCTTCGGAGTTGTTGTTCTATCTTTTTTACTGATTCATCTCGGCAAGGCTTTGCTCAAGCATTTGAATTTTTTCCTCCAGCTTTGCCGCCGTATCGCGCTGGTTCTGCACGATATGCGCCGGCGCCTTGGAAACGAACTGCTCGTTATTGAGCTTCGCCTGCACGCCTGCGAGCTGCTTCTTTGTATTCTCCAGTTCCTTTTGCAGCCGCGTCTTTTCCGCCTCCAGATCGACGAGCTCGCCCATGGGGATATAGAG
This sequence comes from Candidatus Fimivicinus sp., assembly GCA_052346825.1. Taxonomy (GTDB): domain Bacteria; phylum Bacillota; class Clostridia; order Oscillospirales; family Acutalibacteraceae; genus Fimivicinus. The sequence goes on along the minus strand of DAWDUP010000039.1, from coordinate 10,932 downwards.
CCGTGCGCTGTCCGCAACGATGAGGACGGAGCCGGGAATCTCGAAGGACGCGCCGACCGTCACGTCGGAAGCATAGGCAAGCCGCTGGAAGAAGACCGCCGCACCGCGGAAGATCTCCTCATCCGCCGTTTCAATATAGACATGCGCTTTCTTAGAAGGGGGCACATTCATCTCGCTGCGGCGGTTGCGCACTGCGCGGATCGCCCGCATGATGCGCTCCATCTTGGCCTCTTCCTGAGAGAACGCGAGCGCTGCATCGTATGCCGGCCATGGGGAGACGAGAATCGCCTCTCCGTTGTGCGGGAGCGTCTGCCAAATTTCCTCTGTGATGAAGGGCATGAACGGGTGCAGCAGCTTGAGCGTATTGCTCATAACATAGACAAGCACCGCCCTGGCGGGCTTCGCCGCCTCCCCACCCTGCTGCAGGCGGATTTTGGCAAGCTCGATATACCAGTCGCAGAACACATCCCAGATGAAGTCATAGAGCTTCTGGACCGCCATGCCGAGCTCGAATTTTTCAAGATTATCCGTCACCTCTTTGACGACGGTATTGTACTGGCTGAGAATCCATTTATCCTCAAGCGCAAGCTCGTCCGGCAGATGCGGGGCGGGCTCGTTTTCATCCAGATTCATCAGGATAAAGCGCGCCGCATTCCAGATCTTATTGGCAAAATTGCGGCTCGCCTCCACCTTTTCATCGGAGAAACGCATATCATTTCCGGGGCTGTTGCCGGTGGCAAGCGCAAAGCGCAGCGCATCCGCGCCGTATTTGTCGATGATCTCCAGCGGGTCGATGCCATTGCCAAGGGATTTGGACATCTTGCGCCCCTGCGCGTCGCGCACAAGGCCGTGGATCAGCACGGTGTCGAAGGGCTGCTCACCGGTATATTCACACGCCGAGAAAATCATACGTGCGACCCAGAAGAAGATGATATCATAACCCGTGACCAGCGTATTGGTCGGGTAATAGTGCTCAATCTCCGGCGTCTTATCCGGCCAGCCGAGCGTGGAAAATGGCCAGAGCGCGGAGGAGAACCAGGTATCGAGCGTGTCCGGGTCCTGAGAAAGGTTTTGGCAGCCGCATTTTGGGCAGGCGTCCGGATCCTCCCTCGTGACGATCAGCTCGCCGCAAGCCGGGCAGTACCATGCGGGAATCCGGTGGCCCCACCAGAGCTGGCGGGAAATGCACCAGTCCTTGATGTTGTCCATCCAGTTGAAATAGACCTTGCTCATGCGGTCGGGAATAAACTTGACAGTGCCATCACGCACGATATCGATGGCCGGCTTTGCAAGCGGCTCCATCTTGACGAACCACTGCTTGGAAACGCGCGGCTCGACCGTCGTGTGGCAGCGGTAGCAGGAGCCGACATTGTGCTTCATCGGCTCGACCTTGACGAGATATCCGCCCTCTTCCAGGTCCTTAACGATCGCCTTGCGGCACTCATAGAGATCCATGCCCGCATATTTACCGCAATCGTCTGTCATGTGCCCATCATCCGTCATAACGTTGATGACTTCGAGATTGTGCCGCAGGCCGACCTCAAAGTCGTTCGGATCGTGGGCAGGCGTAATCTTCACCACGCCGGTACCGAAATCCATCTCGACATATTCGTCTGCAATCAGCGGAATTTCTTTGTTCACCAATGGCAGAATCAGCTTTTTGCCCACCAGGCTCCTATAGCGCTCGTCGTCTGGATGAACCGCCACAGCCGTATCTCCGAGCATTGTCTCCGGGCGGGTCGTCGCAAGCTCAACGTAGCCGCTGCCATCCGCAAACGGATAGCGCACATGCCAGAAGGAGCCGTCTTTTTCCGCGTATTCCACCTCTGCGTCGGAGATGGAGGTCTGGCAGTGCGGGCACCAGTTGATGATGCGCTCGCCGCGATAGATCAGGCCTTTCTCATACAACCGGACAAAAACTTCGCGCACAGCCCTGGAGCAGCCTTCGTCGAGGGTGAAGCGCTCCCGCTCCCAGTCACAGGAGGAGCCAAGCTTTTTAAGCTGCTCGACGATGCGACCGCCATACTGCGCCTTCCACTCCCATGCACGCTTCAAAAATCCCTCGCGGCCGAGGTCGTCTTTGGTAAGGCCCTCTTTTTTCATTGCCTCAACGATTTTTGCCTCCGTCGCGATGGAGGCATGATCCGTGCCCGGCAGCCAGAGCGTGTCGTAACCCTGCATCCTGCGGAACCGGATGAGGATATCCTGCAGCGTTTCATCGAGCGCGTGGCCCATATGAAGCTGCCCCGTGATGTTGGGCGGCGGGATAACGATCGTATATGGTTTTTTGTCCGGGTCGAGCTTTGCGTGGAAATAATGCCCGTCCAGCCAGAATTGATAGATGCGGTCCTCCACATCCTGAGGGCTGTACTGTTTGGCCAATTCCTTTGCCATGCTTTGTTTTCCTCCTCAATCCACCCTTCTAGCGGCGGATTACGGTCATTTTTCTATTTATTATCCCATTTGGCCCTTCGTTTGTCAAGAAAAAACGGCCTTGGAACAGGCGCTCTATCCAACGATATGGAGAACACGCGAACACCCCGGCGCAAACGGAATTTCTCTGGGAAATCAAAATCAACAGTAGCATCGGTAAACAAGGGAAAAACAGCGCCGCCCGGCGGAGGCCTCGGCATTTCCCTCAAAACCGTTGTTGCCCCTGTTCACCGATGCTATGGATCTCGCAGCGATTAATATTGTATAATTTCATAAAACTGTCGTTTATTAGAGCTTGTTTTTGGCAACTTTACTTGTATTTTTTTGTGATTTCATGTATGATATTTGTTGCGATGGGAACAGGCGGCAAAATCGTGCCTCCTGCCTTTCTCAAAACGCAAGCCGTTAGAAACCGCGGCTGCTTTGATCCGATCTTTTCTTTCATTAGGAGAACACCTATGGACAAGGAATTTGAGCGTTTGCTTGCCAACCCACCAAAGCAATTCCGCCCTATCCCCTTCTGGTCCTGGAATGCGCGACTGTGCGAGGAGGAAACAACGCAACAGCTTGCACAGATGGATGAAGCCGGAATCGGCGGCGTTTTTATGCATGCACGCGGCGGCCTGCAAACCGGATATATGGGGCACGAATGGATGGATAATATCCGCGCGGCGGTCGCCGAATGCAAAAGGCGCGGCATGTCCGCCTGGGGGTATGACGAAAACGGCTGGCCCAGCGGATTCGGAGGCGGTTTCGTCAACCGGATGGGAGCAAAATATCAGCAAAAATATCTGCGCTGCTCGCAAACGCCGCCGCGGGAGAACGCCGTATCCATTACCAGCATCCCGGTGCAGGGCCAACTTTTCTATTTTTACTATGAAATCAATCAAAATTACGTAGATCTGCTGGATCCCAAGGTAACGCGTGCATTCCTGCGCAGCGTCCATCAGCAGTATAAGCGGCGTTTGGGAGAACAGATGGGCGGCCTGGCCGGATTTTTTACAGACGAGCCGCAGCTCTCCCGCAGCGGCTATCCCTGGTCCCAGACGCTTGCGACGGCATATCGGAAAAGATACGGCGAGCCGCTATTGGAGAGGCTTCCCGATCTCTTCTTCCCCACTGATACCGCAAGCCGGACGCGGGTGCGCTACTGGCGGCTGGTCACCGATCTTTTTGCGGAGCATTATGCAAAGCAGGTATCCTCCTGGTGCCATGAAAACGGCGTGAAGCTGACCGGCCATCTGGTCTGCGAGGAGACGCTGGGCAGCCAGTTGACCTCCAACGGCGCATGCATGCCGCACTATGAATATTTTGATATTCCAGGCATTGACTGGCTGGGCCGCAGAGTTGTCGACTGCCTGACGCCTCTGCAGGCCTCCTCTGTGGCGCACCAGCTCGGAAGGCAGCAGATCCTGAGCGAATCCTTTGCCATGTGCGGCTGGAATGTCAGCTTTGAGGAGCTGCGCTGGATTTTCGAATGGCAGATGGTGCACGGCATCACGCTCTTATGCCAGCACCTTGAGCCGTACAGCCTTGCAGGTATCCGCAAGCGTGACTATCCGGCGGCGCTTTTCATTCAGCAGCCCTGGTGGAAGGAATATAGCCGCTTCAATGATTTCGTCAGCCGGATCGGCATGCTGCTCACCCTCGGCAGTGTTCATTTCGACGTTCTCCTGCTGCATCCGCAGCAATCCGCCTGGCTGCTCTATGACGGCAGCGAGGAGGGGAAAGCTGCGATTGATGCGCTCAATGCCTCCCTGCTTTCCGTGATCAAGGCGCTGGAGGATGCACAGATTCCGTTTCACCTGGGAGACGATCGGATCCTCGCGCAGCATGCGCAGATAGAGGGAAAACGCCTGTGTGTGGGAACCCAGCGCTATCGCGCGGTGATCGTCCCGCCCTGCCGCTCTCTGGATGCGCGGGTGCTCTCGCTTCTCACGCAGTTTTCACAAAACGGCGGAACGCTCCTCTGGGTGAAACAGGAAACACACGCGGCTCCGGCGCACGAAGACGAGCTTCCGAGCATGGTGGATGGCGTTCCCTGCACAGATCCGTATCGGCTCGCCGCCGCCTCGATATGCGTCCCCCTGTTGCATGTAGCACAATCGATTCCCAGCTGTTGCAAGCCGCTCTCCCTTTCCCTTGGGGATGGCTCCCCCGCCGCCGGAATCGCCGCCACAATGCGCGATTTTGATCAGGAAGGCTTTCGGATGTACTATCTGGTCAACACGAACTCACCCGCTTGTACGCTTATCGTACAGGCAAAGGGAGCAGATGCGGTGATCTTTGATCCAACCTCCGGGAAGAAAAAGCCGTTATCTTTTGTACGGGAAGACGGCGAGCTACGCTTTTCTCTAACCTTGGAGCAGCGGGATAGCGCCGTTATATTTATTTTTGAAAAATCGCAGGGGTTCTCTACGGGGCGCAAAAAGAAAAAAATGACCGCACATCCGCGCTCCATCGCGCCAAGCCTTTCCCCCACGTGGGAAATCGTCCGCAGCGACCCCAACGCCCTGACGCTCGACCGCTGCGACTGCTTCTTCCATGGAAAACCGGCGGGCGAAAATCTCCCGGCAATTGAAATTACGGAGCTTGCCTGTGCGCTCGCACAGCCTGTGGAGCTCCGGCTGGTCTATCGTTTTCATATTGCTCAGCCATTCTCCGGGCCGCTCTATCTCGTATGCGAAGCGCCGAAAAATTACCGTTTCATCATCAACGGCAAAATTGCGCGGCTCTCCCCCTGCGGATACTACCGGGACAAATCCTTCGTCAAATTGAATATCAGTAAATTCGTAAAGACGGGGCGCAATGAACTCTGTATGGACACCTGCTTCCAGCAATACGGCTCCGTTTACAGCGATTTTTGGGCGGCGGCCGAGGGCTTTGAAGCCGTCCGGAACCGCCTGACCTATGATGAAGAGGTGGAAGCCGTCTATCTTGTCGGAAATTTCCGCGTCGATACGCCCGGCATTTTTCAGGCAGGGCAGCGGGAGGATCGCCTTTATCAGGGGAATTTCTCTCTGACGCCGCCTTCCCCGTATGTCTGCTCTGGCGACCTTGTCAGGCAGGGCTTTCCGTTTTTCAGCGGCCAGATGACCCTGCGCAATACCTTTCAGCTCACGCAGGAGGAATGTCAAGGCCGCTGCCTACGCTTTGCCAAACGCGGTGCCATCGTGCTCAACATACGGGTCAACGGAAGACGCGCTGGAAAAATTTTTTGGAGACCCTATGAAATCAGCCTTGACGGGCTGCTGCACGAGGGTGAAAACAAACTTGAAATTACGCTCACCAGCTCCCTGCGCAATCTGCTTGGCCCGCATCATCTCAAAGAAGGCGAATGCTACAGCGTGTCTCCCGGCAGCTTTTACCGCCGCTCACGGGTCTGGAGGGACGGTGATAACCCCGATTGGACAGACGGCTATTCCTTTGTGGAATTCGGATTGTTTTTAAAATAGGAGCGGTAGCGCCGGTAAACAGCTGCGCGGAGGGGGGGGCGTCGCCCCTATATGTACAGGCTTTATTGATCGAACCTGCCGCGCTCCATTGCTGTGGAATCCATTGCAAAGCGCAGCACATTTTTGGCGCTTCGCTGCAGCTCTCCCAAGGTGATCCCGTCCGGCCTCCCATAGGTTTTCAAAAGCGTGCCGTCGCGCTTCTGCTTTCCATTGTGCTTTCCGCCCGGCATCAACACATCGACCTGTGCGCGGACGCGGTACGCATTGTCCCGCAGGGCCGGGAATTCAGGGCTTTTGGAAGAGCGCATCCACCAATCGGTCATCACGCAGCCCTCATATCCCCATTCCCCGCGCAGGACCGTGGTGCAGAGCTCGTATTGATAATGGCCCCACACGCCGTTGATCTTGTTATAGGAGGTCATGAGATTCTTCGGCCTTGCCTCCCTAACGCAGATCTCAAAGCCCTTGAGATAAATCTCGCGCAGGGCGCGCTCGGATAAACGGGAATCGTTGAAATTCCGGCAGAACTCCTGGTTATTGCAGGCAAAATGCTTGGGACAGGCTGATACCCCCGTCTTCTGCAGCCCGGTTACGGCAGCGGCTGCGATTTTTCCCGTCAGGAAGGGATCTTCAGAATAATATTCAAAATTCCGGCCGCACAGCGGATTGCGGTGGATATTCATGCCGGGCGCCAGCAGCACATCAGAGCCCTTCTCCCGCATCTCCCGGCCTTCCGCCTCATATACCTCCCTGACCAGCGCCTCATCAAAGGTACAGGCGAGCAGCGTACCGATGGGCAGCAGGGAACAGCAGCTTTGCAGGCGGATACCGGATGGGCCGTCGGTCGTTGTGATAGGAGGAATCCCCTTTTTACGCAGGGACGGCAGCACACCGCCGTATACGCCCGCGTTTCCCGGCACGCCGAGCGGACTGTCCATGATATCAGCGCCCCGTGTGATCGCTTCCAGCTCGGTCAAATCAAGCTGGGCGACAAATTCGTCCATCGTTACCCTTCCTGCCTTCACATCAGACAGGCGATACCCCCGGTCCCCGGTCATGGAAACGCTTTCCGGAAGCGCCTGTAATATTATCTGCTTTAAATCAATGGAACAGGTGCGTACTGCCTCTTTGACCGGTATGCGCACGCCGTTTGATTCCTTCGCCACGAAGATGGAAAAGGCTTCCTTCGGCGCGGCAACCTCTTGAAGCTGCTCGAAGACCACCGTCTTCTCCTGCACATATTCCCATACGCGCTCCGCATTGCGGACGCTGGTTCCAACGGCAAATCCATAGGTCCCCTTTTCCACCACATAAGCTGAGCGATGGCCTGTTTTGCCGCTGTCGTCATAGGAGGACAGCCGTTCAAACGGAACCGTTATGGACAG
>DAWDUP010000039.1:0-3649 GCA_052346825.1 Candidatus Fimivicinus sp. | reverse complement strand
GGACAGCTGCTGGCTTTCTCCGGGCGCCAGCAGTTTCGTCTTTGCAAATCCTGCGAGGATCCGCGCTGGATTGCCGAGGCTGCCGCAGGGCTTTTCCAGATAGACCTGCACGGCCTCCTTCCCGCCAAACCGCCCGTCTGTGTTGGAAACGGTGCATGTAAGCACTACGCCGTCTGTTGTACACTCCGCGCGGTCAAACGAAACGGAAAAGGAGGCGTAGCTCAATCCATAACCAAATGGATATAAAACAGCGTCCTTCTGAAACGTTTCAAACCACCGGTATCCGACATAGATATCCTCTTCATAGTGATTATAAGCCCTGCCGCCAAAGCAGCCGGAGGACGGATAGCTGTCATATGCACGCACGACCGTATCCGTAAGCTTCCCGCAGGGCGATACCGTGCCGCACAGCAGATCCGCAGCGGCATTGCCGCTCTCCATGCCGCCCTGCCACACCAGCAAAACAGCGCTGAGCCGGGCGCCATAGGCTTCGATCCATGATAAATCCATCATGCTGCCGATATTCAGCAGCACAGCCGTTTTTCCAAACTGTGCTGTAACGGTGGAGAGCATCTGCTCTTCGGCATCCGTCAGATAAAAGCTCCCCTTTTCCAGTGTATTCTCTCGATCCTCGCCGGCGGATCGGCCGATGACCACCACGGCGCTTTGGGAGGTCTCCGCTGCCTTCCGGACAAGCTCCTGCGTCAGCGGCATTTCCGGATAAAAACGGGGCCAATGGCCCCAAAATCCATGGTCGACCGGGTTTTCAGCACACCACGCTTCATAAATGGCGGCCAGCTCTTCATTCAGCCTCAGGCCGCTGCAATGACGAACGCCTTCCACCAGATTGACGGCATACGGCCTGTTCACGTCGCCGCCCGAGCCGTAGCCCGTGTAGAACCAATCTTTTTGCACCCTGCCAAAGAGGGCAACTGTCTCACCTCTCTCCAGGGGCAGCATCCCGTCGTTTTTTAAAAGTACCGCACCCTCCGCAGCTGCGCGGCGGAGCAATTCCGGCATGCCGGGCGTTATCGTTTTCTCTACAGCTGCCCGTCTGCTTTCTGTCTGTGAGAGCCCGCTCAGCTTGGAAAAAGCCTTCCACACAGCCCCGATGATTTTTGTCATCATATCTGGCATTGCTATTTCTCCTTTTGCTTCCATAAACGTATTTTTTCTCTGAACCCGCCCGCATCCTGCAGGATACTCTCCTGATATTTTATCATACTGCGTACCGAAAAGGAAAGCGTATTGCCCGGGAAATTCATTGTTCCGGGATATCGCTGCACTTTTGCCTCCTCACGCGCAGTTTCTCCCGTGTTGCTTCGTTTCATGGCTCCCCTTTTCGACGATTTTCTTCCACTCCGCTTTTCAAATCGTTTAAAATTGGATATAATAAGAACCATCGTAATCCCAAACTTTCATTCAGGAGGAATCGCATATGCCTTATATTTCAACACAAATCAGCACATCTCTCTCTCCGGACAAGGAAACGACCCTCAAGACAAAATTCGGCAACGCAATTAAGCTGCTCGGCAAAACAGAAAGCTGGCTGATGCTTTCCTTTGAGGACAACTGCCGGCTGTGGTTCCAGGGAAATCAGGAAAAGCCCTGTGCTTTTGTTGTAGTAAAGCTTTTCGGGAAGGCATCCCCTGCGGCATATGAGAAGATGACCGCCGAGCTCACGCGGATTTTACAGGAGGAGCTTGCTCTCGACCCTACACGCATCTATGTGCAGTATGAGGAGGTCAGCCATTGGGGCTGGAACGCAGGCAATTTATAAATTCGGCACAGGGAAGAGGGTCTTTTTATGTCTTATACAGATCAGTTGCTCAAGAGCATGTGCGACAAAATGGACACGCTGATTGACAACCAGCGGCAAATCGAACACAGCCTTTCAGTGCTCGAGCAGACGATCAGGCAAACGAACATTGCAACGCCGGGGCAGCATCACAAAGTGAAGGTGAACATTCGAAAGCCACGCCAGGAATAAAACCGGCCGGTTTGTCGGAAAATATAGTAAACTGATTCGCTTGGAAGGGAAGCCGGCGCCGTGATCCTGGCTTCCGCCCGGAGGAGCGCTCATGAAACAGACGCAAAAGAAACGCAAAAAGAAAACAAATAGCAGGTGGCCGTGGATCGTTTCCGTTATCGTGTTGCTAGTGATCGGCGTAGCTGTATTTGCAGGCGCACGCCTTGCGGGCGCCAAAGGACAGACAGCCACCGCTTATCTTCGTGAGGGAAGCCTTTATCTGCAGCGCACACCCGGTGATGACCCTATCCAGGTCACTGATTCCTTCCCGGTCAGCGGCGATTCCTATATAAAGCAGACCGCTTCCGGCGATTTTTTACTCTATCCCTCCAATCTGCGCAAAGCGGCGGATGGTTCCGTCAGCAGCTATGACCTCTATGCCGCTTCCACACGCGGCAGGGAGGCCGGAAAGGGCTTTTTGGTTGCAGAAAGCGTTTTTGGGGGATATGAAGAATCGTCAGACGGAAAATCAGTCGCCTATCTGCGCGGACAGCAGAGCGACGCCGGCACGCTTTGCACTTATCAGCTTGAGCAGCGCAAGGAGACTGTAGTTGACGCCAACGTCACCTCTTTCGAGCGTTGCTGCACAAAAGACGATCCGCTCTATTATCTCCGGCTTGACGGCTCCACCCGAACCCTGTGCGTATACACTGGAGCAGAAAAGGCAGAGCTTGACCGGGAGGTGACGGAATTCCACCTCTATCCCACAGAGACTGCATGGGAGCTCTTTTATTTGAAAAAGCAGGGGCAGGGCGGCACTTCCTCCCTTTACAAAAAGGGAACGGGGGGAAATGCACAGCTGGTGGCTGAGGGCGTATCCCTCGTTAGATTTGATCAGTATGTCCCGGGCGGCCCGCTGTATTACCTGTGTCCCGGTGCACAACAGATCTCCTGGACCGATTTGATTGAAGATGACAAAAAAGACGCCGACGCCGCGCTGCAGGAGCCAAAGCTTTCCGATTTTGTCGGTGGTGTGCTCGATTCCCTTTTGAACTTCAGCGATTATGGAGCCGGTGCTTATCACACGGCGCTTACGGAATATAACGAAAAGCTCAAGCGGGACAAAATACGCGAGGAGTTGTCTTCGCTCAATACAGAGGGTATGTTCGGCACGTCTTACGACTGCTATGCCTTCATCGGTACCAGTTCCATTCTACTGGCGGAAAATCTGCGCACAGACAGCCTGTATGCTGCCTCCCCCGCTTCTCCTGCCATTGTCTCCCGCTCCTATACCCTGAAAAAGAAGGATCGGCCCAAGCTCTCCACGTTGGGCGAGGAGCTTCTCGCACAGGCAGAGGCGGATGGTTGGGAGTCCTTTTTGACAAAGCTTGCGCAGACGGCGCTGGCTGATCCTACCCTGACCTTTACCACGGTTGCCGACGGAAAAAACGTAACCTTTTCCATGGAAAATTATCCGCAAAAGGGCTCGTTCGCCTTTTCTGATGACGGCACGCATCTCTATATCCTGGAGGAGATGGAGGCCGGTGGTACGCTCTGCCGTGCGGCGATATCCCAGTCGGGACTGACGGAAAAAACGGTGGTTGATACCAATGTCTCCCGATATGCCGTGGCAAAGGATACCGCCTATTATCTCAAGGGCAGCAACGTTCAGTCTGGAAC
>DAWDUP010000038.1:16142-16482 GCA_052346825.1 Candidatus Fimivicinus sp. | reverse complement strand
ACCTGATCTATCCACGTGTCGTGGGCAGCACCGTCGGGCTCCCGAGCCTATGGGTGCTCCTCGCCGTTACGATTGGCGGCAGCGTCTGGGGCATCATGGGCATGCTCGTGAGTGTACCGGTCTGCTCTGTGCTCTATTGCCTGATGCGCGAGATCGTTGGCACGCGGCTCAAGGAGCGCGGCCTTGCGGACGTTGCGACTCCTCAGGAAGAGCCTCCCGCGCCGCCAAAGCCGAAATGGGAGAAAAAAGCAAAACGCATCTGGAAGAAAAAATAAGCAGGAATTGCAACACCCCCATCGGCAACGATGAAAGCAACGAGCCTGCGCTACTTATTCTGCGG
>DAWDUP010000038.1:14420-16047 GCA_052346825.1 Candidatus Fimivicinus sp. | reverse complement strand
TTTAAAAGCAAAAAACCGTCTGATTTCCCTGAAATCGAGCGGTTTATTTGGATAATATTGACTAAACAGTATTTATCATATACAATTGACATGTGGCGCTGCCCTAAGCGGCAGGCGGTTCACTCTTCGCCTCCATAAGGAGGTGATGCTGTGCAGTATGTTACATATGAAAGCCTTTTCAGTTTTTCACTTGTAATCATTGGCATTATCGGCCTTGTCTTAACAGCTGTCAGCATAAAAAAGAAGTAACCGCCCACTCCTCGAAAAGTTAGCGGTTACTCTGTAACAACTATCTGGAGGCGAACCGTCTCTGCGGCAGCGCCACCGTTCATTTTTATTTTAAATCATCTTTTCTGCTTTGTCAACGGGTTCGACAAACAAAGCACTTTTTCATGGAAAATATTGACCGAATAGTATTCATCATATATAATTGACATGTGGCACTGCCCTAAGCGGCAGGCGGTTCACTCTTCGCCTCCAAAAGGAGGTGATGCTGTGCAGTATGTTACATATGAAAGCCTTTTTAGCTTTTCTCTTGTAATCGTCAGCGTGATCGGAGTCCTCCTCACCGCTCTCAGCATAAAAAAGAAGTAACCGCCCATCCCTCACAAAGATAGCGATTACTTTGTAATACGATCTGGAGGCGAACCGTCTCTGCGGCAGCGCCACCGTTCATCTTCATTCTAAATCATTTTTTCTGCTTTGTCAACGGGTTCAGTATGCAAAATGGAAAATCTCCATCGCTCCCAAAATCCCTCTCTGTCACTCGGGCGGAGAGGGATTTTTTTCTTTATTTCTGCGGCTTCACCACAAGGTTCACCAGCTTGCCCTTGACATAGATCTCCTTGACAATCTGCATACCCGCGATCGCCGCCTTTATCTTCTCATCCTGCTTTGCGAGTGCGATCGCGTCCGCCGCCTCGATCTCCGCCGGAACATTCAGCTTCGCGCGCACCTTGCCATTGATCTGCATGACGATCTCGACCGTTTCATCCTTGCATTTTGCCTCGTCGTAGGTGGGCCACTGCTGATCCGTTACCGTGCCACCAAAGCTCATCTGCTCCCAGAGCTCCTCTGTCATATGCGGAGCAAATGGGTTGAGCAGAAGCGCCAGCGTGCGAAGCTCGCCTTTCGTCACAGCACCCGTGTCGCAGATGGCGTTGAGCAGGCTCATCATCGCGGCAATCGCCGTGTTTGCTTTAAGGTTGTCGATATCCTCCGTCACCTTCTTGACCGTGCGGTGCATGAGCGCTTCCAGCTCCGGGCGGTAGCCGTCGCCGTCAATAGCGATCTCCTGCAGATTCCACACACGGTCGAGGAACCGCTTGCATCCCTTGATCGAGGCGGAGTTCCACGGCGCTGCCTTCTCGAAATCACCGATGAACATCTCGTACAGACGCATGGTATCCGCGCCATACTCATTGACGATATCGTCGGGGTTAACGACATTGCCGCGGGATTTGCTCATTTTCTCGCCGTTCTCGCCGAGGATCATGCCGTGGCTCGTGCGCTTCTGATACGGCTCCTTCGTGGGCACCACACCGATATCATAGAGAAATTTATGCCAGAAGCGGCTGTAGAGCAGGTGGAGCGTGGTATGCTCCATGCCGCCGTTGTACCAGTCCAC
>DAWDUP010000038.1:4874-14410 GCA_052346825.1 Candidatus Fimivicinus sp. | reverse complement strand
ATTCGAGCGCTTCCTTGGAGGCGAGCTCCCTGTCATTGTGCGGGTCGCAATAGCGCAGGAAATACCAGGAGGAACCCGCCCACTGGGGCATGGTATCCGTTTCACGTTTGGCAGGTCCGCCGCAGTGCGGGCAGGTGGTGTTCACCCAGTCCGTCATCTTGGCAAGCGGGGATTCGCCCGTTTCTGTCGGCTCGTAGGAATCCACCAGCGGCAGCTTCAGCGGGAGCTGATCCTCCGGCAGCGGCACATAGCCGCACTTCTCGCAGTAGACGATCGGAATCGGCTCGCCCCAATAGCGCTGGCGGGAGAAGACCCAGTCGCGCAGCTTAAAGTTTACCTTGGAACGGCCCTTACCATTCTCCGTGAGCCATTCGGTAATTTTCACCTTCGCCTCGTCCACCGTAAGACCCGTCAGGAAGCCGGAGTTGACCATTACGCCGGTCGCGCAGTCCGTGAACGCTTCCTTTTCCACGTCGCCACCCTTGACGACTTCGATGATCGGCAGATCGAATTTCTTCGCGAATTCCCAGTCGCGCGTGTCGTGCGCGGGAACTGCCATGATCGCACCCGTTCCGTACGAAACGAGGACATAGTCAGAGATGAAGATCGGGATTTCCGTGTTGTTGACCGGGTTCACTGCGCGCACGCCTTTAATGCATACGCCGGTCTTATCCTTATTGACTTCCGTGCGCTCAAAGTCGGATTTGCGGGCCGCCTCCGCCTGATAAGCGCGCACCTCGTCCAGATTCTCAATTTTATCCGCCCACTTTTCGATGAGGGGGTGCTCCGGTGAGAGCACCATGTATGTTGCGCCGAAGAGCGTATCCGGTCGGGTGGTGTAAACGGTCATCTGATCACCCGTGGTCGCGGTGAAATCGACCTCCGCACCGGTGGAGCGGCCGATCCAATTGCGCTGCTGCACCTTGACGCGGTCGATAAAATCGAGATCATCCAGATCGTCGAGCAGCCGCTGGGCATAGGCTGTGATCTTGAGCATCCATTGGCTTTTCACCCTGCGTACCACCTCGCTGCCGCAGCGCTCGCACACACCGCCTGCGGCCTCTTCATTGGCAAGCACGCACTTGCAGGAGGGGCACCAGTTGACGGCCATCTCCTTCTTATAGGCCAGGCCTTTTTTGAACAGCTGGAGGAAAATCCACTGCGTCCATTTGTAATAGGATGGGTCTGTCGTATTGACTTCGCGGCTCCAGTCAAAGGAAAATCCGAGGGATTGCAGCTGCTGCTTAAAGTGCGCCACGTTGTCACGCGTCACGATCTCCGGGTGGATATGGTTTTTGATGGCATAGTTCTCTGTGGGCAGGCCAAAGGCATCCCAGCCCATCGGATAGAGCACATTATAGCCCTGCAGCCGCTTTTTGCGTGCAACGATATCCAGCGCCGTATAGGAGCGCGGATGGCCAACGTGCAGCCCCTGCCCGGACGGGTACGGAAATTCCACAAGGCAGTAGAATTTTGGGCGGTCATACTCATTCTTGGCATGAAAGACGCCCGTCTCCTCCCACCGGTCCTGCCATTTCTTTTCCACCTGTTTAAAATCGTAGTTCATGTGCATGTCCACCCTTTCTAAAAATCCGGGAGTTTTCGCCCGGTTTGCAAGCCATTTTACCGGCTTACAAATGCGTGTAACTCCTTTTTGAAAAAGGCCACAGCCTTTCTTCAAAATGCCTCCCGCTATTCAAAATTGCTGCGGGGGAAGCGTTTCAGCCGTCAATCATATCCTGTATATCGATCACCTTGCCGTCCGCCCAGAGGCGCTCAAGGTTATAATATTCCCTGCTCTCCTTATGGAACACGTGTACGACCACGCTGCCGTAATCGAGGAGAATCCAGCCTGTGGCACGGCCCTCAATGTGACCTGCCTCCACGCCGAGCTTGGAGAGCTGATCCTCCACCTCGCCCGCGAGCGCGCGCACGTGCGTATTGGACGTACCGTTTGCAATGACGAAATAATCGGCCACAACGGATAATTCTGTGATCTGAATCACTTCAATATCCTCCGCCTTTTTCTCATCCAACGCACGGACCGCCGCCCTTACCAAATCAATTCCTGTCATCAAATCCCTCCGAATTTTATAATCACTCTATAGCATCGGTGAACAGGGGCAGGTTTGCAAGGCCACAACCGAGGCCGAGACCATGGCAAACGTGGCTTTGCGGCTGCCGGGCAGCGCTGTTTCCCCCTTGTTTACCGATGCTAGTATTCACCAAAATGACAAATTTACGAAAGTCGCCCAATGTCTTTTGCCTGAAACAGCACGTATTTCACCTGAATATTGTTATCACAAATATCCACCTGCTGCGCCGCAACCTCATAATTGCGGAACAGGTCTGGCAAATACAGGCTTTCAATATCTTGAGCAGGGTTGATTGCCATCACTACAAAGTCCACGCCTCTCTCCCGCACGATCTGATTCTGCTGGGCGCGCATTTCCGGCAGCCTCTCATCCTCAATATTGAGCAAACAGAAATACCGGTTGACCGGCAGAATATCTGCGGCATAGTAAAAGCCAAAATCGAGAAAACCATAGTTGAGCAAGGTGGCATTCTTTTTTTGATGAATGATCTCCGCAAAGCGATACTGGACGCACTGCTCCTTCGGCGTTCCCAGCAGATAGGTGTTCTCGCAGACGAAGTAGGAGAGCCCCGTGAGCGCGAGCGTCAGCGCAGCGGACAGTGCCATCAGCCGGCGGTTTGGCATGGAAACGCGCAGTTTTAAAAGTTTCTCTCCCAGCGTAACAATCAGATATGTAACTACAACCGCCGCCAAGGAGGTAAAGCCGGCAAAGATGAAAAAGTAATAGGTAAACCGCCGCCCGCCCCAGTAAAGGCCGAGTGCAAGGCAAAGGGCGCATACGAACGGTGCGACAGCCCCCAGCCAGTTCTGATGCAGCCTGCGCAAAATCAGCAGGCCGATTACGCCGATGCACAATGCGCCGAACAGCCATGGCGTACGGTACAGCATGCGAGAAAAAGCTTCCCCTACGCCGATGAGCCGCTCACCTACCGTCATCTGAACGGAATAGCTGAAGATATTGTGATAAAAATAGACCTCTATCAAATCATCCAGCGCGTCCCTCGCACCGAAATAAGCAAGCCATGGCAGCGCCGTGGCGGCCATGCCACCCAGGAAGACAAAGCAGCTGCCCACTGCCCTGGCGAACCGCCGGGTGACGAGAAGGGAAAAAAAGACAACCGCCATAAACCCGATCCAGAAGCCAAGAAGAGAAAATTTCATCCACAGCACGCAGCCCGCGCACAGCCCCGAAAGAAGAAGCCAGCTAAACGGCATCGGGCCGGGGTATTCCTCCCTGCAATAGCGCAGCAGCAGATAGAGCGAAAAGGCGAGCAGCGGCAGGACCAGCTCTTCGGTTTCTCCTCCGTGAAAAAAGCTTGGGGAGGTGAAGGTGACCGCCGCCATCAGCGGCGCGGCGATATAAAAATATTTTGCCAGAGCCTGCTTGAAGAAGAGAGAAAAAATCTGATAAGAGCAATAGAGAAAGCCCGTATAGCAAAGGAGCTCCAGCAGATAAACACCCAAAAACGAGTGCTCGGAAACAAGGGAAGCGAGCCCATATAAAAAATAGAGCAGAGGCCCCTTTTGCTCTACAAGATCCCGATAGGGGACAAGGCCGTGCATCATCCCTTTGCCCACGGTAAAAAAGCACTGGATATCGCTCCCGTTATTGAGCGGATATAAAAAAGAGCTCTTCGAACAGATCGTCAGGAAGCAAAAAGACACAAACAGGCAGTAAAGCAGCATGCGCCCCTGAAAGCGCCCCTCCGTTTTACGCATTTGACATCCTTTCCCGGGCAGCTGCGCTTATGATTATTTCATTATAGGCCTCCACGCTGTCCGTATGAATCACCTGCCCGGTCTGCACCAAATCGACAATGCAGAAGCGCATTCCTTCGAGCATGGCAGACTCCAGGCTCACCTCGGCCGCTTTACGCATATCCTCCACGCCGTCATAATCACGATCCGCAGAGATAAAATCGGCAATGTAAAGCACCTTTTCAAGTGCGCCCATTCCTGCGCGCGCCGTGGTGTGATAGCGGATCGCCTGTAGGATTTCTTCGTCCTGTACATGTAGTACAGCGCGCGCATAGGCCTCTCCGGCCATCGCGTGCCAGAGCTTTGGGTTGGCGCGCTCGTCCACCGTGAGGGTGACGCCAGCCTGCTCCATGATGGAAAGCTGCTCCTCCGGAGGGCTGTTTTTCATTATATCATGCAGAATGCCCGCTGTATATGCCCTTTGCGGGTCCGCTCCGTATTTTTGGGCCAGCCGTTCGGCCTCTTTTGCCACATTGAGCGAATGGGTAAACCGCTCCGGGAGAAGCTTCTCCTGTATGGCAGAAATAAATTCCCCGTTGCGTTGCGTATCCAGCATCCGATAAAGCCCCTTTTTCTGAATATAACAAATTACATCATGCTGCAGAAGCCCTTCTGCAGCACGCCCCAGCGCGAGCATCTTGCGAAGCTCAGTGGAGCTCACGGGAAACGGCTGCGTCACGCAGAGTGTAACGCGGTCCCGGATATCTCCCAATGGGCCGCCACGGATATATGATTCGAGCGATTCATACTCTCCCATATCTCCACGCGCCGCTACACACAGCCTGCACATGCGCAGGATTTCACGGGGGGCGCGCCACTGGTGAAAGGTGAGCAGCATATCTGTGCCCATGAATAAATAGAGGGAAGCGTCCGCATATTTTTCGCGAAGCGCTGCCAGTGTGTCGCAGGTATAGCTCTTTCCCCCGCGGGAAAGTTCAATGTCGCTCACCTCAAACAATGTGTCTGGAAATGCGAGCCGGCACATCTGCATCCTATCCGCTCCGCTTGCAAGCATTTGCGCCTGCTTGTGGGGCGGCAAATTTGCCGGAATGATGAGCACCCGGTCGAGCCGAAGCGCCGCTGCAAGAGAGCGCGCCAGATGAACATGGCCGCTGTGCGGCGGGTTGAAGGTGCCGCCGAATATGCCGATACGTTGCCTGCACGCATCCTGCACGTTCTCCTCTTCCATCGCGGTCCCCTCCCATCGGTCAAGCCTTATTTGCCGCGCCCCCGGCTCTGCCGCGCGGGGAAACGGCCATCCTCCCGCCTCTGGCGCAGCCGGGCCGCGCTCTTGCGGCTATTCGGCCGGTTGCCGGTGCCAGATTTCGGCTTTTCCTTCTTCACCGGCTCGTGCAGAGTGGGGCTGTAGCGGTATAAAACGATGCTGCCGCCGATTACCTGCACGATCTCCGCTCCGGTCGCCTCAGCAAGCTTTTGTGCAATCACCTTGGGAGGCTCCGGGGTCGTCTCCAAGAGGACCTTCAGCTTGATCAGCTCCCTTGCGCGCAGTGCGTCGTCCGTCTGCGCGATGAGCGCGTCATTTACGCCGCCCTTGCCCGCTTGAAACAGAGCTTCCAATGTATTGGCCTGCGCGCGCAGCGCAGCCCTTTCCTTACTTGTCATATGGTTTTCCTTTCATTGTCAAGATACTTGGGAAGCTCCTGCGCCAGCTTTCGCAGCGCATTTCCGCGGTGGCTGACACGGTCCTTTTCCTCGGCGGTCAGCTCGCCGAAGGTCTGGCCCCCGACGAGAAACAGCGGATCATATCCAAACCCTCCGCTCCCTTTCGGTGCCAAGGCGATCATCCCCTCGCAGGTACCGCGCACTGTAAAATGCCTCCCATCCGGAAATACACAGCAGACGCTGCTGACAAACCGCGCCGTGCGCTTTTCCTGCGGCACATCCTTTAAATTGTCTAGCAATAGTCGGTTATTCTTCTGATCATTTCCGTGCTCGCCCGCATAGCGTGCGGAATATACGCCGGGTGCGCCATTCAATGCGTCAACCTCGAGCCCCGAGTCATCCGCGATACACGGCATGCCGCTCTCTTTACAGCCGGACGCCGCTTTGAGAAACGCATTCTCCTCAAAGGTCTTCCCCGTCTCCTCCACATCGGTCAGCGTAATCCCCGCTTCCTCCGCCGTGAGGACCCGGACACCCAAAGGGGATAAAATCCGAGCGAGCTCGGCGCGCTTTTTTCTATTATGTGTTGCAATCAAAAAATCCATACGGTATTTCTGCCTTTCCTGCCCTATTTTGAAATACTCAGGCGGGCTCTCCAGCGCTGCCTGCGCAGATACCGCCGCTCCCTGCGGAGCAGTCTGTTCTGCCTGCGCCGCTCCAGGCGCCGCTGATGGCGCACCGTGAGCTTGTTCGAGCGCTGGTCTCGTTTTGGATCTCCAAGATAATCCCAGAGGCCGGGATGCTTTTTGTGGGCCAGCTCCAGTGGATGGTAGCGCTCGCCGCCGCGATCATACCAGCGGTGGTAGATTTTCTTCCACAGCCGCCAGGAAAAGCGGCCGATTGCCCGGATCGCCTTCGTCAATTTTCCCATCGTGATAACCATCCTTTCCGTGGAGGCGCACTTTGCTGGCCAACATATCTTACTCCGCCTGCGGCCCGTCTTCCCGGCTGATATTTTCAAACAAGCCTTCCGTAAAAGCTTCCGCGTCAAATGGCTGCAGGTCGTCGACCTGCTCGCCCACGCCGACAAATTTGACCGGAATCTTCAAATCATCCATAATGCTCAGCACCACGCCGCCGCGCGCCGTACCATCGAGCTTTGTCAGCACGATGCCCGTAATCTCGGCCACATTCATGAATTCGCGCGCCTGATTGACGGCGTTCTGCCCCGTGGTCGCATCGAGCACGAGGAGCACCTCACGGTCCGAATAGGGCAGCTCCCGGTCGATGACGCGGTAAATCTTCGCAAGCTCCTCCATCAGGTTCTTTTTATTGTGCAGCCGCCCCGCCGTATCGCAGATGATGAGATCGGCGTTTCTCGCCTTGCCGGCCGCAATCGTATCGAAAATCACCGCCGCCGGATCCGCCCCCTCGCGGTGCTTGACGATCTCCACCCCGGCGCGGTCGGCCCAGACCTCAAGCTGCTCGATTGCAGCCGCACGGAAGGTGTCCGCCGCTGCAAGGATGACCTTCTTGCCCTGTGCCTTGTAATAGGCCGCCATTTTGCCGATGGTGGTCGTCTTGCCCACACCATTGACCCCGATGACCAGGATCACGGAAGGAATCGTATCGAGCTCCATCCCTTCCTTTCCGGAGAGCATGTCGGCTACCACCTCTTTTATGACACGCCTTAGCTTGTCCGGCTTTTTCAGATCGCGCTTTTTTACGCGCTCACGCACTTCGTCCATGATATGCTGCGCCGTCGTCACGCCCACATCGCCCATGATGAGGATTTCCTCCAGCTCTTCAAACAGTGCGTCGTCGATTGCCGCGCTCGCCTCCAGCACGGAATCGATTGCGCCCGACATCTGGTCGCGCGTCTTTTTTAATCCGAAATTAAATTTTTTAAAAATCCCCATCGAATCGGCCCCCTGATTTTCTCTTCCTTCCGGCTTGCCGGAAGCTCTGTATACTTGGCCATACCATGAAATGACCTGACCGGAATGCAAAACAGGTTTTGCGTTTATCATACCATAATACGGCAAAGAAATCCACGTGTTTCCCAAAGAAAGCTTGTGACCGTTTTTACCCAATTCCCAGTTTTTTCGCCATCTCCGCCGTCTTAAGCTCCAGCATCTTGGACACGCCCTCTTCCTGCATGGTGATGCCATAGAGGACATCCGCCTCCTCCATGGTGCCGCGGCGGTGGGTGATCAGGATGAACTGGGTGCTGCGCGTCATGCGGCGGCAGTATTGCGCATATCGCGTAACGTTGACGTCGTCGAGCGCGGCCTCCACCTCGTCGAAGATGCAGAAGGGCGATGGCGTCACCTTCAGGATTGCAAACAGGAGCGCGATGGCCGAAAGGCCCTTCTCCCCGCCGGATAAGAGGTCGATATTCTGCACGTTTTTGCCCGGCGGCTGAACCTTGATGTCGATGCCACATTCGAGCACGTCGTGCGGGTCCTCCAGCAGGAGCTCCGCCTTGCCGCCGCCGAACAGCTCGGTAAACGTCTCCCCGAAGTGGGAGTTGATCTTATAGAACTGCTCGCGGAACTGATCCGACATCTTCTTCGTCAGCTCCTCGATCAGCCGGAGCAGCTCGTCGCGGGAGGCTTCCACATCGCCGATCTGCTCCTTCAGGAAGGTATAGCGCTCGCTGACCTCCTTATATTCTTCAATGGCGCTAACGTTGACGCTCCCCAGCGCGCGGATCTGCGCCTTGAGTTCGGAAAGCCGCCGCTGCGCCTTTGCCGGCTCCTTGAGCTCCGGGCAGAGCTGCTCCGCCTCCCGGCGGGTGAGCTGGTATTCGTCATAGAGCTTATTGACCGTTTCGTCATACTCCTTGCGCATGGCTGCCTTGCGCTCCTCCAGGCGGGCGAGCTCGCCGCTCAATTTCTCCCGCTCGGCAGATTTCGCCCGCTCCATTAGCCTCAGCTTCGAAGAGCGCGCTTCCAGCTCATTGCGCTGAGCGATATAACCCTCGATCTCCTCTTTCGAGCCGCCGCTCTGCCCGCGCAGGGATTGCGCCTGTTCTTCCAGGCCGGCTTTTTCCTCGGCAAGGGCCCGGTTTTTCTCCTCCACGCCCGCAATCTCCGCGCAAAGCTCCTCCACACGCGCCAGATGCCCGGCCCGGCGGCGGTCCAGGGATTCGATCGTCTCCGCATGGGCCTGGCGATCCTTCTCCGCCGCAAGCAGGGCAAGCTGCAGCTCATTCTCCTGCCCGCTCAACGCCTGGCGTTTCGCGGCAAGCGCTTCCCGCTCCCCGGTTACGGCGGCCAACCTTCCCTCCGCCTCTTCCATCCGGGCGGAAAGCTCTGCTTCCCGGGCAAGCGCCGCCTCCTGGTCCTTTTTCAGGCCGTCCAGCCGTTCCAGCGCTGACTCGCGCTCCTTTACCAATTCGTCCGCTGTCGCGTTCGCCGTCTCCAACTGGCCTGCTGCCAGACGGAGCGCGCTTTCACTGCGCACGCGCTCCTCCTGCGCACGCGTCAAATCCGCCTGCGCGCCCTCAAATTCCGCCTGCGCCGCGGCGAATTCCTCCCGCGCCGTTTTATAGGCCGCAGCGCTCTCATTGAGCTTCGCCTGCGCGGCCTGCATCTCGGCGCGCAGCTTATCAATCTCATTTGAGCGGCTCAAAAAGCCTGCGTTCTGCATACGGGAGCCGCCTGTCATTGAGCCACCGGCATTGATGACCTGGCCATCGAGCGTGACGATCCGGAATCGATAGCTGAATCTGCGCGCGATGGCAATGGCATAGTCCATATTCTCTGCCACTGCCGTGCGGCCCACCTGCGCTCTGACGACCGCCTCATATTTCGCATCGCACGATACCAAATCGGACGCGACGGCAACAAAGCCCTCGCACTGGGCAAGGCCCCTTTCCTCCAGCATACGGCCGCGCACAGCGCTCAGGGGCAGGAAGGTCGCCCGGCCGCCCTTGGTCTCCTTGAGGAATTGGATTGCCCGCTTCGCATCGCTTTCACGATCCGTCACGATATTCTGGAGCGCCGCGCCGAAGGCCGTTTCAATTGCAGTGGCGTACTGCTCCGGCACGGAGATC
>DAWDUP010000038.1:0-4864 GCA_052346825.1 Candidatus Fimivicinus sp. | reverse complement strand
AGCGCGCCATGGATGCCGCGCAGATTGCCGCGTTTTGCCTCCCGCATGACCGCGCGCACACTGCCCGTATAGCCCTCCATATTTTTTTCCATATCCTCGAGCATATTGACGCGCGAGGTCTTTTGCCTCAGATCAATCTCAAGGGACTCATGCTCTTTTTTGCGCTTTTCCGCCTTTGCGCGGCGGGAATCGAGCCGCATGGAGTAGCCCTTCATCGCATTGGAGAGCTCCTCCACCGTTTCCCCACATTTTGCGAAGACAGCCTCTGCCGCCTGCTTTTCACGGCTCAATCGCTCGATAAGCTCACTGCGGGCGGCAAACGTTTCGTCGATCGTCTCTACGCGCGACGTGATCTCCGCCATGGTGCTCTCCACATGCGACGATTGCACGCGGCAGTCGGCCACCTGCCCGCCGAGCTCTGCGATCTCTGCCGCCATTTCGGCAGAGCGGCCTGCAAGAGCCTCCCCCTGCGCGTTGAATTGAGCCGCCTGGCAGGATAAGCTCTCCAGCGCTGCATGCTTCTCCTCTGCCTGCGCGATCAATTGTTCAATTGCGCCTTGTGCCTGCGCCATACGCGCTTCGAGGTGGCGGCAGGTCTCCTGCGCCTGCTCCCTGTCGCGCTGGATGCGGGCAATCGCCTCGTTGTTATGTAGAATCGAGTTATCCGCCACAGCCGCCTGTGCTTCCAGCCGGGCAGCCTCCTCCTCCAGCCGGGCAGCCCCGTGGCGCACTTCATCGATGCGCACCGTAACCTCCTGCGACTGGGCGATGATCGATTCGATCTCCTCTTCGATTTCAGCAAGCTCCCGCTGCGCGCCCTCATGCTGGGCATTGGCAAGCGCAATCTTGTGCTCCTGCTCGCGCAGGCGCTCGTTGGACTGCCGGATCGTATGCAGCCACAGGCCGATCTCCAGCTCCTTTTTCTCCTGCGCCAGCACCAGGAACTGCTCCGCCTTTTCGCTCTGCTCGCGCAGGGGCTCCACGCGCGCTTCCAGCTCTGAGAGGATATCCTTCAGGCGCACCAGGTTCTCCTGCGCCTGCTCAAGTCTCCGGTTGGCATCCGCCCGCCGGTAGCGGTAGTGGGAGATCCCCGCTGCCTCCTCGAACATCTCGCGCCGCTCTCCGGATTTTGCGGAGATCATATCCGCGATCTTGCCCTGGCTGACGATCGAATAGCCATCACGCCCAAGGCCCGTGTCCATAAACAGCTCGTGGATATCCTTCAGCCGCACGGCGTTTCCATTGATGCGGTATTCGCCCTCTCCGGAGCGGTAGTAGCGGCGGGTAACCGCCACCTCGTCCTCGTCGAGGGAAAGGGAGCGGTCGCTATTATCGAGCCGCAGTGTGACCTCCGCAAAGCCCTGCGCCCTGCGCACGCCGGTGCCGCTGAATACCACATCCTCCATCTTGGAGCCGCGCAGGCTTTTGGTGGATTGTTCGCCGAGCACCCAGCGCACCGCGTCGGAGACGTTGCTCTTTCCGCTGCCGTTGGGGCCGACGACACAGGTGATCCCCTTGTCAAAGGTGAGCACGGTCTTGTCCGGGAAGGACTTAAAGCCCTGCATTTCAAGCGATTTCAAAATCATCCGGTATGGAACCTCCATGTTCAGACGACAGCCATCAGATCTCAGACATCAGCGCGGAAGGGCCGCCTCCGCTAACGTCTGACATCTCATCTCTGGCGCTCTGACTTTACTTCATATTTTTGACACGATGCATCTGCTTTGACCCGGCAGTCGAAGCCCTGCTCCTTCAGCCTTTCCAGATTCCTGCGGCGCTGGCCCGCCATCTGGGAAACAAAGCGCGGCGCAACCCGTAAAACGGCTTTTCCGCCCCGCGGGAGAATACGCTGCAACGCGGAGCATGCATTTTGATAATAGAGTTCACCCTCACACAATTCCCGGAACGCCGGATGCCACGGCCCTGCAAGATATCCCTCCTGCACCTCTCCGCCCGCATGCAGCCCAAGGCGGATCACGGGCACGCCCGCTTCCTCGCACAGCAGCAATAGCGCTGCGCACAGCTTCACCGCCTCTTCCAGCGGCTGCGGTATGTAGATGCCAGCCCGATAAAGACGCGCCAGAGGTGTGCCTTCCAGCACGATGGTGGGATAGATCCGCATGGTATCGGGCCTGAGCGAAAGGAGCCTGCGCGCCGAGTCCACCGACCCTTCCGGCGTATCGCCCGGAAGGCCCGTCATCATCTGGAGCCCGAGTTCGAAGCCCATCTCCTGGATGCGCCGGGAGGCATCCTCCACATCCTGCGCCGTATGGCCGCGGCCGTTCTGAAACAGGACGCGGTCATCCATACTCTGTGCGCCGAGCTCAATGGCGGTCACGCCATATTGCTTTAAAAGCGCAAGCACGGGGGTGTCCACTGCGTCGGGCCGGGTGGAAACACGAATCCCCGCGATTTGCCGCTTTTTCAGGTACGGCTGCGCGGCATCCAGCAATTCCAGCATATCATCCCTGCGAATCGCTGTAAAGCTGCCGCCGAAAAAGGCAAGCTGCGCGCCCGTGCAATCCCGCGATCGCAGGGCCGTCTCCATAGCGGCTTTCACATCTTCTGAGCGTGGCTTTTTGACTGCGCCGGAAATGCTGCGCTGATTGCAGAAGCTGCACTGGTGCGGGCACCCCTCGTGCGGGATGAATAGGGCGATGTTGATATGCTTCCCGCTCACAGGCCCATCAGCGAGAGTGCCTCGCGCGCCGCCGCCTGCTCGGCGAGCTTTTTGCTTCGGCCCGTGCCGCGGCCGATGACGTTACTGTTGAGATGCACCTCCACGGTGAAGGACTTGTCGTGATCAGGCCCGCTTTCATCCGTGAGGACATATTCCAGCTCCTCCTCCGGGTTCTGCTGAATGATCTCCTGCAGCGTCGTCTTATAATCCTTAAATGGCAGGCTGTGCTGCACCGCGTCCTTGATAAAGCGCAGCACAAAGGTGCGCGCGCTCTCAATCCCGCCGTCGAGATAGATCGACGCGATCACCGCTTCAAAAGCGTCTGCCAGAATCGAGGGGCGCTCGCGGCCGCCTGTGTTCTCCTCACCGTGACCCAGGCGCAGGTATTCCCCCAACGAAATCTCCACTGCAAAGCCGTGCAGGGATTTCTCGCACACCGTCGCCGCGCGCAGCTTCGTCAGCTTGCCTTCTGGCAGATGGGAAAAATGACGGTAAAAATAATCCGCCGTGATAAAGCCGAGCACGGAATCGCCCAAAAATTCCAGGCGCTCGTTGCTGCCATAGGAAACCTGCCGCTCGTTGGCATAGGAAGAATGCGTCAGCGCGCGCTCCAGCAGATTGAGATCCTGATAGGTATATCCCAGCTTTTTTTCCAGCTCCTTGAGCTTTTCCCGATCGTTCATCCGTATGTCCATCCTTTCCATGCCCGGTTTGAAACCCGCTCTCCTTTTCAGAACAAGTTTCTCAAGCTTTTGTATCCTGATTGGTTTTGGATACCGCGTTTGCAATGTTCTCAATCACGCCCGTCTCGCTGAATTGCTTTGCCTGCCGGATCGCGCTGCAAAACGCCTTCGCATTGGAGGAGCCGTGCGCCTTGATCACCGGCTTTGAGATACCCAGAAGCGGCGCTCCGCCAAACTCGGTGTAATCCATTCGCTTTTTAAAATCCATCAGTCCGTTTTTGATCATCAGGGCGCTGAGCTTTGTCATCGCATTCTTTTTGAAGATGCTCTTGATGTTGGCCATCATCGCCCCGGCCACGCCCTCATACATTTTCAGGAGCATATTGCCCGTGAAGCCATCCGCCACCAGCACGTCGCACGCGCCAAAGGGGACGTCGCGCGCCTCAATATTGCCGATGAAGTGATAATCCGACGTTTCCATCAGCTCATAGGCTTCCAGCTGGAGCGGCCCGCCCTTGGTTTTTTCCGTGCCGATGTTGGCAAGGCCTACGCGGGGCCGCTCCACGCCGAGCACCTTCTGCATGTAAAAGCTGCCCATCGCGCCGAACTGATCGAGCATCTGCGCGGTACATTCCACGTTCGCGCCGCAGTCTATGAGCAAAAACGGCGCCTCATTCGACGGCAGAACGCTTGCAATCGCCGTGCGGCGTACGCCGCGGATACGCTTGACAATGAGCGTCGCGCCCACGACCAGCGCTCCCGTGCTGCCCGCGGAGACGAACGCATCGCCCCGGCCCCCGGCCAGCGCCTTCAGGCCGACTGCCATAGAAGTATCGCCCTTCTCCTTTGCAATGCTCGTCGGCGTATCCTCCATACCCATCACGTCCGGCGCATGGAGGATTTCCATGCAGTCGAGGGAAATCCCGTTTTCCTGCGCGCAGGCGCTGATCTTCGCCTCATCGCCTGTGAGGAGGATCGTAACGCCAAGCTCGCGCACTGCCATTTCGCAGCCTTTGAGAATTTCAAGCGGCGCGTTATCCCCGCCGAATGCGTCTGCAATGATTTTCATTCGTCTGACCTTCTCTCTATATTGTGCATTTTCATGCCGTTTTATTGATTGAAGCCTTCCTCCCGCAGCCGGGCGGAAAGCGCTCCCAGCGCACGGTTGGAAAGCGCCTCATAGCGCGCCTTTTTCTCCCGAATCTGCCGGTCAAGCGGCGGCAGTACGCCGAAATTCGCTCCCATCGGCTGAAAATTTTCAACCGACGGGTCGCTGATATAGGCCGCCAGCGCGCCGAGCATGGTCTCCCCCGGCAGCAGGAGGGGGGCTTGCCCGCGCAGCCTGCGCGCTGCATTGATCCCGGCAAGGATGCCGGAGCCCGCCGACTCCATATACCCTTCAACGCCTGTGATCTGCCCGGCAAAAAACAAATCCGACCTCCCCCGCATCGAATAATCCGCATTTAACAGCCGCGGGGAATCGAGGAAGGTATTGCGGTGC
>DAWDUP010000037.1:13518-16675 GCA_052346825.1 Candidatus Fimivicinus sp. | reverse complement strand
TCCGAATACACCGTGCTGCTGATGGGAATTGGCAAACAGGTGATCGTGGAAAAAGACCGTCCGAAGCTCTGTATTTGCGAAAAACCGCTCAATTAAAGTTTCGTATTTTCTTGCTCCGGCAATATTGTTCCAGCCGTTCGCGGCTCCATCGGAAACAATCGTATCAAACTTTACCAGATGGATATGGTATCCTGCGATATCTGTCTTCGTTTCCATTTGAAATGGACTTTCCTCCAAGTATTCCGGGAGAAGATTCGTAAGCCGTATCTCAATACAATCTCCTGCATTGGCACGGATGACAAGGGGTTCCACACATATTTTCCGCTCTTCTATTTTCTGCACATAGGCGTCCAGGCCTCCGTGCCGCTCCAGCTCTTCTTTCAATACAAAGAACCTTCCCTGCGGGTCATTCCAGCCATACCGGTTGTATATGACCTTCGCCTGAACCAATGCGATTTCAAACACTTTTACATTTTCTTCATTGCAACAGCAGTCGCCGTCCGTATGACAAGGACAGGTGTCCGTATAAAGTGCCCCCGGCTCAAACTCCGGCACAAAATTCGCCCGCTCCAATTCCGTTGGCTCAATCTTGTTGCTTCCATCTGGATTCAAAATTCCAAGCGGCGGCTGCAACGGCCGCTCTCCAAATTCCCCATTGATAAAATTCGGATATCCAGGATGCTCTCCGTCTTTTTTCGGAGGCGCCACCCGGTCTTTCAATGGCATCAGAGGCGGAATCGCTGTTCCATCCGGCAGTCTTCCCGTTCCGTCTTCCAGCCTGTCGTGTATTCTCCACAACGTCCACATTCCCTCATGAAAATGTGGATAGAGATGACAATGGAAAATCACATCGCCGATCGTCCCGTTCAGGCTTCCCGCTCCATGAAGAATATCCAGCGTATAACATTCCTGCGGACTCAACGTAATGGAATCAATCACCGTAGAGTTTGCATTTTCTCCTTCCAGCCTCCATTGATGATTGTGAAGATGGAAGACATGGGTTTCTTTGATTCCACCGTGAATCAGACGTATTTTCGACGGGTCTCCCACATACGCCCGCAAAATCGGCGGTGCCGGATCTCCGTATACCCAGGAACTCATGGAAATGTCTTCTCCTGTATCCGCATGCTCTTGCGTGAGTGGCAGGCGGTTTCTCATCGGCTCTGAGCGGTAGCTGATTCCGGTTGTGGCGGATGGCAGGCCTGTGTGGGGATCCGTTGGAGGATTCCCATCTTTATTTTTGATTTCCAGTTCATCATGAAAAAAGACGGCATACTCCCGAAACGCCGGTTGCGCCGGATGGTAAATATCAGCAAACAGACCGCTTTCCAAGTCTTTTCCTGTCTCTGGGTCCAGCCATCTGGATTCCGCTGCCTCCACGATGATTGCTCCAAAGAGTCCATGCACATTGGTCCCTTCTTCTCCGCTTCTCGTATCGCCCATATCGTGGAACAAGTACACACCTTCCCGAATTGCATACCAAGTGTAGGTAATCCGGTGCTGTGTCGTAGAATCTTTGTTAAAGCCTACATTCGCCCCATCCGATGTCTGCACATCGTAGGCAAGCCCCTGCACATGAATGGATAGCGGGCGGTCCAGAGAATGTGTGAAAGAAACAATTACCTTTTCCCCCACATTTGCCCGGATGACGAGTGGTTTTACGCCTTCATATGGCTGAGGGGTTTCCTGAGAAAAATTGCGGATCGCCCCTTCCCGGATTTTGTCGGCATCTTTCTTGAGCACATACAAAAGTCCATTTGGATCGTGATCCCCATATTTGTTGTAAACAATGGGGATTTCAATTGCCTCTATCTCATAGAATCGAGTTTTTTCCGGACTCGGATAATGGCATAGCTCCATTTTTTAAGTCCTCCTAACCCACACAGCTACATTCCAAAATTCGGATATAATGATTTGCTTCACGCAGCACATGGTCCGCAAGGAGCGGCAAAATAATGGATGCAATCTTGCAGTCCAGAATCCCTTCGGTTCCTGCCGCTTTAAATTCACGGTATTTCAGCGTCTCTGCCAGCGATTTTTTCGTCAACTCATCCATCGCTCTGCAGTCCTGCCGTCTCGCCATTTCCAGAAGTTTCTTGTATTCCGTTGCGAATTCATCCGCCGTATCAATCAACTGCACTTCCGAGGGGTCTAACAAACCGCGGATAAACAGTGCATGTTCCATCATAA
The DNA here is from genome assembly GCA_052346825.1 of Candidatus Fimivicinus sp. Lineage (GTDB taxonomy): Bacteria > Bacillota > Clostridia > Oscillospirales > Acutalibacteraceae > Fimivicinus. The sequence continues at coordinate 14,485 of DAWDUP010000037.1, read as the reverse complement.
TCCGATTCCAGAACTCTTCCGTCTCCCGCAGATTCCTATAAGAAAGCCGCTTATTCTGCATCAATTCCTCTACCGTGGCACGATATAATTTTGCTTCCCGAATAATGTGCTTGATCAGCAATGGGTAATTGGCATTGAAAAGCTTTCCGTCGCCGACTTCCCTTAGAATACTTTCTTTAAAGTCAATCAAGCCGTTCAACAACCAGATGGCCCGTTTATTGATTCGGTGAACATTTCTGATGATTTCCCGGCTTTCTTCCCTGTTGCATCCTGCGCGAAGCTTCTTTTCCATCATGGAAATCCTGCTGTCAATTGGAATTCCGCTCAAATGCTCTGTTCGTTTTTCCGCCGGTATGGTGAATTCCGTCACTAACTCATCGGATTTTAAAATGCTGCTGTTAATCCTTCCATCACCGATCCTTACTGTTTCCCGAAGCAAGTCTTCAAACTGCTGCCGGAACCAGTCCGCCTTCTGGATCCATGCCTCATCTTTGCATGGGAATCCCGCCTCTAAGAAAAGAGCATGCTCTTTCATAATTCTTGAAAAAAACAAATGAGTTTCTATTGATAATACCACATAATTCTCCATGGCCTTTCATACCTTTCATTTTTAAAGTTTTCTACAGTATATGCTGGGAGAAAGGGGGAGGTGTGGGGAGAAGGCATTCCACCCTTTTCACTCCCTCAGAACAAAAAATGTGAACATAAACTGGATATTAAAATGAAACGATTTTCTATTTGTCATCCTTTGAAACACAATTTTAACATAACTTTAACGCCGTTTTGATGCGTTCTGTGATATCCTTTTTCTGATTCATTCGATCAAAATGGGGGACTTTTTATGAAATGGATGCGCTATCTATCCGGGAAAACGCTTTTGCTGCTTGTATTCGGCTCCCTGCTTTTTTCCTGTGCGCTCAATTGGTTTATTGTGCCCGCGGGGCTGTTCAACGGCGGCTTTTTGGGC
>DAWDUP010000037.1:12501-13508 GCA_052346825.1 Candidatus Fimivicinus sp. | reverse complement strand
GTTTCTGACCATCGTCCCGATCCCGGATGCTCCTGTTTTTGCGGATCGCCTGACGGCCTGCCTGGTTGGTGGACTTTTAGCCGGGGTGGGCGCAGGGATGACGCTGCTGTCCGGTGGCAGTGGCGGTGGGGAGGAAATTCTGGGCGTTTATTTCACCGTACGTAATCCGAAATACAGCGTGGGGAAGCTTCTGCTGATACTCAATGTGCTCGTTTATACCGCATGCCTTTTGATGACGGATTTCGAGACGGTGGTCTATTCGATCATTTACAGCGCTGTGACAGCGGTCGCACTCGACCGGGTGCATTTGCAGAGTATCATGCGCAGCTGCCTGATTATTACCAAGCAGCCGGATATGGAGCGGCTGATTTTTGAGACAGTACATCGAGGCGTAACAACCTGGAACGGTTATGGAGGTTATACAAAGGAACAGGCGAATATCCTTTTGACAGTCGTGACCAAGAAGGAATCCCTCCTGCTCAAAAAGGCGGTGCTTCAGAAGGATCCTACGGCATTTATCCTGACCCATGAGGATATTATGATTGAGGGGAATTTTCAAAAGCGTTTATAGGAAGATTTGCTTTATTTTAATACCTCCCGCCGGAGCTTAACACGCCTTTAATGCAAACTTAACCCCCTTTTCAAACGCTTCTGTTATCATAGGGCCTAAATGATAAGGAGGATCTTCAGATGGGTGATATGATTGCACATATGACAGCCGGAAAGATGCTTCGGTGCAGACTGGCTGAACAGGAGCCAGGGCTTTCTCTCTACATGCCCGCATTTTTTCTGGGAAATATGGGGCCGGACATTTTTTATTACAGCGTGTTGCCCGGTAAAAAAAGCCTAATGGGCTATGGTGACCGCTTTCAGGTGGATGTGGACATTGCATCCATGTTCCGCGTCGTGGAGGCGGAGGAAACTACGGCGGGGAGGCATAAACAGCTTCTGTTCTCCTGGTATGCGGGTCTGATTTCGCATTACTGTGCGGATAAATATTTGCACCC
>DAWDUP010000037.1:11751-12491 GCA_052346825.1 Candidatus Fimivicinus sp. | reverse complement strand
GCTCCGTCTATGAGCGCCAGAAGGCAGGGATGGGGGGCAATGCAAGCCTGCACGGCCTGTGCGAAACAGAGATTGACATCGCCCTGTATCACAAGCAGACGGGCAGACCGATTTCCACGTTTACGACGGACTGTCTCCGGCTGGAGGCGGGGGAGGCACAGGTGATCGCGGAGGTATGGCACAAATTGATCGCCGCCCTGTTCCACGAAACGGTGAAGCTTTCGCAGATCACGAATGCGATCTACACGATTCCTGTACTCACCTTCCTTCAACTGCATGGGACGAGCCTTACAAAGCCCATTGCGAAAGCGGTTAGCCGTTTTTCTTCGGACGGCTACGATCTCTCGAATAAGCTGAAGTGTGATCACCCCTGCGCTGAAATTCTCAACGAGGACCGCAAAGTGTGGCGCGATCCAAGGCATCCGGAGGGCGTTTACTGCCACAGCGTCGAGGACATCTTGGTACATGCCGCCGAGGAGGCACAGGGGCTGATCTCCACTGTTTGCCAGGGCGGCAGCGCGGCGGATTCTCCTCTGATCACGCGCAACTTTGACTTTGGGTATTACGGCAGGCTGGAGGAGGTGCTCCGCATTGGATAACCAGAGACGTTATGTCACCTTTAAGGAAAAGCTATCCATCAGCTTTGCCAGCGTCAACAGCTATGTGGTATCCAGCATGATCGCCTCTTATCTCCTGTATTTTTATACGGACATTTTTTTGTTGCCGATGGCGGCAGTACC
>DAWDUP010000037.1:8287-11741 GCA_052346825.1 Candidatus Fimivicinus sp. | reverse complement strand
CAGTACCAGTGCTCATGGGCGCCGCCCGCATTTGGGACACGGTCAACGATCCGATCATGGGCATCCTCATCGACCGCGCAAAAAATGGGAAACGCGGGCGCATGCGAAAATATTTTTTCTATTTTGCAGTACCGATGGGCATTTTTACGGCGCTTTTGTTTGCTGCGCCCGATCTTTCAAACGCGTGGAAGGTCGTCTTTGCGGCCGTGACCTATTTTATCTTCGATACGCTCTATACCGTTACCGATGTGCCGCTCTGGAGCCTGATCTCCGTAACCACGCCCAATGCCGGTGAGCGGGCGAAAACCCTGTCCCTCGCCGTTACGGTCGGCTCGGTGGGTAGCGTGATCCCGATGCTGGTTGTCCCGATGCTCGCGGACCGTTTCGGAGAGCGGCGCGGTTATTTCGGCTTTGCCGCCATAATTGGCCTGTTTGGGATGTGCGCGCTCTTCTCCGTTTACCGGAATGCAAAGGAGCGCATCCAGCCTGTCAAGGAAGAGCAACTTCCGGTAAAAAAGATTATACGCATTGCCTCTCAAAATACGCCGATGCTGCTGACCCTGCTTGCCACCATGCTCAGCTGCACCCGGTACCTGCTTCAGATCTCGGCGGTATACGTTGCAAATTACAATATCCAAAGCAGCTTCTCTCCAGGGACAGTGCAAATTATCATGGTGGTTATCATTGCCGCAGGGATGTTTACTGGTATGCTGGTAACGCCGCCGCTCTACACGCGATTTGGCTATAAGAAAGTCTATATTTTCTTCGGCGTGATGGGAGCCGTCGTGCTCAGCGCCGCCTATTTCGTCGGCTATGACAATTTCTATGCCATCCTACCGTTTTTGGCGATAGGCGGGATTCCGCTCGGCGTATTTTCCACGATCGCCTATCCAATGGTTGGGGACAGCCTTGATTATCTCGAATGGAAGACAGGCGAGCGGTTGGAGGGCTTCTGCTTCTCCCTGAATTCCTCCGTTACCAAATTTAATAACGCCTTTGCGGCGATCACTGTGTCCGTTTTCCTCGTGCTGATCCATTTCAAGCAGCCGGTCGAGAATGCGATGGGCGTCGTCGTGCAGCAGGCGCAGACGGCACAAACGCTCGACGGCATTTTCGCACTGGTGACCTTGCTGCCGGCGGCAGGATTTGCGCTGGCGATTATCCCAATGCTGTTTTATCGCTTTACGGGCAAGCGCAAGGAAGCGATCCTGCGGGAGCTCGAGGAGCGTCGCAGGGAGCAGCAAGAGGCGGTATTGGCACAATCGAATGTTTGATATTGGCTGCGTTTTTGGTGCCTTCAAAGTTTCGGGCTTTGGAGGCGCCACTTCTTGTCTGTTGGAAAATCCTCGCAGTGCTGGGGCTAAAGAAGCTCTAGCATCGGAGAGAAAAAACGCCTTTATACATGCTTGGGCGGCGGATAATTAGATGCAATCTTTGCATACTAACGGTTAGAACCGCATGATTGCCAGCAGATAGAAGGAGGACGCATATGGAATATGCCAATTATTCCGGTCTGCCGCTTGCTCTGGCGACGATGTTCCATGAAAACGATAGGGAACGGGAGCTTTTTAATTCGCTTCCGGAGCAAATGCAGCAAAGGCTTTTACAGGAATCCATTCGAACGCCGCAGGATTTTCATGACTGTATCAGGCGTCTCGAGCAGAAACGATAAAAGGAGGAAAACGGCATGGAGGAGCTGCCTTTGGGCTTTGGAATGGCGCTTGCGCAAAATCCGCGTGCGATGGCGTATTTTTCAAAACAGTCAAAGGAAAAGCAGGAGGAGATTCTCTCACATACGCATTCGATTCGCTCCCGTAGCGAAATGCATGCATATGTGCAGAGCCTCGGCGATTTCCAATAGTATGGGGAAATCAAAAATAGAATTACGCCGCAGAGAACGTTTGAAATCTCTGCGGCGTTGCTTTTCAAAGAAAAATAAGGAGGAACAGCCACTTCAGCCGTAGCAATACGGGTTATGCCCATCCCCTTCAAATTTGCCATGGATTTAGAATATGCGCAAAAGCTTGCGGCTATTTTTTATTACGAGCGCAGCGAGTAACAAAGCAAAGGCAATTGATCTCACATCAGTTAAAGGGATACATACAGCTTTATCATATGAAGAAGCTTGCGGCTATTCTTTATTTTGCGTTTCGGGCCGCTGTGTATCTGTTTGTTGTCTGCGGCAATAAAACAGGCGTGAAATGGTTCGAATCATCTGCTCTCCGCTGCCGGTCCGGTAACGACATGCCTCCTGCACGCTGACATCCGCATTTCCAACGGCATAGCTGTAATCGGCATGACGAATCAATGAAAGCTCGTCGATGCAGCTGGAGAAGACCGTGATACTGCTCGCATTTGAGCGGCTTTTTAAAATATCCGCCGCATCCGCCAGCGTTGTATGTGCACTGTAAATTTCCAGAATTGAATAACGCGGATGTGTCCTATCTGCGCGGCGTATGAAGCGCAGTTCGGAAGAAAAAGAAAATGCGGAGATTTCCTGACACAGGCGTTCAATCAATGGGCCTGTATCGATAATCATCAGACAGATCGCTTCATGCCCCTGCGGCAGGCTGGCGCAGACATAGTTTTCATAATGGCCGCCGTGCCGGGTGCGGTAAAGGTCTTCCTGCGCTTCATTGGTGAAATTGCTGTAATAAATATGAAGAACGTCATGAATCACGGCTTTTACAAAGCAGTTAACCTCCCTCTGTGCAAAAAGCGCCTGCAAACAATCTGTAATTGAACGCGGAATCGTTTTGCAGTAGGCATAGGTATTGCTTGGAATATGGTATAGCGTGGCTCCATTCATTGCAATAATAGGCAGCGAAAACGGGATGTCTCCAATCAGCGGCAGAAAGGAGGCAGGTGATCGGTCGGTTACGGCTGTGATCCGCGCGCCCTGATGGAGCAGATGAGTGAGTCGGATTTTCGAAAAGGAGCTGATCGTTTTCCCTTTTTCCCAAAGCACGCCGTCCAACCCGGTGATAAAAAGCGTATTCTTATCCTTTTTCCGCGGTAGCCGGGCCGCGTTTACCGTGAGGGAGACAGCGATGCCGATAAGCGTATCGATAATACGGTTGAGGGCAAACAGATAGGGATTGACGTCTGCGCCGTGTGAAATGGTAACGCTCAAGAATACTACACATGTGATATAGGAAGCCGATGTCTTTTTTAGGATTACCGTGAGATAGATCAGGACAATCACACAGAGAGAAACAACGAAATATTGCACAACGGGCATATCTTTTGGAAGCCATGCCCGTTCTGCAAGCAAAACGAGCATGCCGAACAGCCCACCGATAAAGGTGCCGATGCTGCGGTTGAGCGCGACCTTCACGCTGTTTGAGACAAAGGGCTGCATGCAGAGGATGGCGGCAATTGCGGAATAAAACGGGATGCCCTGGTGATTTCGCAGCAGATCGATGAGAAAACATAAAAAAACCGCGATTGCGGT
>DAWDUP010000037.1:3269-8277 GCA_052346825.1 Candidatus Fimivicinus sp. | reverse complement strand
CTGCCCCAGTTTTCGTCGTGATATCCGGCAGGATAATTCCAGCTGCGGCACAGCTTTTCATACCGGGCATACGCCATACGGACGGCATCCTCCCACGAAAGGTAGATTTCCCGGCTGGCATTTTCACCAACCAGATGCAGTCTGTCTGAATCATTGAGCATGTTTTCCAGGGCCTTTGCGTAGTCCGCGGCGTTTTCCTTGCTGAGATATCCAGTCATGCCGTCCTCGATCCCCTCAGCCGCGCAGCTGCCTTCAATCAGAAGACTCGGGCAGCCGCAGGCTGCCGCCTCACGGACGACGAGCCCGTTGGTATCAAAGGTAGATGGGAAGAGAAACGCATCTGCACGGCTGTAAAAGGCCCGCAGCTGCCCGCGGTCGCTAATTTTTCCTGAAAAGGTAACTTCCTTTGCAAGGCCGATTTTTGCAGCATATTTTTCTATGGCACGCATGTCGGTGCCCTTTCCGATCATAAACATATGGAAGGAGTGGCCGGAATCCTTATATATGCGCAAGGCGTCGAGCAGCAGGCGCAGGTTTTTATACCACATCATGCGGCCGACAAATAATAAGACCGGCACGTCGTCCCTCAGATGATATTGGGCTGTGACGGCGGAGGTATCCACTTTTCCACGCGGGAAATCCACGCCGTTGGGCATGACGATATAATCACCCGTGTATCCCAGGGAACGCAGATTTTCTCCTGCACCTTCACTGACCACCCACACCTCGTCCGCAATCTTGATATGATTGACAATAAAGCGAATAAAAAAATCCTGCAGCGGCTTTGTAGGAGCCCGTTTGCGAATATCGTAATCATATTTGGTGTGATAGGTCGCAACAATCGGAATCTTCTGCTCCTGCACAATCAGCTTTGCAAAATGTGCAGAGGCGAGGGGGCAGTGAAAATGCAGGATGTCCAGCTTTTTGCTGCGCACGTAATTACGGAATTCATGCTTAAAGGGCCAGCCGAACCGGTATTCATCCTTTTTGCTCAGTGGAAAAGATTTGTAGCGATAAACCTCATACGGATAGCCTACATCCTTTACGCCGGGTACACGCGGGGTTATTACCATGACTTCGCCGAGTTTTTCCTGAATGATATTGGCGTAATTCAATGTCGCCGTCGATGTGCCATCAAGCGTAGGCGGGAACGCATCGTTCATCAATCCAACCTTGAGCCTCAGTGTCCTCACCGCTTCCTTTTTGTCTTCATTTGATATATTTTATCATACAACAACGCGTGGGAAAACGCAAATATTTCTTCGCGTTCGAAAGGGTCTTTAGAGACGAAAATCAGAGGGAACGATCGGATCTGAACGCTTTCAACAAAAAGGATTCCTGTTTTCAGCCTTTTTCGTTTTAGGAGAAAATGCGATCAAAATTTTTAAAAAGTTTATCAAAGAAAATCCAATGTAGGTATTGGAACTTTTGAAAGAATGCTTTATAATGGAGCATGCAACCATTTACAGAATGAAGGACTGTATGAAAATCAGGAAGAAGATGGCGGCGGAGCGATAGATCCGCCGAGTCGGAAAGGGCGCGCTTATGAGTTCGAAATATTCTGTTTCCCTTGAAAAGGTGATCCGGGACCATTCCCTGGAGGCACTGTATTTGCCCAAGGCTTCATCCGACCTCTATATTTCTTCTTATGATGTGAACCGTCCCGGGCTGATACTCACGGGCTATAATGATTATTTTGATCCCAGCCGCGTTCAGTTTCTGGGGCTGACGGAGCTTGCTTTCCTCGATAGCCTGTCTCCGGAGGAGCGCGCGAAGCGTGTGGAAAATTTTATGTGCCGTCAGCCCTGCGCAGTGGTAATTACCCGCAATCTCGAATGCCCTGCGGTCTTGATGGAAAACGCCCACAAGTATGAGGTTCCGTTGCTGCGCACCTCGGAGACGACCTCCAGTTTCATGTCCGCGCTGATTTCCTATCTGAACGTGGAGCTCGCCCAGCGGGTAACGCGCCATGGCGTGCTCGTGGAGGTCGCGGGCGAAGGTGTACTGATCTTGGGAGACAGCGGCGTGGGTAAAAGCGAGACCGCAATTGAGCTGATCAAGCGCGGCCATCGTTTGATTGCGGACGACGCCGTTGAGATCCGCCGGGTTTCCTCACGCACGCTGGTCGGCTCCGCGCCGGATAATATCCGCCATTTTATCGAGTTGCGCGGTGTGGGAATCATCAATGCCCGTCGTATTTTCGGCATGGGCGCCGTGAAGATGACGGAAAAAATCGATTTGGTCATTCAGCTGGAGCCATGGGACAGTGAAAAGGTGTATGACCGGATGGGGCTCGATAATGAGTTCACCACCATCCTCGGCATCAGCGTCCCAGCTGCGGTGATTCCTGTGAAGCCGGGCCGGAATCTCGCGATTATCATTGAGGTCGCCGCAATGAACAACCGTCAGAAAAAGATGGGGTACAATGCGGCGCGGGAATTGCTGCACAATCTCGGCATGGACGATGGCAGCGAGCCTGATTCTCCCGACATGGAGGTCTGGCAGCGCTTTTAAAAAGGCATTTTGCGCGGGCGAATGGGGAAAATCCTTATGCATATTTTGCTGTGGGTTCTCCATACGTTCGCTTTTTTCGGGGCTTGCCCTGCGAGGCAGTTGAAATATCATATAGATTGGAACAACGGAGGACTAGAAAGATGTACAGAGTAGGCGTTGATTTAGGCGGTACAAATATCCGCTCAGGCGTGGTGGATGATCAATATCAGATGATCGGCACGGGGGAGCTGAAGACGAACGCACCCCGTCCGGCTGCGGAGATTTTTGACGATATCACGAAAACGGTGCACATGGCGGTTGAGGCGGCCGGGCTTACAATGGACGATATTTCCTCTGTTGGTGTCGGCACGCCCGGTACGGTGAACAAGACGACCGGTTATATTGAATTCTCCAATAATCTAGATTTCCAGAATGTACCCGCACAGGAAATGCTGCATGAGCGCCTTGGGAAGCCGGTCTATCTTGAAAATGATGCAAACTGCGCAGCCTTCGGTGAAGCAAAAGCAGGCGCTGGCGCAGGCGTGAAGGACTTCATTGCGATCACGCTCGGCACGGGCGTTGGAAGCGGCATCATCGTGGACGGACATATTCTAAACGGCGCAAACTTTGCTGCGGGTGAGATGGGCCATATGGTGATCGTTGTGGACGGCGAGCAATGCAACTGCGGACGCCGCGGATGCTGGGAGCGTTATGCCTCCGCAACAGCCCTCATTGCGCAGACGAAGGATGAAATGCGCCATGCTCAGGATAGTATGATGTGGGAGCTAGTTGATAATAATATTGATGCAGTTAGCGGACGGACGGCGTTTGACGCCATGCGTAAGGGCGACGCCGCTGCAAAGCGCGTGGTTGACCGCTATATCTACTATGTGGCCTGCGGCATCATCAATGCGATCAATATCTTTCAGCCTGAAATCATCTGCGTGGGCGGCGGAATCGGCCATGAACGTGAAACGCTGCTCGAGCCTCTTCGCCAGCACGTCCGCCGCGAGCGCTACAGTATGTATGCCACGAAGCAGACGCGGCTCTGCTCCGCGGAGCTTGGCAATGACGCGGGCGTGATCGGCGCCGCACTATTGGATTATTAAAGCCGCCATGTGACGGTTGTACATGGACCGGAGCTTCCTCCAGTTACCTTTGTCAAATCAGTGCCTGTCCTGTTGTGTCGGGGATGTAAAAAGGCCAAATATCAAAGCTCATTCGCCTTCCCGTTTCTTTGATTGCGGGGAGGCGAATTCGGAAGGGTATGAGAAATGCATGAACGGACTCGATGCGGTTTGGGAGCTTGCGTGCGCCCTTGACTGTCCTGCAAAAAGAAATGCTTCGATGAAGGAGTACACCTCCTTTCGGACAGGGGGATCGGCAGATTTGCTTGTCGAACCTCGCAGTGAAGAGCAGCTTTCGCAGCTTCTGCGCTGCTGTGACGCGCAGAAGCTGCGGCCCGTTATATTGGGCAATGGGAGCAATGTCCTGGTTTCCGATGATGGGATTCGGGGCCTTGTTTTATGTTTGGCACCGGGCTTGGATTTGCTTACGGAACAGGATGGCGTGATCACCTGCGGGGCGGGCGTCAGCATGACCCGCCTGTGCCGGTTTGCGCTAGAAAAGGGGCTGACCGGCCTTGAATTTGCCTTTGGTATTCCCGGCAGTGCAGGCGGAGCGGCCTTTATGAACGCGGGCGCTTATGGCGGGGAGATGAAGGACGTTTTGATCGGATGCACGCATTTGACACCGAGCGGGGAGCGGGGCAGTTTCATGGGAAAGGCGTTAGCCCTTGGATACCGCCGCAGTGCATATCGGGAGAATGGCTTCCTGATCACTTCTCTGATGATTCGTCTCGCACCAGGAGATAAAGCTTCCATCCGGGCCCGGATGGAAGAGCTGATTGGGCGGCGTAAGGCCAAGCAACCGCTGGAATATCCCAGCGCGGGCAGTACCTTTAAGCGGCCGGAGGGTTATTATGCAGGCGCTTTGATTGAAGATTGCGGATTGAAGGGAAAATCGGTCGGCGGTGCGCAAGTCAGTGAAAAGCATGCGGGCTTTGTGATCAATACTGGAAACGCATCCTCGTCCGATATTCTGGAGTTGATTCGGCTGATTCAGGATACAGTTTATCGGGAAAAGGGCGTTCGTCTGGAGCCAGAGGTCCGTTTTCTTGGATTTTGACGCCCAAGGAGAGGAAAAGGGGGAAAAGTAATGGATTTCATTATTATTACCGGTATGTCCGGAGCAGGGAAGTCCCGTGCGGTGGATGCGCTGGAGGATATCGGATTTTTTTGCGTCGATAATATTCCCCCGAAGCTCATCCGCACCTTTGCACAGCTAATTCTCCAATCGCAGGAAAAACGGGACAAGGTTGCAGTTGTGACCGATATCCGGGCTGGAAATTTTTTTGACGATTTTCTCGAGTCGCTCGGTGAACTGAAGGCGATGGGGTGTGATTACAAGCTGCTTTTTATTGAGGCAAGTAATGAAATCATCCGCCGCCGGGATA
>DAWDUP010000037.1:0-3259 GCA_052346825.1 Candidatus Fimivicinus sp. | reverse complement strand
TATAAGGAGACGCGCCGGAAGCACCCTCTTTCGGACAAGGCCAAGGGCTCCATCGATGATGCGATCAATGCGGAGCGCGTGATTCTGGCGCCGGCCCGTCAGTGCGCGGATTATATTGTCGATAGTTCGCAGTATACGACCACACAGTTCCGTGAACGAATTGCGAGCATGTTCCTGGAGGATTCCTCACGGATTATGCAGATTCACTGTGTATCCTTTGGCTTTAAATATGGGATTCCCAACGAATCGGATCTGGTTTTTGACGTGCGCTGTCTGCCAAATCCGTTTTATGTGGATGAGCTCAAAGGCCATACCGGTCTCGAGGCGCCGGTGCGGGATTTTGTCATGAAATGGCCGCAGGCGCAGGGCTTGGTTCCAAAGCTCTTGTCCTTGGTTGACTATCTGGTTCCGCTTTACCGCAATGAGGGAAAAAGCCAACTGGTCATCGCGGTGGGCTGCACGGGTGGAAGGCATCGCTCGGTTGTGTTTGCTGAGCTTTTATCCGAACATTTTGCAAAGCAGGGCTTGCGCGTCAGTATTCAGCATCGGGATATCAAAAAATAGGACGGGCTTCACATCAGCCCTGATGTGGTTTCTGTTTTCATACGAGAGGGATAGGGAAAGCGATTATGTCATTTTCGTCACAGGTAAAAGCAGAGCTTGCTTCTGTTGAAAACACGCCTTGCTGCATACACGCGCAGACTTATGGATTGCTTTTATTCAGCAGGGCCTTTTCTTTTTTCGATATTTCCATGCAGACGGACACGGAGCTCATTGCGCGGCTGTATTGCGACGGGATATTGCGGGAAACGGGCATTGAAGCGCAGATGTCGCAATCTGCGTCTGGCAAATTTAAGGTGTGCGTCCGCACGGCGGCCCAACGGCAGCAGGTGATGACTTCCTTCGGGCATGAGAAGGGCGAGCTTGCCTTGCGGCTCAACCGGGCAAATCTGAGCGGAGAGTGCTGCATGGCATCATTGCTGCGCGGCGCTTTTCTGGCCTGTGGAACACTGACCGATCCGGAGAAGGATTATCATCTGGAATTTGTCGTTCCTTACCGATACATCAGCCGCGATCTGGCGAAGCTGCTGGATGAGTTATCCCTCGCGCCAAAGCAGCTGGAGCGCAAAGGAAGCCATGTTGTATACTGTAAGGATAGCGAGCGTATTGAAGAAACCTTGACTCTCATGGGCGCACAGAACGCGGTGCTGGAGCTGATGGGTGTGAAAATGTATAAGGATATGCGCAATAATATCAACCGGAAGACCAATTTCGAGACCGCGAATATTTCCCGCACCGCAAATGCGGCGGCGGAGCAGGTTTTTGCCATCGAGACAATCCGCGACCATGCCGGGTTGGAATCGCTGCCGGAAGAGCTCAAAGAAATTGCACTCCTTCGTCTGGAAAATCCGGAAATGAGCCTGCGGGAGTTGGGGGAGGCGCTTTCCGAGCCGATTTCCCGCTCCGGCGTCAACCATCGTCTCCGACGGCTGGTCTCCATCGCACAGGAGACAAACCCAAGATTATTAGAGGACAAAAAAGCGGAAAAGGGAAATAAAATGAAAGACGCTCCTTGAAGCTTTGGCAGAGTTTGTACGTGGCGCTTTTTGCCGATGAGAGGTCAAGCATGATAAAATGGCCTATAGGATTCTCAATCGTTTGTTTTGATACGGAATTGTATCCAAGGGTGTGTTGGTTTTTGCCGGCATTTGCAGAAATTCTGTGGAGAAATAACGGGAAAATAAAATAAAACAGGGCGGCTAGGCAGTGATTTGGGGGATCACACACAGCCGTCTCGTTTTATTCCCCTTGAAAAGAGTGGACGAATCCGAAAAAAACAGGTAGAATAGAAACCGAAAACAATCAGAATGCCAACGGTTGTTAAGAAGCATCGTTAGAATACGGAAATGAGGTTGGAAATCATGACAAACGAAATGCTAATAAAAGAATGGAGGCAATTCAAAAGCGGAACGGATATCCGAGGTGTCGCGATGGAGGCGCCGGGAGGAGAGGCAGTCAATCTGACGGACGAGGCTGTATACCGCATGGCAATGGGCTTTGCCTGCTGGCTGAATCACCGGATGAACAAGGACAGCTTTACCGTTTCGGTGGGCCATGATTCCCGCCTGTCCGCCGAACGGATGAAAAAGCAGGTGATCTCGGCCCTGACAGACGCCGGCTTCGCAGTGAAGGACTGCGGCCTATCCTCCACACCTGCGATGTTCATGACAACGGTGCAGCTTGGCTGCGATGCCGCGGTTCAGATCACTGCAAGCCATCATCCGTGGCAGCGCAACGGCCTGAAATTTTTTACACGCGGCGGCGGGCTGGAAGGCGCAGATATCGAAGCGATTCTTCTCTATGCGCAGAAGGAAGAGAAAATCCCGGCGGCCGGGCCAGGGTCTGTGGAGCAGGTCAATTTTATGAATGATTACGCCGCCTCCCTTCGGGAGACGATCTGCCGCGGAGTGAATGCAGATGACTACGAGCGGCCTCTGCGCGGCTACCATATCATTGTGGACGCAGGCAACGGCGTGGGCGGTTTCTATGCAGAAAAGGTTCTCGCACCCTTGGGCGCTGATATCACGGGCAGCCAGTTTCTTGAACCGGACGGCCGCTTTCCAAATCACATTCCCAATCCGGAAAACGAAGCGGCGATGCTAAGCATCTGCAAGGCAGCGCTTGCAAATCATGCAGATCTTGGCGTGATCTTTGATACGGACGTCGACCGCGCGGGCTGTGTGGACCGCAACGGCAAGGAGATTAACCGCAACCGTCTCGTCGCGCTGGCTGCCTGTATTGCGCTTGAGGGCAACGAGGGCGGAACAATCGTAACAGACTCCATCACCTCCAGCGGGCTGAAAGCGTTCATCGAGAAAGATCTTGGCGGGAAGCATCACCGCTTCAAACGCGGCTATAAGAATGTGATTGATGAGGCACAGCGGCTCACTGCACAGGGGATCAACACCCCGCTCGCGATTGAGACCTCCGGTCACGCGGCGCTGCGGGAGAATTATTTCCTTGACGACGGTGCCTATTTGATGACTAAAATTATCATCAAAATGGCACAGCTCGGCAAATCGGGGAAACATCTTGAGGATTTAATTGCCATGCTGGAGGAGCCGCTGGAGAGCCAGGAATTCCGGATGCCGATCACCTGCGAGGATTTTAAAACGTATGGTGAGAGCGTAATCGAAAAGCTTATGCAGTACGCGGAAAGCCAGCCTGCATGGCAGGTTGCCCCCGATAATTATGAGGG
>DAWDUP010000036.1:13096-16733 GCA_052346825.1 Candidatus Fimivicinus sp. | reverse complement strand
ATGCGTTTGGACTTTAACAGCGGTATGCGTACCGTTTCTCGGCGCTTCCTTAAAATTATTACCAGTGGTTTTGATTTTCATGCGGAGTCAGGCAGATTTTGTTCTATGTCCCGCCTGTACATGCATATCTATGGTGAGAGGGGCGATCAAGACGCTCCGAATGTAAAAGGAGGTATTACATCATGGCAGAAGAGAAAAAGACGCCGGCAATGCCGCACAATCTGATCCTGGAGGACAGGCGGACATTGACTGTTTCCGGCGTATCGGATGTGGACAGTTTTGACGAGCAGACAGTGGTCGTATTCACAGACATGGGAGAGTTGACGGTACGTGGCACGAACCTGCATATCAATCGCCTGAGCGTGGAGGTTGGTGAGCTGCTCATGGAGGGGCAGATCAGCTCCCTGTCTTATACGGATGAGCCACAAAAGGGCGGCGGATTCTTCAGCAAGGTGTTTCGCTGATATGTATATGCTGACAATCGCCGACCAGACGCGGCTATTCCTGCTCGCGATCGGACTCGGCTTTCTGCTTGGCGTCGTATATGATCTTTTCCGCGTGATCCGCATGGCCTTTACCATGCGGCGCGCCGGCGTCTTTATTCAGGATGTTCTTTTCTTCCTCGTCTGTGCGGCTGTTACGTTTGTATTCCTGCTTGCCGTCAATCAGGGAGAGATTCGTGGTTTTATCATTGCGGGCGAGGTTTTGGGATTTCTGATTTATTATTTTTCCTTTGGCCTGCTTGCCGTGCGGGTGAGCAGCTTTCTGGTTCATACGACCCAGCGGATTTTTTACCTGATTTCCGTGCCTTTCCGTGCCCTGATGCGCCTTCTCAGGAGGCTTTTCGGAAAAATAGGCATTTCTGTAAAGAAAACATCAAAAAAAATTGCAAAGAAATCAAAATTTAACTTGAAACATCATAAAGCTTTATTGTATAATCTTCTAAAGAAAGCTGGGGTCAGAAAACAGCAAAAGCGAAAGGAGGACGGGGGTTCATCGTGAAGAGAAAAAAGAAACGCAGGAATAGTGTGATTCTCGTCCTGTTGCTTTTGGCGGTTGCGGGGACTTTTGCAGTCCGGCTGGTTCAGCTGCAGATCGGGATCCGGGAGCAGGAGCAGAAGCTAAACAACCTGCAGGCAGCCTATGTGCAGCAGCAGCAGGACAATGATGTGCTTCGCAAAAAGCTGCACAATGCGGATGAAGCTCAATATATCGAGCGGATCGCACGGGACAGCCTGGGACTGATCAAGCCCGGTGAGAAGGTTTATGTTGACGCTTCTCCGGGCGACTGAGCCGTTTGAAAGAGATTTAAGGAGGCTTGTGTTTTTTTTATGCAAGTAGAGGTTGGAGCAATTGTTGAGGGAAAAGTAACGGGCTTGACGAACTTCGGCGCTTTTGTCAGCCTGCCGGACGGCAAAACGGGCATGGTGCATATCTCTGAGGTCGCGCCGACCTATGTTAAGGAAATTCGTGATTACCTGACGGAAAATCAGGAGGTCAAGGTCAAGGTGTTAAGCGTCGGCGACGATGGACGCGTCAGTCTTTCCATCAAGCGCGCTATGGAGCCGGAGCAGCAACGGCCCCCTCAGCAGCGGCAGCAAAGGCCGGGCGGCGGTCATCAGCGCCGTTCTTCTATGCCAGTGTGGCAGGGTTCCAAACCGGTTCAAACGGAGAATCTCTCTTTCGAGGATATGATGGCGCGTTTTAAGCAGGTGAGCGACGAGAAGATTACGGATCTTAAGCGCTCCTCCGAAAGCAAGCATGGCGGCGGATTTTCCCGGCGCGGCAATGGTTCTAATCGCTGAGTAATCCTTGTTTCAGGTTTTTCGCAGGGCCCTTTTGGCCGGACAGGCCGTTTTGCAGAATTGAAAAACGGAGTGTGAGGGCAAAAGCCGGTAATTTGCTTAAAGTCCTTTTAAGCAAACAGTGATAAAGATGGAAGGGGCGGATTCACTCCGCCCCTTTTAGATGTCTTCAGTGCTTTTCCTCCCATCCTATGACGAGAAAGGAAGTTTATCCCCTTTGGAGCAGACCGAACAGCGTAATAAAATGGGTACGAAACCTGTCTTTCCTCTTTTGATGTCCATGGCGTTTCCGCCGATGCTTTCCATGCTGATCCAGTCAATGTACAATATCGTCGACAGCATGTTCGTCGCGCGTTTCAGCCAGAATGCCCTGACCGCCGTATCACTCGCCTTTCCCTTGCAGAATCTGGTTCTTGCGGTGGCGGTCGGCGCGGGCGTGGGCGTCAATTCCTATATTTCGAGAAAGCTGGGTGCGCAGGACAGGGATGCCGCGAATGCGGCGGTAACGCACGGCTTTCTTTTGTCCTTTGCGCATGCAATTTTCTTTATCCTTTTCGGCCTGGTTGTCATCAAACCATTTTTTCAGATGTTTACAGATTCTCCAGAGATTATTTCTCTGGCGTGCGATTATAGCTATATTGTCGTGCTCGGTGCGTTTGCGCAGCTTTTTCACATCATGGTGGAAAAGTTGCTGCAGTCGACGGGCCGGATGCTCGCGCCGATGCTGCTGCAGACAATCGGCGCAATCGCAAATATCATCCTCGATCCGATCCTGATTTTTGGATTGCTTGGCGCGCCGCGTATGGGCGTCCGGGGCGCGGCCATCGCTACGGTGCTGGGGCAGATATTGTCGATGACACTCTCTCTGCTGGTATTTTTTCTGCGGGATCAGGATGTGCGGATGGATTTGAAAAAATTCAGGCCGGATCTGCGAGCTGTCGCCCAGATTTATGCCGTGGGCGTGCCTACAATGCTAATGAACGCCCTCGGCTCCCTGCTGGTAACGCTGCTCAATTCGATATTGATCCGATTCTCAGAGCTTGCGGTGTCTGTATTCGGGGTGTATTTTAAATTGCAAACCTTTGTCTTCATGCCCGTCAGCGGTCTGACGCAGGGTGCACTGCCGATCATGGGTTACAATTACGGCGCGCAGAACCGCAGACGGCTTCTGTCGACCTTACGCTGTGCTGTGCTGGTAGCGGTTGGGATCATGGCGGCGGGGAATCTGCTGTTTGTCCTGATTCCGGACAAGCTGCTTTTGCTCTTCAATGCCTCGCCGGAAATGCTTGAGATGGGTGCGTCTGCGCTGCGCATCATCAGTTGCAGCTATATTTTTGCGGCAGTGGGGCTGATCTTTTCCACGATGTTTCAAGCTGTTGGAAAGGGAAGTTACAGCCTGACGGTCTTTCTGATGCGCCAGCTGATCGTCGTCGTCCCGCTGGCTTTCCTGCTCTCACGCACATTGGGCTTAAACGGCATCTGGCTGTCTTTCCCCATTGCGGAGGCGGCGGGCGCAGTGGCGGCGGTTCTCTTTTTTCTGGTTTTTCGCCGTAGAGATGCCATTTTTAATCAATCGTAATTCGATTGAGAATGAATGCTGTGTTGCGAGGAACTGTTCGCGCCGGAAAATGCTCCGCTGGATGCTATGTTTCACGCGCTGGCAGAGGCGGCAATTCGCGGTGGAAGCTTGGATTTTCTCAAAAAGCGGAATATGCTTTTCAAAAATGCTGCTGGAGGGGCTGGATACGGCATTATTGATCCTGGATTCAGAGGAAAATATTTTCGAACGGGGGCGGCTACGCTTTCCGCTTCTTTTTCACACATAATAAGTG
>DAWDUP010000036.1:8471-13086 GCA_052346825.1 Candidatus Fimivicinus sp. | reverse complement strand
GGAAGTGCGGCTTAATGAATGAAAAAGAATATGCGTTTGACGCGGTGTTGCAAAAGGTGCCGGATATCGATGGGGCGTATGTGGAAATTCCCTTTGATGTAAAGGCGGAATTTGGGAAAGGTCGCGTGAAGGTTCACGCGACCTTTGACGGCGTGGGCTATGACGGCAGTATTGTCCGCATGGGTACGCCGGGCCATATCCTTGGTGTGCGCAAGGATATCCGGACGCGGATCGGAAAAGCGCCGGGCGACACCGTGCGTGTCACGCTCCGGGAGCGTGGCTGACGTTTGGAAGGGAAGGGTTGAAATCTGTATGACCGAATTGGAAACGGCGCAAAAAAGGGCGGAGCAGCTTCGCGAGCAGCTTCATTATCATAGCAAGCGCTATTATGAGGATGATGCGCCGGAGATCGAGGATTATGAATATGATCAAATGCTGCGCGAGCTGGAGGAGCTGGAGGCCGCACATCCGGAGCTTGTCACGCCGGATTCGCCTACGCAGCGCGTTGGCGGTAGGGCGGATGTCCAGTTTGCGCCGGTAACGCATACGGTCGTGATGGAGAGCCTGCAGGATGGCTTCAGCGAGGACGAGGTGCGCGATTTCGACCGCCGTGTGCGGGAAGCGGCGCCGAATCCGCAGTATGTCGTGGAGCCGAAGATCGACGGTTTATCCGTATCGCTCGAATATGAAAACGGCCTATTTGTACGTGGCTCCACGCGCGGTGACGGGCAGGTCGGCGAGGATATCACGGTCAATCTGCGCACGATCCGCGCGATCCCACTGCGTATAAAACAAGCCCTGCCGTTCCTTGAGGTACGTGGCGAGGTCTATATGCCGCGGGAGTCCTTCCTGAAGCTGACGGAGCAACAGGAGCTCAGGGAGGAACAGCCCTTCAAAAATCCGCGCAATGCAGCGGCAGGCTCACTGCGGCAGAAGGACGCGCGCGTGACGGCATCCCGCGGGCTTTCAATTTTCGTCTTCAATATCCAGCAGATTGAGGGGAAAACGCTCTCCGGCCATCAGGAATCTCTGGATTATCTAAAAACGCTGGGCTTTCAGACCATTCCCTTTTACAGCCGCTATGACGATATCGAAGCTGTAATTGGAGAAGTTCGCCGCATCGGTGAAATTCGCGGGACGTTGCCGTTTGATATCGACGGCGCGGTTGTCAAGGTGGATCGCTTTACCCAGCGGGAAACGCTTGGCAGCACCTCGAAATTCCCCAAGTGGGCGCTGGCGTATAAATATCCGCCGGAGGAAAAAAAGACGAAGCTCATTGATATTGAGATTAATGTCGGCCGCACCGGGATGCTCACGCCGACAGCGGTGCTGGAGCCGGTGCTTCTGGCGGGCTCGACGGTCAGCCGCGCAACGCTGCACAATGAGGATATGATCCGGGAGAAGGATATCCGCCTGGGTGATACGGTAATTGTCCGCAAGGCGGGCGATATTATTCCGGAGGTGGTCTCCGTCGTGTCCCACCTGCCGGAGGCACTGCCTTATGCGATGCCGAAGGTCTGCCCGTCCTGCGGCGCGCCCGTGCACCGGGAGGAGGGAGAAGCCGCCCTGCGCTGCAACAATGCGGAATGCCCTGCGCAGCTAATGCGCATTCTCATTCATTTCTGCTCGCGCGACGCGATGGATATCGAGGGCCTCGGCCCCGCGGTGGTAGAATTGCTCGTTGGGCAGGGCCTCGTCCGGACGCCTGCCGACCTTTACCGGCTACGTGCGGAGGAGTTGGAGCCGCTCGAGCGCATGGGGAAAAAATCGGCGGAAAACCTGATCGGCGCGATCGAGCGCTCGAAGCAAAACGATCTTTCCCGCCTGATTTTCGCTTTGGGGATCCGCCACATCGGCCAGAAGGCAGCGAAACTGCTGGCCTTGCGGTTTGGCACGATGGAAGCGCTTGCAAAGGCGGAGGAAGAGGAGATGGAAGCGATCGACGGCTTCGGCGCAATTATGGCCCAGAGCGCGGCAAGTTTTTTCGCCCTGCCGCAAACGGCCGGCCTGCTCGATGAGCTGCGCGGATATGGCGTCAACATGGAGTCTCTTGAAAAGCCGCAGAGCGACGCGCTCGCAGGCAAGACCTTCGTCCTGACCGGCACGCTGCCCAGCTTGACGCGCTCGCAGGCCTCTGCTATGATCGAAAAAAGCGGAGGCAAGGTCTCCTCCTCTGTCTCGAAGAAAACCTCCTTTGTCCTTGCGGGTGAGGAAGCGGGCAGCAAGCTGAAAAAAGCAAGTGACCTTGGGATTCCCGTAATCACGGAAGAACAGTTTATGGATATGATGGAAGAAAAAGTTTAAAAATTAGAGAAACCGCAGTTGTTTTTATCCCCATCTGCTGGTATAATGATAGAAAGATAGAGATGCAAACGGGAGGCATGCGCCATGGGAGAGGGAGCCCAGTTCCGCAACGCCGTAGTGGGCGGTTTTAATAAGGAGGATGTCCTGCGCTATATCGAGATGATGAAGCAGTCTGCGCTGGAGAGCAACATGAAGCTCGACCAGACCACCCGGCAGCTTCAGGATGCACAGCGCCGCATTCAGGTGCTGGAGGCGCAGCTCAAGCAGAAAAAAGAGGAGGCGTCCCGCCTTACGGCGGACAACCAGTCCCTCCAGGCGCGCTTCCAGCAGACGCAGGAGCAGGCGCAGCAGATGAGCGCCCGCCTTTCCGGCTATGAAGCGGACAAGTCCAAGCTGCAGGCGGTGGAGACGCAGATTGGCTCGCTCATGGTCAGCGCGCACATGTATGCAAACCGGATCGTCTCCCAAGCTAGGCAGGAGGCGGAGCGCATTACACAGCAGGCCTCCCTGGCGATCGATCAGGCCACCAACCATATCAATCTTATTTCTGTGGATGCCGAGTCCGCGCAGGGGCGGTATCAGAACCTGTTCAACGAGGTGTCCGGTAAGATTCAGGCGTTGTCCTCCTCTCTGCAGGAGGCGGGCGAGCAGTTGCAGGCGAATATCCGCCGCAATGTGGCAGAGGCTGAGCAGGCTCTCCGGGCGGAAATGCCCCTTCCCGGTGAGCAGCAGGCTGATGAGCTGCGAGTTCCAGATGAAAGGCAGCAGAAAGGCCGGACGCAGGCGGCAGGTGCGCGGGCGTCGGAACCGGACCCGCAGCAGGTAAGTCAGAACGATCCGCCTCCGCCTTGTGCACCCACCCAGGCACAAGCGTATCCGGAAGGGCCTGTAGAAGAAGCCGCAGCAGCACAGGGGGAGCCGCTGGCTACACCTTCTCCGGACAAGCCTCAGGAAAGCGTTCGGCAGGTTCCAGGCGGCGGGATCGATTACAGCCGGTTCGTAGATGTTCTATCAGACGGCGACCTGTTTTCGAAGGAATAAACAATTTATACATAGAGGTGTAACGGATGGCGGTCTATCATCTGGATTGCGCGGAGTTAAAAGAGAAAGCGCGTTCCCTGCGCGCGGGAGACCGGGTCTTGCTTTCCGGGATGGCCTATACGGCGCGGGATGCGGCGCACAAGCGTATGGCGCAGGCGCTGGAGCAGGGGGAGCCGCTCCCGTTTCCCTTGGATGGGGCTGTGATCTATTATGCGGGCCCCACGCCCGCGCCCGCGAACCTGCCCATCGGGAGCTGCGGGCCGACGACCTCCGGGCGGATGGACGTGTATACGCCCGCCTTGCTTGACCGCGGCCTTGGCGCGATGATTGGCAAGGGCGAGCGCAGCCCTGAGGTCTGCAAAGCGATTTGCCGGAATCACGCGGTTTATCTTTGCGCAGTCGGCGGAGCTGGTGCGCTGGCGGCGAAGTGTATCGATTCCTGCGAGGTGATCGCCTATGAGGATCTGGGCTGTGAATCCGTAAAAAAGCTGCATCTCAATAAGTTTCCGCTGACGGTCGCGATCGACTGCGCGGGTGGGAACCTTTTTGACCGCTGATGGAACATTAAAATGGCCGCCTGGGATGGGCGGCTTTTTCTATGAAGGAGGTTTCTCAATGGATCAGAAAATCAAGCTTCTGAAGGATTGGGCGCGGGAGAGCAGCAATATTGTTTTTTTCGGCGGCGCGGGCGTGTCTACGGAGAGCGGAATTCCGGATTTCCGCAGTACGGACGGGCTCTATCATCAGCAATACGATTACCCGCCGGAGGAAATCCTGAGCCATACCTTCTTCCTGCGCAATCCGTGGGAATTTTTCCGCTTTTACCGCGCGAAGATGCTCTGCCTTGATGCAAAGCCCAATGCGGCGCATCGAAAGCTCGCACAGTGGGAGCAGGAGGGGAAACTGAAGGCTATCGTCACCCAGAATATTGACGGACTGCACCAGGCGGCCGGCAGCAAAAAGGTCTTTGAGCTGCACGGGAGCGTTCTGCGCAATACCTGCATGCGCTGCGGAAAGTTTTACGATGCGCAGTCGATCCTAAGGAGCGAAGGCGTGCCGCATTGCGATTGCGGCGGCATCATCAAGCCGGACGTTGTGCTCTATGAAGAGGGGCTGGATCAGCGGACGCTTCAGGGCGCTGTCGGTGTGATTGCGGATGCAGATATGCTCATTGTGGGCGGCACTTCTCTGGCGGTTTATCCGGCGGCGGGGTTGGTGGACTTTTATGCGGGGAACCGTCTGGTGCTCATCAACCGGGATGAAACGCCGC
>DAWDUP010000036.1:0-8461 GCA_052346825.1 Candidatus Fimivicinus sp. | reverse complement strand
CCGCTCGACGGGCGGGCTGATCTGGTTTTGCACGGAAAGATCGGGGAGATTATGGCACAGCTTTGAATTCCGGGATACGTGGATTTCAGGCGAAAGGATTTGATCGGATCATGAAGAAGGCAAACGCTGTCCGCCTGCTGGAGCAGGCGGGCATTGCCTATGAAGCGCGGACATACCCGGTGGACGAGAGCGATCTGTCTGGCGTACACGCGGCGGCGCTTTTGGGCATGCCGGCAGAGCAGGTGTTCAAAACGCTGGTTCTGCATGGGGCCAAAACCGGATATTTCGTCTGCTGTATTCCGGCGAGCCGGGAGGTGGATCTGAAAAAGGCCGCAAAGGCGGCAGGGGACAAAAAGGCGGAGATGCTGCCGATGAAGGAGCTTTTGCCCGTGACAGGCTATATCCGCGGCGGCTGTTCCCCAGTCGGGATGAAGAAGAAATTCCCCACGTTTATCGATGCTTCGGCGCAGGAGTGGGAGCGCATTTCCGTCAGCGCGGGGGTGCGAGGTGAAATGGTGCTCGTGGAGCCGGAAGCGCTCCGATCGCTAACCGGGGCTGTGTATGCGCAGCTTACGCTGTAGGCTGTAGGCGGATCAGGCAAAGTGATCCGCCTGGGTGCCCGTCTATGCGACCATTTTTTAACCAACACTATGTCAAGACGCTTCCCGTTGCTCAATGTGTGCAGTTTGTCATGGATGGTCGTATTTTCGCACATGAAAAAACCTCTTCTCTGGTCGTCATTCCAACAGAGAAGAGGCCTTTTCGTTCGTCAGTATCCTATTTGGATGTTTTCACATCATTTTCAGGCTGCTTTTTTCTTGCGGTGGATCAGGAAGCGATTGCATGGATAGGTCCACACAGTCGCAAGCATGGCGGCAAAGGGCTTCCCGATGATGTCGCCGAAGGTCGCCATGCCGCGCTGGGTAAAGAAAGCGATCACAGCATTGCCGATGAGTGTAGTCGCGCAGATCGTAAAGAGAACCATCAAAATGTAAAGGATGATGCTCAGTGTCGGGTTCGCGTCCGCCTGGAAGGTGACTTTGCGGTTGAGCACAAAGGCGATCGCATAGCCGATAGAGGTTGAAACGATAAAGGCCCACATGTAACCCTTGCCTTCAAATGGGAAAATCCAAAATTGAAACGGGCCGTCATTGAGCGGCTGAAAGACCCACTCCTGCAAAATGTAGTGGATAATCAGCTCAATGATCGTCGATAAGCCGCCTGCAAAGGAAAATTTGATAAATTTCCACAGCTCGGCGTGCTTGGAGGTAAAGCTGGTTCCGGTGCCGTTTGTTTGAGTATCGCTCATAAATCCAGTCCTTTCTATGAGGGATTTTATCCCCATCGGAATCGTGCTATAGGATTTTGGTCAACAGAATGATCAGCGCGATGATTGCGGCGATTACACCCACTGTTTTTACAATCAGCGGAACTGCGGCCTCCGGCGTTGTTGGGGAATGGACGTAGAAAAAATCCTTGATGGGATTGGAAAGCTTTTTTCCAAAGAGCTCCTGAAAGCTGAGCGTATGAGTATCATAGGAGCGGGGCTTGTCCTGGTGGAGCTCGATGATGCGCACCGCGCGCTCCGCACCGGGGCCATATACGTTAAAGCCGCTGCCGGGCGTGTAAACGAGATCGACGTTTTGGTAATGGCCGACGAAGCTATTGATATGGTCGTGCCCGACAAACATGCCCAGTACGTCGCCCTTTTCCGCAATCGCGTCAAATTCGCCGGTGTTGACGTCTGGAATGGCAGGGGATTCGCGCATGAAACCGCCTTTGTCCACCATGTCCGGATTCAGGATATAAGACTCATTTTTATGCGTGCGGTAAGCGCGCACCGCGCCGGGCGTTTTGTGCGGTACCCGCTTGAGGACGTTGTAGTACTCCGGCACGGGGATGTGCTGGAAGACGAGGGAGGGCACCGGCTCGCCGCCGTTTTCCTGTATGAGACGGTCGCGCGTGGCACGATACCATTCGATCTGCTTTGGATCGACCGGCGCATAGCCGCCACCCTTGGCGCTGCCGTGCGAATCAATGAGATAGAGGTTAAAGAGCACCTTCTGCTCGTCGTTTGAGTAGATCGGTAGGTCGTAGGTGCCGCAGCCGGGCAATGCCGGGTCGTCCATGCCGACGCATTGCTCATAGCGCTGATACATTTTCATCTGCTCCTGATTGGTGCAGCCAACCTGCCCGTCATGATTGCCAAACAGGGGGGCGAAGGGAATATTGCGGTTGACAACAGGCTCTAAAAGCCGGTGAAGCGTATCCTCCACTTTCTTTTTGCGGTCGCCGCCCCGGAAGGTGATGCCGTAGCCTTTGATCTGGTCACCGGTAAAAACGACAAGATCCGGCTTTTCCCGGTCGAGGGAAGCGTTCATGAGTTTGAGCGTATCCGGCGAGATTGCGGGGATTTCCTGCAGATCCGCAATCTGCATAATCTTAAAACTTCCGTCCGGTCTGACGCAGAGCTTTCGCTGAGATGTCATAGGCGAAAATAGCCTCCTTTTTCTCGTAAAGCTTATCAATTCTGATCAACAGCCTTGTCCATGTTAACGCGAAATGTGCTTGATTTCAAGTACTTCTGCCGCAATAAGAAAGATTAAAATTATGTAAAAGCACCTGTGGGCCTTCCTTTTGTGGTCCGCAAGTGCTTTTCTTTGTGTGCGTATTTTCTGATTGACAGGCCGTTTGTCATTTCGTCATATACATCACCGTTGCCGTTTTTGGCCCACAGTGTGCCGAAATTGTACAGCCCGCGCGGGTAATAATAACCTCTTTAAAGGGCGCGCACTTCAGAATTTCCTGTTTCATGGCCTGAAGCGTTTCGGCGGAAATTCCGCCGCCCGAATGGGAGAGAAAGGCCCGGTCGAGGTCGAGTGTTTCTGGATGGACAAGCTGATCGCGGATATACTGGCCGTAAACCGCCTCGATCTTCCCACGGTATTTTTTACCAACCTCCAGCGCGCCGTCCACCATTTCAATGCTGGGCTTGATGCCAAGGATATTGGCGCCGAAGGCCGTGACGGCAGAGCAGCGCCCGCCCCTGCTGAGATAGTCGAGCGTATTGAGAATAAAGGTGGTATGTACCTTTTCGCGCAGGCAAGCGATTTGATTTGCAATTTCCTCAGCTGGAAGCCCGGCGTCCCGCATCTCGCATGCTTTGATGACCAGCAGCGCCATGCCTGTGCACAGGCTTTTCGTATCCACTGGATAAACGCCGTTAAATTCGCCTGCGGCAATCATCGCATTCTGAAAGGAAGAGGAAAGCTTTGAGCTGAAGCCCAGGTGAACAACCTCATATCCATCTTTTGTGTACTGCTCAAATAAGGAAAGATAAGGATGCGGCGCAACCGCGGCCGGATTTGCCGTCGTCCCAGAACGCTCGTAATAGGCAAAGATATCCTCTGGTGTGATGTCGATGCCGTCGTCGTACGACTGCGCGCCAAGTAAGATATTCAGAGGGATAACCGTAACGCCGTATTGCTTGCACAGCTCCGGCGTCATATCGCAGGTGCTGTCCACCGTGATTTTCACTTTTTTTGACATGGGTTCAATCCTTTCACCTGTTTTTCAACATTTTGAGTCATTCTGTCATGTTATGATACTTCCGTTCACCGTACCGAAAGGCCGGTATGCGGTAATGCGCCGCAAAGGGCGAAAGCTCCAAATGGAAGATACAATGTTCTCCGAAGCACCAGAAATCTCTGATTTCATATATGGTTTGAAAGGAGTATACCACAGAACCTATTATTCCGTCAAAGACTGCTCCTGATTGCGGACCACCTGATAGGCGAGCGCCTCCAGCTGCTCCATGCTTTCCAGCGCGCCGATCTCGCGGCGGTAGCCGGCAGCACTGCGCAGTCCTTTCATATACCAGGCGGCATGGGTGCGGGCCTGCAGCATGCCGGTATGCGTGCCCTTATAATCGCACAGCGTGCGGATGTGTTCGATCATGATGCGCATCCGCTGCGCAACCGGCGGGTCGGGGAGTAGCGTCCCAGATTTGAGGTAGGCGCTAATCTCGGCAAAAACCCACGGCCGGCCGAGCGCGCCGCGCCCGACCATGACCAGGTCGCAGCCCGTTTCCTCCAGCATCCGCGCCGCACTTTTTGCATCGCAAATATCGCCATTGCCGATAACCGGGATGGAGACGGCCTGCTTTACCTGCCGGATGATACCGAGGTCGACGGGTGGAGCATACATCTGCTCGCGGGTGCGCCCATGGACCGTGATGGCTGACGCTCCTGCCGCCTCGCAGCGTCTGGCAAGTTCTACGGCGTTTTTTTCGCTTTCATCCCAGCCCGTACGGATTTTCACAGTTACCGGAATATCCGCCGCCTTTACGACGGCCTTTACGACGGCCTGCGCTGTTTCAGGGTGGCGCATCAGGGCGGAACCGCCTCCGCTGCGAACTACCTTCGGCGCGGGGCAGCCCATATTGATATCGATCGCCTGCGGACGATAGGCGAGGACTCTTTGTGCAGCCTCGGCCATGATCGCGGGATCGTCGCCAAAGAGCTGAACAGCAGCGGGGCGCTCCTCGTCCGAGAGGAAGAGCAACTCGGCGCTCTTTCGATCCCCCATGGTGAGCCCCTTGGCGCTGACCATTTCTCCGACGACATACGCCGCACCGAAGCGCACACACAGCTCGCGGAAGGCGCGGTCCGCCACCCCGGCCATCGGCGCGAGGGCGGCTGTGGATTCAAGTGGTACGGAACCAATTTTCAAGCTTTCACATCCCAGCAGTCAGAAGACAGGCTGTAGAAAAATCACGCCGCATACTGACTTGATAAATTTATATAATATTTTTGATGAGAAACGATTCTATCTTCTATAATTCGACAAATTTTTTAGGGAAAAGGAGTATAATGTAACACGGGGATAATCTACCAATTCTTACAATCCCTGACCGCCCTTCAAAGGGCGTAGCTGTGAAAATGCGGTAACGACGCAGCCGTCTTGCGTAACAGGCGGGCTTGCGATCAGGAGTGTGGCCGCTTTTCACAAAGAACCGGGCATTTTGCACCCCCGGTGTGGAATGCCCGGCATACATTTGTGACAGAGTTGAGAGGATGTCTGCGAGCACTGTATGGCGCGGATGAACCACGACGAAAAATAACGGCTATTTCAGTTCGAGAATTTCCCGGATGGGGCCCTCAAACGGGGCGCCCACCGGGATTTTTCCATATGGATTCCTGAGAAAAGCGGAGAAAGTATTGGTTTTCCAAAGGAAGCTTGCCTGAAATTTTGAAATCAGGGTGAGCAGCTCCTGGTTCCGGTCCGCGTTGCCGCGCTTGACAATTTGCTTCAGGGCAATGTCCAACCGGTCAGAGGGCTCGATATCATTCAGGAGAAGGCGTATTGCTCCGTTCTCCAGAAGCGGTTCGCATTCGATAGGCTGGCCGTTGCGAAGAATCTGTACCATAGAGCAACCGGAGATATCGGTAAAAATCAGGTGCAGCGCGCGCTTGGCGGGAAGGAGCGCGATATCGCCCTGTGCGGGTAGGACGGTGAAATGAAGATCGCCGCCGCCATCTTTCATGCGGAAGGTGGTTGTCGCGTATTTGCCCTGTTCAAAATCATTCGTTTCGCCGTCGTCCTCATAGAGGGAGAAGCTGTTGTTGCCCCGGAAGAGAAGCAGATCGAGCTGTTCGGGATTTTTCCAGTCGTTCGTCTCCCCTTGTGTGCTCAGGGGAAGAATCGCGCCCTCTTTGGCCAGCACAGGGATACTTTCCACACCGCGGTACATCGTGACAAACCGGCCGCCCTCGTAAATGCGCTTTGTAAAGATGTCCGTCCAGCGGCCGCGCGGCAGCCAGACGCGCACGCCCGCGAGATTGGTCTTTGGATCGACAGGCTGTGTGATCGGTGCGACGATCACCTCACTGCCGAAGAGATATTCGTTGGCTACGGTATAGGCTTCGCCGTTTTCCGGATAAGCATAATACATTGGCTCGCACAATGCACGGCCCTCGCTGTGCGTGCGCCAGTTCATCGTATAGAGATAGGGGATCAGCCGGTGACGCAGGCGCAGATATTCCTTGGAGAGCGTGGATACGTCCCAGCGGTAGTTCCACGGCTCTTTGCCCATAAAGGGATTGTTCGTGGAGTGCAATCGCATGATCGGACTGAATACGCCCAGCTGCACCCAACGCAGATAGAGCTCATCATCTTTTTCCCCCTGATGATGTCCGCCGATGTCATGGCTCCACCAGGTATAGCCCGCGTTGGAAGCGTTGGCGGTGAAATACGGCTGAAAATCGAGTACCTCCCAGCTTATTTTGGAGTCGCCGGAGAAGCCAAGCGGATAGCGGTGGCTGCCGATTTCCGCATAGCGGGAGAGAATCAGTGGGCGTTTGTTTCCATGACGGTTGTCGAGATAGTGGTAATGGTTCAGCGCCCAGAGAGGATCGAGGCCCTTGATTTTGGAGTGGCTGCCCTGCTGCCAGTCGATCCACCAGAAGTCCACACCCTCCTGCTCATAGGGGTGGTGCAGGATCTGGAAATAGGCCTCAATGAATTTGGGATCTGTGATATCAAATGCGACCGGCTGACCGGATTTCGGGTCGATCCCCATGGCTTTTGCCACAGCTTCATAGCAGTCCTCGAAGCGGCGTACCCCCCCTGCGGGATGGACGTTGAGCGTTGTGTGGAAATTTTGCTCCTTGAGCCAGCGCAGGAAGGCACGGTAATCCGGAAAAAGCTCCGTGTTCCAGCTATATCCCGTCCAGCCACCGCTTGACATGGAATCGAACCATGCGTCCCTTGGAGAGGAATGGAAGGCCTGGCGGGAGGCATCGCGTCCGAAGCGGGCTTTGACGTCCGTCCAATGCCAGTCCATGTCGATGGTTGCAACGGTAATCGGTATTTTTTCATCGAGAAAGCGCTGCATCAATGCCATGTATTCCTGCTGGGAATACGCTTTATAGCGGCTCCACCAGTTGCCCAGGCACCAGCGCGGGACGAGTGGGGCGGGGCCCGTCAGGCGGAACAGGTCGCGGATGCAGCCGCGGTAATCATGCCCATAGGCGAAGAAGTAGAGGTCGGAACCGCCCTTTTGGCGCGGGGTGATAGTTCCATCTTCCAGCAGCAGGAGGGAAGCGCTGTCGTCAAGCGTCGCAACACCGTTTTTGGAAACCACGCCTTTTGTCAGGGGAACAGCTCCCGTCGACTGGTCGAGTGTGCGCGCCGTGCCACGCAGGTTGCCGCTCTCAAAATCTGTTATGGTCTGCCCGCCGCGCAGGGTGATGCTCTCCATCTTCTTTTTTCGCAGGTGATAGTGAAAGATCGCCTGCTCCGTGCGCACCATGAGCATTTGCCCCTCCTGAGAGGCGTCAAAGCGCGGCTGCTCAAAATCCCGGTACCAGACCTTCTGCGTCGGCTGGTCGCAGAAGGTCCCGTCTGCATTCATTGTCTCCACCCGCAGCAGGCGGCTGGTCAAAACGCTTATGCGCACATTGCCAAAGACCGCCGTCTGGCTTTCTCTCGTTTTGCTCTGGACGTGCATCCCAAATTGCTCTTCAAAATAGCCCATTTCCATTACCTCCCTGATCGTTTGTTCCTTTCAGATAGGTTTCATAAATCAGCTCCGCGCACAGGCTGTCTGCCCAGGCGAACCACGGCCTCGTAAACTGCGCAGGATCGTCCGCGTCGAAGCTTTCGTGCATCCGACCGCATCCGGCGGTTGTGTCCAATAATAAGCGAATCATCTGCTCTTTCTCCGCAGGATTGGCGGCAGTCAGCCCCTGCATCGCAAGGCTGATCGGCCATACATTGCCCTTCGCGGTGTGTTCGCTTCCCACGCCGCAGGCCGCTTTTCCCCGGAAATAACAGGGATTTTCCCCGCTGAGGAGCCATGCTCTCGTATTCTGGTAAACCGGGTCGTCCGGCGCGAGATAGCCGAGATAGGGGAGGGAGAGCAGGCTTGGCACGTTTGCATCGTCCATTATGCGGAAATGCCCGAGCCCGTCCGCCTCATAGGCATAAATCCTGCCAAAGCGCGGGTGGTGGACAATTCCATACGCTTCGATTCCGCGCACGATCTCTTGCCGCGTACGCAGCGCATCGGACACAAAGCCAGTATCCTGCCATACCGCCTGCGCGATCTCGGCAAGATAGCCGAGGATGACGGCGGCAAAGCAGTTCGCGGGGATCAGGTAATGGTAGGCGCATGCATCGTCCGAAGGCCGAAAGCCGGACCAGATCATGCCCGTATAAGCTACGGGCGTCCCCAGGCCACCGTTTTGCAGCGTTTCCCGTGCGTTTCCCTGCTCCACGGCCCAGGGGCGGATAAACCGATAGGCCGATCGTTCGCGGTGGTTCTGCTCGGTGCGCAGCGTTTCGAGAATTTTGCGCGCAGCCTCACGCCATTGCGGCGTGAACACCTGCGCGCGGCCGGTAGCCTTCCAATAGGACCACGCAAGCCACACGGGGTAGCACAGGGAATCTGTCTCATAGT
>DAWDUP010000035.1:3519-16817 GCA_052346825.1 Candidatus Fimivicinus sp. | reverse complement strand
GGGTGGAGGTTGTGCTCGTTAACTCCAACCCCGCCACCATCATGACGGATAAAGACATTGCGGACAAAGTCTATATCGAGCCGCTGACCATCCCGACCGTGCGCCGCGTGCTGGAGGTGGAAAAGCCCGATTCCATCCTGCCGACGCTGGGCGGCCAGACGGGCCTGAACCTCGCCATGGAGCTCGAGGAGAAGGGCATCTTGAAGGAGCTCGGCGTGCGGCTGATCGGCATTAACGCAGATGCGATCAAGAAGGCGGAGGACCGGCAGGCGTTTAAAGATACCATGCTTTCCATCGGCGAGCCGTGCGTCGCCTCCAAGGTGGTGGAAACGGTGGAGGATGCGCTGGAATTCTCCGCCTCCATCGGTTATCCGGTCATCGTCCGCCCGGCCTATACGCTTGGTGGCACCGGCGGCGGCATCGCGGATGATGAAGAGGAGCTGCGCGAGATTGCGCACAATGGCATCCGCCTTTCCCGCGTGGGGCAGGTGCTCATTGAGCGCTGCATCGCGGGC
Source organism: Candidatus Fimivicinus sp. (assembly GCA_052346825.1). Lineage (GTDB taxonomy): Bacteria > Bacillota > Clostridia > Oscillospirales > Acutalibacteraceae > Fimivicinus. Next base: position 16,302 of record DAWDUP010000035.1, on the reverse strand, counting down.
TGGAAGGAAATTGAATACGAGGTGATGCGCGATTCCAAGGGCAACTGCATCACCGTCTGCAATATGGAAAACCTCGACCCGGTGGGCGTACATACGGGCGACTCGATCGTCGTCGCGCCCAGCCAGTCGCTCTCTGATCAGGATTATCAGATGCTGCGCTCCTCTGCGCTCAATATCATTTCCGCCTTGGGTATTCAGGGCGGGTGCAACGTGCAGTACGCATTGAACCCGGATTCCTTTGAATACGCGGTGATCGAGGTGAATCCCCGCGTTTCCCGCTCCTCCGCGCTGGCCTCCAAGGCGACGGGCTACCCGATCGCGCGCGTGGCGGCGAAGATTGCGCTCGGCTTGGGGCTCGATGAAATTCCAAACGCAGTCACAGGCAAAACCTTCGCAAGCTTCGAGCCTGCGCTTGATTACTGCGTGGTGAAATTCCCCAAGTGGCCGTTTGATAAATTTGTCACCGCCAAGCGCACGCTTGGCACGCAGATGAAGGCGACCGGCGAGGTCATGGCGATTTCCCGCTCCTTCGAGGCTGCGCTCTTAAAGGCGGTCCACTCGCTGGAGGAGCACCGCGAGAGCCTGATGGTGCCCGCCTTGCTGGAGATGAGCGATGAAGCGCTCATTGAGCAGCTTCACCATATAGATAATGAGCGCATTTACGCCGTCGCCGCGGCGATTTACAACGGGATTTCGCTCGAAACCATCCATGCGATCACAAAGATTGACTACTGGTTCCTCTATAAAATCCGGTCCATCACGGATATGGAGAAAAAGCTGCGCAGCGGTGTGAGCGATAAGGAAACGCTCCTGCGGGCAAAGCAGATGGGCTTTTTGGACAGTGTGATTGCCAAGGATATCGGTATCACGCCAGCAGCGGTCAAGAATATGCGTAAGATGTGGGGCATCCAGCCCGCCTTCTCCGTGGTTGACACCTGCGCCGCCGAATTCCGGGCGCAGACGCCATATTACTACTCCGACTACGGTGTGGAGAACGAGGTGGACCCCTCCTGCGACCGCAAGAAGGTGCTCGTGCTCGGCTCCGGCCCGATCCGCATCGGGCAGGGCATCGAGTTTGACTACTGCTCCGTGCACTGCGTGTGGGCGCTGAAAAAGGCGGGCTGCGAGACGGTCATCGTCAACAACAACCCGGAAACGGTCTCCACGGATTTCGACGTGGCGGACAAGCTCTATTTCGAGCCGCTCACGCCCGAATACGTGACCAATATCGTCGAGCTCGAAAAGCCGGACGGCGCGATCGTCCAGTTCGGCGGCCAGACGGCCATTAAGCTCACCGAAACGCTCAACAACCTCGGCGTTAAAATCCTCGGCACGGACGCCGACCATGTGGACGCGGCGGAAGACCGCGAGCGCTTCGACGAGATCCTCGAGCAGTGCGCCATCCCGCGCCCGAAGGGGCAGACGGTATTCACGGAGGAAGAGGCGCTTGCCGCCGCGCATATGCTGGGCTACCCCGTGCTGGTGCGCCCAAGCTACGTGCTCGGCGGGCAGGGGATGCAGATTGCCGCCTCCGATGCGGATATCTGCGAATTTATGGCGATCATCAACCGCACCGTGCAGGATCACCCGGTGCTGGTCGATAAATACCTCATGGGGCAGGAGGTGGAGGTGGACGCAATCTGCGACGGCCGCGATATCCTCATTCCCGGCATCATGGAGCATATCGACCGCGCAGGCATTCACTCGGGCGATTCGATCTCCGTCTATCCGGCCATCAGCCTGAGCCAGAAGGTGCAGGATACGATCGTGGATTATACGCGCCGCCTTGCGTCCGCCTTGCAGGTGGTCGGCATGATGAACATCCAGTTCATTGTTTACAACGAGACGGTCTATATCATCGAAGTGAACCCCCGCTCCTCCCGCACGGTGCCGTATATCAGTAAGGTAACAGGCATTCCGGCCATCGCGCTCGCCACGCGCGCCATGCTCGGCGAGCGGCTGGCCGATATGGGCTATGGTACCGGCCTTTACCGCCACAGCGGCTACTATGCGATCAAGATGCCGGTTTTCTCCTTCGAGAAGATCCTCGGCGCGGATACGAGCCTCGGCCCGGAGATGAAATCCACCGGCGAAGTGCTCGGCATCTCGAAAAGCTATGACGAGGCGCTGCTCAAAGCCTTTGACGGCGCGGGCGTGCATCTGCCGAAGGATGGCAAGATCATCGTCACCGTCCGTGATAAGGACAAGGCGGAAATCTGTGAAATGTTCAAAAACATGAAGGATATGCAGTTCCGGCTCTATGCCACGCCCGGCACGCGCAAGGCGCTCATGGCGGCGGGCGTACCGGCCGAGCCGGTCAACAAAATCTCCGGCGAATCGCCGAATATCCACGATATGCTCGCGGCGGAGGATGTTTCCCTCATCATCAACACGCCCACACACGGCAGGCTCGAAAACCGCGACGGCTTCAAATTGCGCCGCCTGGCGGTGGAGGCCGGCTGTTCGTGCCTGACGAGCCTCGATGCAGCGAAGGCAATTATGGAGAGCACACGCATTGTTGAATCGGACACGGTAAATTTGACGGATATTGCGACCCTGTAAAAGTTTAAAAAAAAGGCTGCCCACAGCGCGTCTTCGTGCTGTGGGCAGTGGTTGTTATGCAGACTGTCCGCTATGCTTTTGAGTCAGGCCCGGCTCATGTGGGATACCTCCCGTTCAGTTGCTATTTGTTAAAGTTCTATGATTATGATGCTAAAAGAGGGCCTTACCATGTCTTTTTCAATTTGATCGCGCCTGACTCCCATAGCGTAGGATATGTATCCGTGATAACAAAACCCACATTTTGATAAAAAGCGACCGTAGAAAAATAGACGGGCTTGGATTCCGGCATTACGGTCATTAATTCGATCGTGCGCAAGCCCATTTCATCGAGATACGCGACGAATTTATCCATCAATATTTTTCCATAGCCTTGCCCTCGATAGGCCCTTTTGGTGGCAAATAAAGTGATGTGCGGGCATCCGTCCAGGCATGTGAAAACAAGGAATGAGACCATTTCGCCATCGTTCCAAAGGCAGGCGGCTCTCTGGAAAAGCAGATCGTTTCTGACATCGGCAGGTACGTTCTCCGTGAAGTAGTCGGCGGTGTAATCCTGAGCGATCGCCACGATTTGCGCAATGGTATTCTGTGACGGTTCTTTTTCGACGGTAAAAATCATCTCAATCTATTCTCCCTTTTTACTATAACGTTTCGTTCAGTATTCATTATCCAACAGCTATAGCAGGAGTGCAAGCGTTTGCGGTATTTTTTGGAAGGAGTGACCATTATGAAACGGATAGGGTGGATAGCATGATTGCGCTGATCCTTTCCTTCCTGTTCCTGCGCTGCGGAAATCGAATCGTTTGAAGCGTTTTATCGGGCTTTGGCGGATTGTGACGTCTCCCGGGAGGGGGATGTGCTGCGCGTGAAAAGCGCTCAAAGTGGCCGGACGGTACAGCTCACGTTTGATGAGGAGCAGGGCGCCCGGATGGTGCGGTTCTCCATGGATCGGCAAGCGGTTTGATAAAATAATGAGAGATCAAATAAAATACAGCGCCCTGTGCAGATGTGTGCAGGGGCGCTGTGGGATATCCGGATTATTTAGCACGCCATAAAAAGGGCGGCCAGTTTACCGCTTTGCCTTGTGCTTACGCAACTCAATCACAGTTTGCCCGGCATTGTAGGAGGCGCGGATCGTTTTGATGCGCGTGCTGGTGAGCTCATTGCGCACCATGTTTTTGAGCACCTGCCCGTGGCTGTAACCGTGGATAACAATTATCTCTTTTACCTCCTCCGGCGCGTTGTCGATGAGCATGTCGAGCCGGAAGCGAGCCTCACGCGCGTGCATCCCGTGGATGTCGACAATCATCTGGCTGCCCTGCCGGGTGACTTGAAGCACAGGAACGTTCCCCCTTCCCCAAAGTAAAGAGATTAGGGCAGAGAACGCCCGTTCCCTGCCCCTTTGCAAGTTTTGTTTTATTGCGGCTTTTCCTGCTCTGACGTGGCTTTTCCTGCCGCTTCACGCTTGCCCTGAGGCGTGTCGCGGTAATACTGCGTTTTCGGGTGCGGATGCTCGCGGGAGGCCCAGAGCTTCTCCGCCTCCGGGGCCCAGGCTGCGGCGAATTTATCACATTTTGCGCACAGCATTTCTGCGCTCTCCGGCGAAATGAGATCAGTGGATTTCGCGCCCGTCTCCTCGACCATCCTGCGCAGGCAGTCGGGGTTCTCCAGCATCGGACAGGGGCGCAGGTGGTTGTCGTTAAACGGCTGGCCGCGCCAGTAGGCCTGAAACAGGGGGCGGCGCAGCGCTTCAATGAGCGTGTGCGTGCGGATATTGGAATCCGAGAAGTGGATGAACACGCAGGGCTCGATATCGCCCGCGGAATTGATGTGGAAATAATTGCGTCCGCCCGCGATGCAGCCGCCGACATACTCGGCATCATCCTGAAAGTCGAAGACGAACATGGGCTTGCCGGTTTTACCGTTGCGTATTTTGCGCAGCCAGTCGTACATATGCCTGCGCTGCTCCGGCGTGGGGATGAGCTCCGGGTAAGCGTCGTGCCCCACCGGCATATAGTTGAAATAGGCGCCGAATTTGACGCCCTTCTCAATCATCAGGTCGATGAATTCCTCGCTTGTGACCGCGTCGACATTCTGGCTTGTGTAGCAGACCGAAATGCCAAAAAGGAGCTTGTTCTTCCTGAGCAGGTCCATGGCGGACATAACCTTGTCGTAAACGCCGTCGCCCCGGCGGGCATCATTGCTTTCGCGCGTGCCTTCAATGCTGATGGCAAGGGCAAAGTTGCCTACCCGCTTCATATCGTCGCAGAACGCCTGATCGACAAGCGTAGCGTTCGTATAGGCCAGAAAGGCGCAGTCCGGATTCTCCTCGCAAAGGCGGATCACGTCGTCCTTGCGCACGAGCGGCTCGCCGCCCGTGAACATATAAAAATGCGTTCCCATCTCCTTGCCCTGGCGGATGATGTCGCTGAGCTCCTCATAGCTCAGGCTCTGGCGGTGGCCGTATTCCGCCGCCCAGCAGCCCTTGCATTTGAGGTTGCATGCGCTCGTCGGGTCGAGCAGGATGATCCAGGGGATATTGCACTGGTATTTTTCACGGTTTTCGCGCACGGTCTTGGTGCCGTAATACGCGGCATGCAGGCCCAGCGCGAGAAACATCTTTTTAATTACATCGTGATCGATATCACGCAGGATATTCATTGCAAACTGGTTCCAGACGTTATCGGGATCCTCCGCGCCCCTGCGAATACCCTCCATCGACTTGGCCGGAAAGAGATTCCCGACGATGCCCTGGACCTTGTCCACCAGCTTCAAAAGATTTGCCTGCGGATCTTTGTCCACATATTTGAGCAGCTGGTCGAGGACAGCCCCTGCCGCCGCGCGTTGTGCTTTATGCTTGATAGCCATTTGATATCCCTCCCTGCAGGCCCAAATGGCCTACTTTATTAGTGTACGTGATTGCAGAAGGGATGTCAATAAAAGAAGTGTGAACTTCGGATGAATTTACTGTAGAATCTTTATTTTGTCTATCTTTTCATCTGCGCTTTGCGCTGCGCCGCCGTGCCTGCCGGCAGGGCCACCGTGAAGGCCGTTCCCTGGCTGCCGCTCTGCACGCCGATCCTTCCGTGATGCGATTGCACGATGCTCTGTGCAATCGAGAGGCCGAGCCCGTATCCGCCCTGCGCGCGTGTGCGGGAGCTGTCCACCCGGTAAAACCGCTCGAAGATATGGGGGAGCTGCCCGGCGGGAATCTGCGCGCCGGTATTGTGTACCGTCAGCACGGCCTTGTCCTGCGCCGTTTGCAGCCGCAGGGTGATTGTCCCGCCCTCGTCGGAGTATTTGACCGCATTGTCCAGCAGAATGGCAGTCAGGCGGCGAAGGCGATCCTCATTCCCCCGGATGACAACGTTGTCTGCAATATCGCTCACGAGCGTTTTATTCTGCTCAAAAGCGACGGATTCAAAGGGCAGCACGCTGCTCCAGACCACATCGCTGAAATTGACCTCGGAGAGCGTAAGCGTTTCCTGCATGTCGTCTGCCTGTGCGAGAAAGAGGAGGCTACCCACAAGCTCCTTCATGCGTGAGGCCTCCGCCTGCGTGTATTCGAGCCATTTGATCTGGCCCTGCACCGTTTCCTCCCGGTGGGAGAGGACGATGCCCATATTGGCGAGGATCACAGTCAGAGGCGTTTTTAATTCATGGGAGGCGTCCGCGACGAACTGCCGTTGCTGCCGCCATGATTTTTCGATGGGGCGCAGCGCCCACCGCGCGAGGAACAGGCTGATGCCGAAGAAGGCGAGCAGGCCAAAAAATCCCACAAGCGCGGAGGTCTCCAGAAGGGAGGTCAGGCTCTCGATTTCATTGGTCCGGTCGGCAAAGGCAATGCGGTTACCCTGAATGAGAAAGCGCAGGCTTTCTCCATGGATGGTGCCGGAGGACCTCCCCTGCGCCAGCACAGTGGCAACGATTGCATCCAGCGTGGCCTCGTTCGTGACTGTTACGTTTTCGCCGAAAACGTTCTTGACGGTATCGTCGTCGTTGAGCTCCACGTAAAAGGCCGCTGTCATCGTCTTGGGCGGTTCTTTTTCGTTAAGAGGTTTGCCACCACCGATCTCCCGCTTGGGGAAATCGGTATTTCCGCTGCGCAAGACGCGCTCCATGGCCTGGGTGCTCTCCATCTCCAAACGGCGGTAGGAAAAGGCGAGCACAGCGGCGAATACGATGGTTAGAACGAGCGTGACCAGAATCATATTGATCAGGACGAATTTCCAGCGCAGTTGTTTAAGCATGGACGGGTTCCTCCAGATGGTAGCCGAGCTTGCGCGCGGTGGAAATTTGAACCGTACTGTTCAGGAAAATGAGCTTCTTACGCAGGAAAGAGATATAGGCCTCCACATTATTATCCTCCGCATCTGATTCGCTGCCCCAGATCTTCAGAAGCAGCGTCTCCTTGGAGAGGATGATATTGGGGTTTGACATCAGCAGGCGGATCACCTCAAACTCCTTGAGCCCAAGACGGACGCTTTTCGTGCCGCACTGCAGTGTGTAGGCGGCGAGATTGAGCGTCAGGTCGCCAAAGGCAAGCTCGTTTAAGACTACGTCGCCTTGCCTGCGCGAGAGGGCACGGATGCGGGCGAGCAGCTCCTCTGTGAAGAAGGGCTTTGTCAGATAGTCGTCCGCCCCGCAGTCGAGGCCCGTGACCTTGTCCTGCACCTCGTCCTTGGCTGTTAGAAGGAGCACGGGTGTCTGATTTTTCTGCGCGCGCAGCTCGCGCACCACCTCGAACCCGTTTTTCTGCGGCAGCATGACGTCCAGCACGATCACGTCATAGATCCCGCTGAGTGCGTAATCAAGGCCGGCCTCGCCATCATGTACGATGTCGGCGGTGTATTTGTTTTCCGTCATAATCTGGCCGAGCGCTTCAGCCAGGCGGACTTCATCTTCCACAATCAGGATTCGCATGTTGGACACATCCTTTTGCTTTGAGGCTATTTTAGCATGCCGCGCCTCATTTTTCTACCCTCGGGCATTGTAATCAAATAAGCTGAAACCATTCTGAAAGTTTTTTTCAGAAGAATTTCAGAAAACCGGATTATACTGATGGTTGTACGCAGGCGGAATGTGTGTGCCCGCCTTCAGAAAACCGGCGAAGGAGACAAAGAACATGGCCATAGCAACCTTCCAGCGGTATGAAAAAAAATACCTGCTGACCCCCGCGCAGTACCAGGCGCTCCTGCCTGTGCTGGAAAAGCATATGACGCCCGACGTCTACTGTAAAAACGGCGAAGAATATGAAATCTACGGCCTGTATTATGATACGGAAAACAGCGATCTGATCCGGCATTCATTGTCGCACCCTTATTATAAGGAGAAGCTGCGCGTGCGCAGCTACCGGATTCCGCGCTCTCCGGAGGAAACGGTGTTTATTGAGCTGAAAAAGAAGGTCGGCGGCGTCACGGCGAAGCGCCGCGCGGAGCTGCCGTTGCGGGAGGCCTATCGGATGCTCGCGCGCGGCGCGCCGCCGATAATGTCTGATTACCTTTCGCGGGAAGTGCTTCTGGAAATTTCTGAATTTTTATATATCTATGAGGTTCGTCCAGCCGTATATATCAGCTATAAGCGGCTGGCTCTGACCGGAAAAGACGATCCAAACCTGCGTATTACCTTTGACCGGGATATCTGCACGCGGCGTGAGAAGCTTCTGCTGGAGGCGGGTTCCTTTGGCAGCCTTCTGATCCCGGAGGAGGAGCGCCTCATGGAGATCAAAACCACGGGCGCGCTGCCTCTGTGGCTCGCACAGGAACTGTCAGCACAGAAAATTTACAGCCGCGGCTTCTCAAAATACGGGACGGAGTTTCAAAAATGGATGCGCACCGGATTGGCTTCCGCTATGGAAGCGACAGATAAGCCCTGGCGGATTTCATAACCCCAGAAATATTCGGCAGAAAGGATGAATTTCCATGCTCAATACACTGTTTTCCTCAGTGGCAGGTGATTTAAGCCCGCTGAACGCCTGCCTGATCATTCTATCGTCCCTGTTGCTTGGTCTGCTCATCAGTCTGACATATCTCGCAACGCACCGTAAGGAAGGCTATGCACGCAGCTTTCCTGTCACGCTGATTATGTTGCCCGCCATCATCGCCATCATCATTTTGCTGGTCGGCAATAATGTGGCGCGGGCATTCAGCCTTGCAGGTGCGTTTTCCCTCATCCGTTTCCGCAGTGCGCCGGGCGATCCGAAGGATATCGCCTATGTGTTTTTTACCCTCGGCGTGGGCCTTGCATGCGGCATGGGATATATCGGCTACGCGGTGCTGTTCGCTGTGATTTTATGCGCTGTTATGGCCTGCCTGCAGGCTGTACGATTCGGCCAGCCGAAGACGACACAGATGACGCTGAAGATTACAGTGCCGGAAAACCTGAATTTTCACGGCCTGTTTGACGACCTTCTCGAGCAGTATACCGTATCCTGGACGCGGAGAAAAGTAAAAACCTGCGATTTCGGATCGCTTTTTGAGGTCGTTTATGATATCCAGTTGAGGGATGAAGCCGGGCAGAAGGAGTTCCTCGACGCGATCCGCCATCGAAACGGCAATTTGAATATCTCCCTGACGCTTGCAGGCGAGCCGGAAGGGGCATTTTAGCCCCGGACGCTTTTGGAAGTGTAGTGATTTGCCATTTTCATACCCCTTTCTATATTGGCCCTGTTCTATGCCAAAAACGCATGGGGCAGGGCCTCTCTTTTTGCGGGCAATCTTTTCAATGTAAGAAAAGGGCGGTATAATAACCTTGTGTTTTGGAAAATATGATTCCTGCAATTGGGATGGGCCAGATCATCAGGCGTTTTTTGACCATATGATGCCGATGGCCGAAGTCACCATGAAAAAACTGAGCCATAAGGAGAATGAGCGCAGTGCGACCCCAGCTTGTGGACAAATTGATGTTTTGCAGGATTGCTATGGAAAGGATGCCGATCTGCATGAAAATTGAGACAATTTACCGCTATGACGGCCGCAGGGAGATCTATCTGACCGCCTATCTGCTCGACGACGTCGACCGCTGTCCCTTTCATCATGTTCGCCCAGCCCTGCTCGTCTGCCCGGGGGGCGGGTTTTCCTCCTGCTCCAACCGCGAAGCGGAGCCGATCGCCATGCATTTTGCGGCGCAGGGGTATCAGGTGTTTGTGCTGCAATATTCTCTGAGAGAACATGCGGCGTTTCCGGCTCCGATCGGCGACGCAGCATGGGCGATGCAGACCATCCGCAGGGAGGCGAAGCGGTTTTACGTGAACCCCCAAAAGGTTGCGGTAATGGGCTTTTCCGCAGGTGGCTATATTGCGGCGGGGCTGAGCGTCTTTTTTGCAGATCGGTCGGTTTTAAAGGGGGAAACAAGGGGGGCCGCCCGTCCGGATGCGGCCGTCCTATGCTATCCGGTCCTAACGGCGGGACGGGAGCATGCGCACGAGGGCTCTATCCGGCTCCTGCTCGGAGAAACGCCGGACACGCCGCAGCGACGCGCCGCTCTTTCGCTGGAAAATCATATCCCGTCCAATATGCCGCCTGTGTTTTTGTGGCATACGGCGGACGACAAAAGCGTGGATGTGGAAAACAGCCTGCTTTTTGCGGGTGCGCTTGCGAAAAAGGAAATTCCCTTTGACCTGCATATTTTTGAGACCGGACACCACGGGCTGGCAGACTGCTCCTTACGCACCTGCGACAAATCCCATCCGTATCCGGCGCGCTGGCTCATGCTCGCGCAGGAATGGCTGGGGAAACAGCTGAAATTCCGGACGTGAGGATGCTGTCGCCATCCTCTAAAGAGAAAAGGGCGCGCTGCAAAATGTAAACATACACATTTTGCAGCGCGCTCGGTTTGATTGGTACAGCAGCAGGGTAAACCGCTCTGTTTGATGCTTCCGTTTCACAGGCAAACCGTCAAAGAGAGGCGCCGTCAGGTGAAAGAGGCGCATCTACACGCACCCTCCCAGCGTCAGTCTATGGAAATTTTAAAACAGACAGGCATCTCAAAGCGTTCGTCTGTAGCCGCGTGCAGCTCGAGATAGTCGTTTGTCTGGGTGAAGGATACGTTGCAATTCCGGCCGAGCAGAGAAGCACCGAGGATCTGATAGTTTAGCGCATCGTCTTTGGAGCCGAGCGTTTTCAGGCGGTAAATGTTCTTCTGATTGGGCATGAGCGCAAAGACATAAAGCGCATCCGGCTTATAGGTAAAACGAAAATCTTTTTTGGTAAACGAGAATTTCTCCTTGAAGGACCCTCCATAGTTGGAAGGCCCCTCACCGAAGATTTTATAGGGCGACGTATCGTAGATCGCTTCCCCGTTGATCTGCAGCCATTTCCCGATTTCGCGCAGGACAGCTGCCTCCTCGGGACAGATCGTGCCATCCGCCTTCGGGCCGACATTGAGCATCAGGCAACCATTTTTGCTGACCACGTCAATGAGATTGCAGATGAGCTCATAGGGCGTTTTGAAGTCGTTGCCCTGCGTATAACCCCAGGAGTTTTTCGCAATGGCGGTATCGTTCTGCCAAGGGCGGGGATTGATGGCGGCGAGCTGCCCGCGCTCAATGTCCAACACGGCACAGTGGTACATCACGCCATCCCATTTGTAGAAGACGCAGACCTCCATGCCCCACTCGCGGGATCGGTTATAATAGTACGCCAAAAATTTTTTCATATAAGGGCGAAAGGCGTGCTGCCGCACCCACCAGTCAAAATATATGGTATAGGGGCGGTTGACGTCAACAAGCTCGCAGGTGGAAGCAAGCCAGTCCTCCAGCCATGCCTTCGACGGGACGATGGAACCCTCCGGACGTCTGCTGGGATCGCCCTTTGCCTTCGCAACAGAGGGACCGTAAAATTCGCGGTATTTCTCGTCCTGAACGTCACAGCCCGGGATATCGCGCCCGCCGTTCATAAACCAGTAGTGTTCGGCGCGGTGGCTAGAGGAGCAGTATTTAATCCCTCTGTCGGTGAGTTCCTTTTTGAGTTCTCCATATACGTCCCGTTTAGGCCCCATATTAACGGCGTTCCATTCGCACAGCTCGCTTGGATACATTTTGAAGCCGTCGTGATGCTCTCCAACAGGCGTGACATACCGGGCGCCGCTTTCTGCAAAAAGCTCCGCCCAGTCCTTCGGATTATAGTGTTCCGCCTTGAACTGCGGGATGAAATCCTTGTAGCCGAAGTTCCGGCCATAGGTTTTCAGGTGGTGCGCATAAGTTCTGCTACCCTTCTGATACATTTCGCGGGAATACCACTCATTGTGAAAAGCAGGAACAGAATAAACGCCCCAATGGATGAACAGGCCGAATTTTGCCCGCGCATACCAGTCCGGAATCCCATAGTGGGAGAGGCTTTCCCAATCGTCTTTGAAAGGGCCCTTTTGGATGACTTCATCGATGGTTTTGAGGTATGCCTGTACCTTTATGGGATCGCTCAAAAAACACACGCTCCTCAAGATGGTTTTTATCGTATTTATATTAAGAGCCCGCGTTATAAAAGTCAACCAATACGATGCGATTTTTATCAGTTGATCGGGATTTTCTTTATTACATGTAAAAATCGACAGGTAAATTCTTATAAAAGCTATATGGAAATTAAATTTCGTGTAGAATATAACACATAGCTTAACAATTCGGACAATACAGAAACAGGGGATGTTTCATGGATCACGAATTTGCAGCCCGAGAACGGAAACGGGATTTCCTATATTTTCATTTTTGGCCCTGGTGCTACCGGTTGTTTTCGAAGCGACCGGTCAAGCGGAAGCTCGTCGTTTTTGCAAACGATTGTGTCCGCACACTGCCGGACAATATGCAATGCCTCTATGACGAGCTGATTGGACGGGGATATCGCTGTGTATTGTGCTTGAAGCCCAAGCATGCGGGGAATCCGATCAGCGCACAGATCCGGTCTTTTTGCAATTACTTGCGGTTCATCTATTATTATGCGCAGTGCCGCTGCGTATTCCTGACGGATTATTATTTTCCGGTTTATGCGGCCAAGCCCCGGGAGGGGACTAAGGTTGTTCAACTCTGGCATGCCTGCGGCGCATTTAAAAAATGGGGATATTCCACCCTGGGCAGTACCTGGGGCGATAAAAAGGGACGCATGATCGAGCGCTACCCAATCCATAATACTTATACGGATGTCCCGGTTTCCGCAGAAAAGGTGATTCCTTTTTATGCGGATGCCTTCCGCTGCGACGAAAGCGTGATAAAGCCGCTGGGCGTCCCGCGGACAG
>DAWDUP010000035.1:0-3509 GCA_052346825.1 Candidatus Fimivicinus sp. | reverse complement strand
ATCGCTATTTGGAACCCGCCTTCGGATCCCAGGCGCGCCAGAGGGTGCTTTCTCACTTCCCGGAGATTGGCAACCGGAAAATCATCCTGTATGCACCGACCTTCCGCGGGACCTCTATGTATGACGCACATAACGATGGTTTGCCTGATTTTGCCGTGATGAAGGAAGCGCTGGGCGAAGAGTACGCTGTGCTGAGTAAATTGCATCCGTTTGTGGAACAAAGCCGGACGGAGCTGCCACATTCGCAGGACGACTTCTCCTTTACAGCGGACAAGGATCTTCCTATTGAGATCTGCTTATGCGCGGCGGATCTTTTGATTTCGGATTATTCCTCCCTGATTTTTGAATACGCCCTTCTGGAACGGCCAATGGTATTTTTTGCGTATGATCTCGACGCGTATGATAAGGAACGCGGTTTTTACCAGCCATACCGTTCCTTCGTACCGGGCCCTGTGGCGGTGGATACCGACGCGCTGATACGGGCGGTCTGGCAGCTCGGCACCGGCGGATGCCCGCCAGAGGTGCAGCGGTTCAAGCACGATTATATGAATGCCTGCGACGGACATGCTGTGGAGCGCATTCTCAGTCTAATTGCGTAAAAGGAGTATGACTATGAAGTTCCCCTATGATATTTCCGTGATCGTCCCAGTTTACAATGCGGAAAATTTTGTGGAACCCTGTATGGAGTGCCTGATAGGGCAGACGATCGGCTTTTCCCATATGGAGGTGTTGCTCATCAATGACGGTTCGACCGACAGCAGTGAGGAAATTTGCCGTCGTTTTGCGAACCAGTATGAAAATATATGCCTAATCACCCAGGAGAATCAGGGCGTATCAGCGGCACGAAACGTCGGCATTCAGGCGGCGCGTGGGAAATATATTATGTTTCTGGACTCGGACGATACGCTTTCTGATAATGCAGCGCAGGAAATCGTCTCTTTTTTTAATATGCACTATGAGGAGATCGATCTGCTGACATATCGGCTATATTACCGCAATGAAAGAGGGAGCATGTATGGCCATACCCGCTATGAGGTTTTAAATGAGACTGGCGTTTATGATCTGGAAGAAAATATACATATCGCACAAAGCAGTATGAATGTCTGTGTCAAAAACCGGCTCGGAGAAAACCGGCTTTTCAATACCAGCCTCGCCCTGGCAGAGGACCAGTTTTACATCATGGAGCTCTCCATGCAAAAGAAGAGGATCGGCTATGTCAATGAGGCTTTCTACTTTTATTTCCGTCATTCAGGCGCAACGACGGCAATAGGAAATCATCCATATTATTGCTTTGATCATTTCCTTTATTTTTTCCATCTGTTGCGTGAAACTTATCGCCTGCCGGACGGCAGTCTGGACCGCGTCGCGCAGGCTCTGCTGCTGTATAATTTCAATTGGCGCCTAAAAGGTGATGTGCTTTTCCCCTATCATTATGAGGGGGAAGCATTTGAGCGGGCGGTAAATCAATTGCGCTCTTATGTCAAATTGATCGACGACGACGTTATTTTAACCTCTCCCCATGTGGACCCTTTCCATAAGAATTTTTTTCTGCGCATGAAGCAGGAGCCATATCAGATCAGCTACGGTCCGGAGCGCTTTGCAATCCATTCCGGCAAAAATCTCTGGGTGGATGAGGAGCGCGGGGAAATCGTATTCCGGAAAACGCACCTGCGCGGAGGTATTTTCCATCTGGAGGGTTTTTTAAAATGCCCGGCAAGCGATTTCTATGATATTTCCCTGTATCTTTTGCTGGATCGGGAAACGAGTGGCACACCGCTTGAACTGTCACCGTCGACCTTCAGCATGTATAAATCGCCGATTTGCACCAATCGTTTTTGGGCCTTTTCCTGTGATATTCCTCTCGAGGGACATGAGCATATTTCATTTGAGATTGAGCTGGAGGGCCGCCGGTATCCGACCAAATATTATTTTACGGTTCGGGCAGCCCTTGGCAAAAAGCAGATGAATTTATTGGTGGGGCACGATCTGGTCGAGATCGATTTTCTGGAGAAGGATGAAATTTTTACGAGGTTTTCCGTAAAACAATTATCCGGTATTCGGCGCGTTCTGCAAAGGATAAAGATGGATATCCATTATTTTCGGCGGAATTTCAAAGGCTTTTTTTACCGTAAGGCCATCCGGAAAAGAAAACGTGAGATATGGCTTTATACAGATCGACACGGCGTGCTCGACAATGGGTATTATCAGTTTAAGCATGATTTCGGCATACAGGACGGGATAAAAAGATACTATATTGTAGATGACTTTAAAGGCAAAAAGACGTATTTTACCCCTGAGGAGAGGCGACATCTGGTTAAATTCAAAAGCCTGCGTCATAAGCTATTGTTTTTAAACAGCAGCAAAATACTCACGTCTTTTCATTCGCCGAGCATTTTTTCCCCTTTTGACAGCGCACCGCTGGCATATTACGATGATTTGTTGCACTATGAGATGGTTTATCTACAGCATGGCATTCTGCACGCCCGCCTGGTCAATCTTTATGCCAAAGAGCGCAGCGATATTGACCGGATTGTGGTATCTTCTACGTTTGAAATGGAGAATCTGCAGAAAAACTATGGCTATTCACCCAGAGACTTCATTCCGAGCGGGATGCCGCGCCTGAATGCTATTGATCTTACTAGAAAGCCGGAGCGCAGGATTTTATTCTCTCCTTCCTGGCGTAAGAATCTGATCGGCCCTTATATCGATAATCAGCGCGCGCTTTTACCCAAGCAGTTTCTTGCCTCAAGGTTTTATCAACAGATCGATCAGTTTTTGCGCTCAAAGAAGCTGGCGGACCTGTTGGAACAGTATGATTTAATGCTTGACTATAAAAATCATCCCATTTTTGAAGCGTACAACGACTATTTTAGAATGGGTAGCGACCGAATCAGAGTGCTTTCCGGCCCCATTAAGCTGGAAGAGTACCAAATGATGATTACCGACTTTTCCTCGATCGTATTCGATTTTGCCTATCTGGAGCGTCCGGTTTTATATTTTGTACCGGATTATGAGATGTTCCGAGCCGGCGTGACACATACGTATCGGGAGCTGGATCAACCTTTGGAGGAGGGGTTTGGAGTATTTACCCAGACAGCCGATGAGCTTTTTGAACAGATTGATTGAAAACAATTTTGTACCGGATCCGGTTTATCAAAAGCGGATGCATGATTTTTTCCGGAATAAGGGCAAGGAAGAGGATACCCTGTATCAGTACCTGACGGAAAAAAAAGACTAAGGTTCCCATAATACAGCGCCCCGGAAGAGCTTGGTGTACAAGGCTCTTCCGGGGCTTGTTTTTAGTGAAACGCCACATATAAATACGTCATACCGCTCTTGTTTAAACAGCTGACGCCGTCTCCGAGTGCGGCGTCCATCTTCACCGAAAATCCGTTGCTCGTCACACTCAGGCCGAGCGTTCCCTGTCCATTGACAGCAAGACCGGAATAAACGGTTGTTTTTCCGCTCGTTGAATCGACGGCAGAGGGCGGGTATCCGGCGGCCATCAG
>DAWDUP010000034.1:16248-16924 GCA_052346825.1 Candidatus Fimivicinus sp. | reverse complement strand
GCAGATACTTCAGAAGGTTGCGCCTGTGGCCGACCATTTTCAGCAGGCCGCGGCGGGAATGATGATCCTTCTTATGCACCTTGAGGTGCTCGGTCAGATCGTTGATGCGCTTGGTGAGCACCGCGATCTGCACTTCCGGTGAGCCGGTATCGCCCTCGTGGAGCGCATACTCGGCCATGATTGCCTTTTTTTCTTCATTGGTCATGACTGTCACCTCATTCTAAAATTCGCCGGGCTCCCAGCAGAAGGCAGGTGGCATACCGCTTTGCGGTTTCATCCAAGTGCCGAGAGCAGGGCACAATGCTTGATTATTCTATCATATAGCCGAAAAAATGTAAAGGGCCAATTCCTTTATTTTTCTTCATTCCGCCTATTGCTCAAGCCGACCAGAGGCACACCGAGTGGAAGGCGACAAACGCCGATCAAATCAGGGAGACAAAAGAGCACAACGCCGCCACATTCACCGCGATCGCCTGCTTTTTTATTTTCCTGCAGATCAGTCGTGTCTGCCGGGCGATATCCCTGCGGCAACTGCATCCGGTTCATATCGTGTCGCGTCCTTTTTCGCTCCGTGGCAGCTTTCCCCGATCCAGCAGGCCGATTACCTGAGAAACGCACGTAATTTCCGGCACGCCCTCTGTACGCTGCCCGGCAAAGGTGCCATAATTCATCCACA
>DAWDUP010000034.1:0-16238 GCA_052346825.1 Candidatus Fimivicinus sp. | reverse complement strand
TCCACACAGCCTGCATATCCGCGCCCAGCGCGCCCTTGATATCATTGACCGGATGGTCGCCCACAAATACGCACGATTCATTTGGCACGCCGAGCTTCTGCGCTGCGAGATCGAAAAGGCGCCTGTCCGGCTTATGGATACCATAATCCCCGGAGACGGCGACCACGTCGAACAGGCCGCGAATCCCGGCCGTATCGAGCTTTTTATTCTGCAAAACGGATGGCCCGTTGCTGACGATGCCGAGCAGGTATCCCTGCGCCTTCAGCCGTTCAATTGTGGGTATGGCATCGGGGAAAAGCGCGACATACTCGCCGTAGTGCTCATTGAAATGGCGGCAAAGAAAATCGAGCGGCGGATGCTCCGCCCACCCCCACAGCGCGATCATCTCTGGAAAATAGTCCTCGCGTTTGCGGTAACCCCCTTCGATATGCGATTCCATCTCGTCGATACGCCGGGCCTTTTCCTCCTCTGAGAGAGTGGAAAAGAATTCTGCCAAAAAGGCCGCGCAATAGCTCCGGTAAGCCGCCTCCCTGTCCTGCAGGGTATCGTCAAAATCAAACAATACCGCCTGTATTTCCCGCATTCTGATGCTCCCCTACCTCAACCAAATTTCTCACTGCCTGTGCGTCCGCTGCGATCTGCGCGCGCAGCCCGTCAAGAGAATCGAATTTAACCTCTCCACGCAAAAAATGCATCAATGAAACCTCAATATTCTGTCCATAGAGATCGCCGCTAAAATCCATGATATAGGTTTCGCTGCGCAGGCTCTGCGTCCCGATCGTAGGCCGCAGGCCGATATTCGTCACTGAGGGGTGGCATTCTCCCTTCAACAGCGTTTTCGACGCGTATACGCCAAATTTCGGCACAACAAAGCCCTCAGGAAAGAACTGGTTGATCGTTGGGGCGCCCAGTTTCCGCCCGCGCCGGTCTCCGCCCACCACGGTGAAATCATAGCAGAAGGGCCTACCGAGCATCGCGTTGGCCTCTTCCATCCTCCCCTGCTCAAGCGCTGCCCGGATGCGCGTGCTGCTCACGGGAAGGCCACCGAAATCCACCTCGTCTGTTATGGAAAAGCGGATATCGTGATGCAGGCACAGCTCCCGGAGCCTGCCCGCGTCTCCCGCGCCGCCACCGCCAAAGCGGTAATCATAGCCGCACGAGAGCGCCCGCGCATGCAGCCGGCGCACCAAAATCTGCTCAACGAAGGCTTCTGGGGAAAGGGGCATAATCTCTTCAAAATCGAGCACGCACACCGCTTTTGCACCCGCATTCTCAAACGCCCGCAAGCGCATCCGATCGTCGCACAAACGCGCAGGAGCCGCGCCGCGCAGAGCCTTTTGCGGATGCTCCCGAAAGACGACCGCGCCGGGCAGAAAATCCCATCGGCGCGCCATCTGAACCGCTGCACCAATAACCGCCCGATGGCCGATATGAACGCCGTCAAAATTCCCGAGCGCCAATGAGGTCCCATTTTGCGGCAGGGTATGAAAATCCGTCACATATGGCACAGGGATTTCCTCCTTCCAGAAGCGTTTGTTTCAATTGCATCAGGTTTCCTGCAAAACCCGCCGTACCTTCAGCTCGTCTCCATCCACGGGCAGTTCCCCCAAGCCGAGAAATCTCCGCCCCGGGCTGTAAACCCGGTAGAGGCCGTCCCGTTTCTCTGTAAAATGGAGCCTGTCCGCATCGAGCGCGCCGCCGTTTGCAAATCGCACGGCCTGCGCCTGCGTCACAGATAAGGATGGATAGGCCGCCAGCGCGCGCTCCAGCGGGATCATGCACTGCGAAAGCTTCCCTTGCTGCGCAAGCTCCGACAGGGTGTCGAGCGTGACGCAGTCCTCCAGGGAAAAGCCGGCGGCATACGTCCTACGCAGGCCGGACATGACCGCCCCGCAGCCGAGCATGCGTCCGAGATCATCCGCAAGAGAGCGGATATAGGTGCCCTTCGAGCATAACACATTGAGCGTGCATTCCTGCGTCTGCCCGTCAAATTCTGTGAGCTCCAGCCGGTAGATCGTTACAGGCCGTGCCTGCCGCTCAACCTCCTCACCCCTGCGGGCGAGCTCATAGAGCCGCACACCATTTTTCGACAGCGCGGAATACATGGGCGGCACCTGCAGGATATCGCCCCGGAAGGCAGCAAGCGCCCGCTCCACCTGCGCTTTGGAAACGCGCACCCCGCTGCGTGTGAGCACCGTCCCCGTCGTATCGAGCGTGTCGGTGGTCATCCCCAGCTGGATGCGCGCGCAGTAGCCCTTATCGTGTACCGGCAGAAACTCCATAAAACGGGTGGTCCCGCCGAGCAACACCGGCAGGACTCCCGTTGCCATTGGGTCAAGCGTGCCCGCATGCCCCGCCTTCTTTTCCCCTGTAATCCGGCGTGCGCGCGCCACAGCGGAAAAGGAGGTCATATGCTCCTGTTTATCCAGACAGATGATTCCGGTCATTTACGCCTCCAAAACCGCCTTGATATTGCTGAGCAGCTCTTCCTTAGCGTGCTCCAGCGGCCCTCCGAGCTGGCAGCCCGCCGCACGCGGGTGCCCGCCGCCGTTCATGCGCTTGCATAGCGCCGCCGCATCGACAGGCCTGTGCGTACGGATGGAGACCTTAAAGGTGCCATCCACCTTTTCGCGCAGCATCGCGCCTACGAGCACACCTTCAATCTGGCGCGGCAGAGAGGCAATAGGATCGCATTCGCTTTCATCGGAGCCGCTCAGGCGATACATCTCCTGCGTCACTGTAACCAGCGCCGCACGGCCGTCAAAATACATCTCCAGAGAATCCAGCGCCAGCCGCTCAAGCGCAGCATAGGTGCGTGTCTTCGTCTCAAACATCACCTGATTAATGATTGCGGCGTCCGCGCCGCAGTCGATCATTTCGGCCGCGATCCGATGGGTGCGCGCTGTGGCGTTGGAATAACGGAAGCAGCCGGTATCCGTTGAAAGGCCGGTATAGATACAGTCGGCAATCTGCGCATCCATCTGCACATGCAGCGCCTTGAGCACCTCAAAGATTACTTCACAGGTAGCGCCTGCGGACGCGTCAAGCAGCGTCCGTTCCGCATAGAGGATATTGGAGCCGTGATGATCGATGCACAGATCGATTTGATCCGCATAACGCGATTCAAAGGCTTTGCCGAGCAGCTTGGTATCCGCCACGTCGA
Source organism: Candidatus Fimivicinus sp. (assembly GCA_052346825.1). Taxonomy (GTDB): domain Bacteria; phylum Bacillota; class Clostridia; order Oscillospirales; family Acutalibacteraceae; genus Fimivicinus. The sequence continues at coordinate 13,075 of DAWDUP010000034.1, read as the reverse complement.
CGGCGACGATAAAGCGGGGCGCAAAGTCCGGCCGCTCTACATCCCGCCAAAGATAGCGGTATTTATCTGGAATTTCATCCGCACACTCCACGCGCGCACGCTTATTTAGCTTTTGCAGTCCACGGCATAGCGCAAAGCCGCAGCCAAGTGTATCTCCGTCCGGATGGCCGTGGGAGAGGATGAGGATATCGTCCTGACCTTCCAGCAGCCGGGCGGCCGCTTTTACGTCAATTCGCATCCTCTTCCTCCTTCACCAGAGTTTCGATCTTTTTGGTAATCTCCATGCCGTGCGCAATGGAGTCGTCCGCGATGAATTTCAGCTCTGGCGTTTTACGCAGGTGCAGGCGATTTCCCACCTCGCGGCGGATATAGCCCGTCGCGCTCGTCAGGCCTTTGACGGCAAGCTTCGCCGTCTCCAGGCCTTCCATCGCGCTGACATACACCTTCGCAAAGGAAAGGTCAGAGCTGACCTCCACGCGCACGACCGTCAGCATCCCCTGAATACGGGGGTCCTTAAGCTCGCGCATACTTGCAATGATCTCCCGCTTGATATCTTCCGATACGCGGTCAATTCGGTATCCTGCCATTTATCGTTCATACCTTTCGGCCTGCGCGAAACGCAAGGCCATCCTTAATCCCTGTACTCTTCCATGATGAAAGCTTCCAGAATGTCGCCTTCCCTGATATCGTTGAATTTTGTAAGGCCAATGCCACATTCGTAGCCCTGGGCAACCTCCTTGACATCGTCCTTGAAGCGGCGAAGGGAAGCGATCTCGTCCTCTGCCACGACGATACCGTCGCGCACGACGCGGATTTTCGCATTGCGCTGGACCTTACCGTCAGTGACATAGCTGCCTGCGATGCGGCCCACGCTGGAAATATTGATTGTATTGCGCACCTCTGCGCGGCCGAGCTCCACCTCGCGGATCTTCGGCGCAAGCATGCCCTTGATGGCATGCTCCACATCCTCAATGCAGTCGTAGATGATGCGGTACATCCGCATCTCCACGCCGTCGCGCTCCGCCTGGCTTGCCGCCACTGGGTCAGGCCGGACATTGAAGCCCACAATGATGGCGCTGGACGCATGGGCAAGCATCACGTCGGATTCGCTGATCGCACCCACGCCGCCATGGATGACACGCACGCGGACCTCTTCGTTGGAGAGCTTCTCAAGGCTCTGCTTGACCGCCTCCACGCTGCCCTGCACATCCGCCTTGATGATGATATTAAGCTCTTTCATCTGCCCATCCTGAAGCGAGGCGAAGAGATTGTCAAGGGTTACCTTCTGAATCGCATTAAACTGCTCCTCCTTGGCCTGCTGCTTGCGCTGGTCGACCAGCGTACGGGCCAAACGTTCATCCGAAACCGCGTCGAATCCGTCGCCCGCCTGCGGCGCTTCCGCAAGGCCCATGATCTCCACCGGCACAGACGGGCCGGCTTCTTCCACCTTATGGCCGCGGTCATCCGTCATCACGCGCACACGGCCGACTGCCGTGCCCGCCACAATGATATCACCGGAATGGAGCGTACCGTTCTGGACGAGCAGCGTTGCGATCGGGCCGCGCCCCTTGTCGAGGCGTGCTTCGATGACGATACCCTTTGCTGCGCGGTTGGGATTGGCCTTCAATTCCTTCATCTCTGCCACAAGCAGGATGGCCTCCAGCAGCTTATCGATATTCTGGTGCGCCTTGGCGGAAACCGGGACGCAGATCGTATCACCGCCCCACTCCTCGGGGACGAGCTCATACTCTGTCAATTGCTGCATGACACGCTCTGGATTTGCGCCGGGACGATCCATTTTATTGATTGCAACGATGATCGAGACATTTGCCGCCTTCGCATGGTTGATCGCCTCCACCGTCTGCGGCATGATACCGTCATCCGCCGCGACGACTAGGACGGCGATATCCGTCGCCTGTGCGCCGCGCGCGCGCATCGCAGTGAAGGCTGCATGGCCGGGGGTATCCAAAAAGGTGATATCCTGCCCGTCGATAGAGACGCGGTACGCGCCGATATGCTGTGTGATGCCGCCCGCTTCGCCCTCCGTTACGGAGGTATGGCGGATCGCGTCGAGCAGGGAGGTCTTGCCGTGGTCGACGTGGCCCATGACCACCACAACCGGATCGCGCGGCAGAAGGTCCTTGTCGTCATCTGTACTGTCGTCGATGATGCGGTCCTCAATGGTCACGACGACTTCCTTTTCCACCTTTACGCCCAGCTCGGAGGCTACGATATCAGCCGTATCATAATCGATGATCTCGTTGACCGTGGCCATCACGCCGAGGGTCATCAGCTTTTTGATAACCTCCGCGGCAGTACGCTTCATCATAGCGGCGAGGTCGCCCACGGAAATTTCATCCGGCACCTTGATGACAAGCTGCGGCTTTTTGGCGCGCTCCGCGGCGATCCGCTTGAGACGCTCCGCCTCAGACTCCCTGCGCGGAGAGCGCATGCCCTGACGGCGGTACTGCTGCGAGCGCTGCTTCAATTTCTGCTTGTGGACGCTCTGGTCACCTGCGCCGCGCGTATTGGTCGGAGCGATCTTTTCATAGCGCTCATTGTATTTATCAAGCTCCACCTGCGTGGTACGGGTATTGACCGTGCGCGCTGCTCCCTTGGTGCGGGACTGCGCCGGGCGCTGCGGCTGCTTGTTATTATTTTCCGGCTTTTTCTGCGGCGCAGCATTCTGCTGCGGCTTCTGGCCCGGCTTTGCGCTCTTCTCCGCCGGCTTATGCGCCGCGTCCTGCTTTGCAGGATGTCCCTGCGGCTTCTTCGCAGCGTTAGCCGCCTTCTCCTGCTGCTTTGCAGGCCGCTCCGGCTCAGCTGCCTTTCCCATTGCAAAGTATGTGTCAAAGCTCTCCACTTCATTCTGCTGGGTAAAGGTTTCGAAGATCACATCGAGCTCCTTCTCTTCGAGCGCCGTCATATGCTTTTTGGGCTCCTTAAAGTATTCTCCCAGCAGGTCGATCACCGCCTTGCTAGGCTTGTCGAAATCCTTTGCCACCTCGTGAACTCTGTATTTATTCATCATCATACGCATTATCCTCCCCTGTCAGCAGCTTCTCTGCAAAGCCGCCGTCATCCACCGTGAGGACTCCCGTCCTCGCGCCAATTGCGCGGTGAAACTCTTCCATTGTATACCGGACGCGCCTGAGCGGGATATTTTTCTTTTCCTGCGTCATGCGGGTAAATTCTCGCTCCAGCCGTTCGGATGCGTCCGCACTGATCAAACACAGCCGGGCCTTTCCCGTGAGGACGGCGCCCTTTGCGGCATCGTGCCCAAGGCTTAAGCGGCCTGCCCTTCTGGCGATTCCCAAGAGCCCCAGTTCCCTATCATCCATCATGATCATCCTCTCCATGGAAGCCGAAAGTTTTGGGCAGTTCGGCAAAACCGAATCCCGTCATTCTGTCCGGACGGAAAGCACAAAACTTCAAATTGAAGATCTTCAATTTCAATTTTTGTGCCTCATCTCCTCCTCCATGCGGTCATAGACCTCATCCGGTATTTTGCATTGGAACGCGCGCTCCAGCTGCTTTTTCCTACGGGCCTTCAAAAGGCATTCGGGATCGGGACACACATACGCGCCGCGGCCGGGTTTGCGCGAGGTCAGATCCAGCGAAATCTCGCCTTCCGGGCTGCGCACCACACGCACGAGCTCCTTTTTGGGCTTCATTTCAAAGCAGCCGACACACTTGCGCAGTGGTATTTTCTTTTTCTGCATTTCCCATCCCCCTTTTCAGCTTACCCAAAAAATCAGGCCTCTTCCTCTTCAGGATGATCTGCCTTCGGCTCATAAAAGCCGCTTTCGGGCTTGATGTCGATCTTCCAGCCGGTCAGCTTCGCCGCCAGGCGGGCGTTCTGCCCTTTATTGCCGATGGCTAGGGACAGCTGCGTATCCGGCACGGTCACATGGCACGAATTTGTCGCGCCGTCTTCTATCTCTACGCTGAGCACCTCCGCGGGGGCCAATGCCGCCGCGATAAACTCTGCGGGATTTTCGCTGTATTTGACGATATCGATCTTTTCTCCCCCGAGCAGATCGACAACCTTGCCGACGCGCGCGCCGCGCGGGCCGATGCATGCGCCCACAGCGTCGACATTCTGGTCGCGGCTGTAAACCGCAAGCTTCGTGCGGGAGCCGGCCTCACGGGAAACGGCCTTGATCTCCACCGTTCCGTCGTAGATTTCCGGCACCTCTGTTTCAAACAAGCGCTTGACAAGCCCCGGATGCGTGCGGGAGATGATCGCCTTCGGGCCGCCCTTTTCGCTCTCGCGCACATCCACAATATACACCTTGATCAGATCGCCCTCTGCAATCGTCTCGCCCGGCACCTGCTCGCCCTTGGGCAGCACTGCTTCAGCACGGCCGATTTCCAGCGTTGCATTGCCCGAAACCGGGTCGACGCGGATGACCTTGGCGGTGGTGATCTCCTGCTGGCGGCTCTGGAATTCCTGCATCACCTGCCCGCGCTCCGCCTCGCGGATGCCCTGGCGGATCACATGCTTGACCGTCTGTGCGGCAATCCGGCCGAACTGCTTGGGCTCAAGCGGGATTTCCACAATATCGCCGGGCAGGGCATTGGCCTTATATTTCTGCGCCTCTTCTGTGAGGATATCCGTGTCAGGATCGGAAATCTCGTTGACCACTGTTTTATGCAGGAACACATTCAACTCGCTCTCATCGGGCTTGATCTCACAAACCACAACGTCCTTATCGTGGTAATTCTTGCGCACCGCCACGATAATGGCCGTCTGGATCTTTTCGTAGAGCAGCTCCGCCGGGATTCCCTTTTCCTTTTCCAAAATCTTGACCGCCTCAAAAAACTCGGTATTCATTTTGTGACCATTCCTTTCCATATCAAAGCTGCTTCTGGCTTAAAACGCGTCCGCATCGTCCAACCGGATCCAGGATGTTTCTTTTCTCTGCACCTGCAGCTGCCTGCCATCCTCCAGCAGCAGCGTGACCGTTCCGTCCTCATAGGAAGCAAGCTCGCCCGCAAAATCGCGCACATTGTCCACTGGGCGGATCAGCCGCACCTTGATGCGCGCGCCGAGAAGCGCCTGAAAATGCGCATCCCGCGTCAACTCCCGCTCGAGTCCGGGCGAAGAAACCTCTAAATAATAGTTTTGCTCGATCGGGTCCGTTTCATCCAGCGGGCCGTCCAGCGCATGGCTCATCGCCACGCAGTCGTCCACGCTTACGCCCCCCTCCTTATCCACGAAAACGCGCAGATACCAGGAGGCGCCCTCCTTGACAAAACGGATATCCCAGAGCGTCAGGCCCAATTGTTGCGCAAGCGGTTCCGCAAGCGCCCATACGGCAGCCACTGTATTGCCGCCCTTGCCTTTCGATGCCAAACACATTCCTCTTTTCCCGCAAAAATTCCCGCGATCGTTTCGAGCCGTGCGGCGGCCAAAACAGCGGGTATGTTACAAAATGATTGTTACAAGCAGAAAGAGCGGGTTGCCCCACTCTTTCATACTAGTCATCCTCTTTAGGCTTTAGTTTACCACATTGCAAATAAAATAGCAAGTAAAATTTAAAAATTCCCGCGATATTACGCCTTATTTGGCATTCAGCCGTTTTCAGCAGCACCCATTCCTATTTTTGTGCCGAAACCGTCAGCGCCATCTCCGCTTCGCTCATGATGTGATCCGTCATGACGAGTCCGCCGCCATCCGGGAAGGAGGCCATTACACCATTGTGATCCACTGTTGGGAATAGGGCTGATCCCGTAGCCGCGACGCGCCATTTCACAGTGGGATAGATTATTTTGGCGCGGCTGTTGGTGGCCACAGTCACCGTGGGCTTCAACGTTTTCAAGAATTTCCAAGATGAGGAAAACACATAGCCATGGTGCCCGATTTTTAAAAGATCAATCTTCCCGATCTCCGGTGCGAAACGCGTTTCATCCCCGCTGAGATTGTTCAAATCACCCGTTAAAAGTGCCCTCGTGCCCTCCTTTTCGAGCAGCGTCAGCACGGAATTATCGTTTTCATCGATTCCCTGGTGCACCGTGTCGAGCTCTGTATTCAGAAACCGGACGGTAAAATCCCCGAATTGGAAGGCCTTTTCCGGGAGGTCCGAAACAATTTCAACATTGCGCGCGTTCAGCGCAGCCACCATCTGGTCGTAGACCTCTTGGTTGTCCCATTTGCGCTTCTCCACATTGCGGATGTTATCCGAATGGTAGGGCTTCAGATACGCCCGTTTCACCGTCACGTCCGGGTCGGAAATCACCGTGTCGAAACCGCCCATATGGTCGGAATGGGCGTGGGTCGCCAGCACGAAATCGAGCGTTACCTTCCCGTTTTCATCCGCCGCGTGATCCTTCAGGTATTGCAGCACCACCTGCTCATAGCCTGTGTAAGCAAGATTGGGGCGGTCTTGCGGATAATCGCTGTCCTCGCCCGCGTCCACGAGCGCAAAATGGCCGTTTGACTCGATGAGGATCGCGTCCGACGAGCCGGTATTCAGGAAATGGATGCGGTCGGCGCCTTCCCGCTGTGCAAAATTTTCCGTTCGAATGGAGACTTTCTGCGTATTTCTGCGCAGCAGCAGGGCATTCCCGGCAAAAAGCACGACGAGCGCGACCGCCAGCACGACCGCGATGACACAGACGGACACAACGATTTTCTTTTTGATTGTCATCGTTTTCTTCCTCTCTCTATTGATATGGATGCAATCCGCCGCTCTCTCCCGGGAGGAGCGCATCCGGTTTCCCATCACACCTTCCGTTTTGCTTCCTCCAAATTATATGCCGATGTATGATATTATAGTATATCATACAGAACTGAAACACAAGATAAAAATTGAAATTTTTTGGTAAAATCCCCCGTTTAGCGGCTAGATCTTGACGAAATACAGGTTGATCGGAAACCGGTAAAAAGGGAGGCCGTTTAATACCGCTGCCATTGCAGGCGCATGATGCAGTGCGGCAATCGGAATGGGCGCCGCCCGTTTTAGCTCCGGCGGCTGGCTCCATCCGCGCCCCAAAATATAACGGCAGGAAACATCAAGCACGCATTTGCATGCCCGGCGTTTCCTGCCGTTTTTACCGGCCGCTGATTCGGCCAAATCATTCTGGTATTTTACTCTCCAAGCAGCTCCTTGAGCAGCTTCGTGACCTCCTGTGCCGGCGCCTTGCCGCGCAGCGCGCGCATCGACTGGCCGATGAGGTACTGGAAGGCCTGCGTTTTGCCGCCCTTATATTCATTGACGGACTTCTCGTTTTCCGCGATCACCTGCTCGACTGCCGCACGGATTGCGCTTGTGTCGGTGAGCACACCGAGATTGTTATCCTTAACATACTGCTCCGGATCCACGTCTGATTTAAACACCTGCTCAAACACTTTTTTCGCCGACTGGCGGCTGATCTTGTTCTGCGCGAGCATCACAATGATCTTACCGAGAGAATCCGGATGGAAGGCCATGTCCTCCGGCAGGGTGCCCGTGTCGTTTAACAGCTTCATCAGGTCGCCCATGATCCAGTTGGCAGCGTCCTTCGGGCTGCCGCAGACCTCAGCCGTGCGCTCAAACAGGCGCACGAAATAGACGGAGCCCGTGATCATATCCGTATCGTAGGCCGAGAGGCCGAGCTCCTCCATATAGCGTTTCTTTTTCATCTCCGGCAGTTCCGGCAGGGAGGCGCGCACGCGCTCCACCTCCTCGTCGCTGATCGAAATCGGCGGGAGATCCGGCTCCGGGAAGTATTTATAATCCTGCGCATCCTCTTTGGAGCGCATGGCCGTGCTTTCGCCCTTGTTGTCGTCCCAGCGCCTGGTTTGCTGGACGACCCTCTCCCCGCTCTCGAGCAGGTCGATCTGCCGCTGGGATTCGCTCTCAATGGCGCGTGCGATCGCGCGGAAGGAGTTCATATTCTTCATCTCGGTGCGCACGCCCAGCTCCTGCGAACCGGCGGGGCGCACGGAGAGGTTGATATCCGCGCGCAGGGAACCCTCCTGCATCTTGCAGTCCGATACGCCAACATACTGGAGTACTGCCCGCAGCTTCTCCAGATACTCGACCGCTTCCTCCGCGGAGCGCAGATCCGGCTCGCTGACGATCTCCAGCAGTGGCACGCCGCAGCGGTTGTAATCGACGAGCGTGCAATCCTCAAAGGGGTCGTGGATGAGCTTACCCGCATCCTCCTCCATGTGGATTTCCTTGATGCGGATTTCCTTCGGCCCGTCCTTGCCCTGCACCTGCACATGGCCCCAGGTGCAGATTGGCAGATAGAGCTGTGAAATCTGGTACGCCTTCGGCAAGTCGGGATAAAAATAATTCTTGCGGTCAAATTTCGTATAGCGGGTAATATCGCAGCCGAGCGCAAGGCCCGTACGCATTGCATATTCGACAACGGCGCGGTTTAAAACCGGCAGGGTGCCGGGCATGCCAGCGCACACCGGGCAGACGTGCGTATTCGGCTCGCCGCCGAAGGCCGTTGTGCAGTTGCAGAAAATCTTCGTTTTGGTAGAAAGCTCTGTATGGACTTCCAGGCCGATAACTACTTCGTATTTCATACCTGCTCCCCTCCCGCGCAAGTGTTGGGCCACCGGTTGTGGAACTGCGTTGCCCGCTCATACTGCCTCGCGGCCTGCAGGATTCCCGCCTCGTCAAAGGGCCTGCCGATGAGCTGAAGCCCGACCGGCATCCCCTCCCGGTCAAAGCCGCACGGCACGGAGGCCGCCGGAAGGCCGGCCAGGTTGATCATGACCGTATAAATATCGCCCAGATACATCTTTAAGGGATCGGAGAGCGATTCACCCAACTTCAGCGCCGTGGTGGGCGCCACGGGGCCGAGCAGCATATCGTATTGCTCAAAGGCGTCAAAAAAGGCCTTCTGAATGAGCTTCTTCGCCTGCAAGGCTTTATTGTAGTACGCATCATAGTAGCCGGAGCTCAAAACGAAGTTGCCCAGCATGATGCGGCGCTTGACCTCCATCCCGAAGCCCTCGCTGCGGCTCTTGATATAGGTCTCCATCAGGTTTTCCGCATTGGGGGAGGAATAGCCGTATTTGATGCCGTCATAGCGCGAAAGGTTCGAGCACGCTTCGGCAGACGCGATGATATAATACGTCGGCACGGCGTACTTCACGATCGGCATATCGAATGTTTCCACCTGTGCGCCGAGCGCTTCCAGCTGCTTCGCCGCCTCCAGCACGCGGGCTTTCACATCCGGCTCAATGCCTTCTCCGAAATAGTCCGATGGAATGCCGATGCGCTTGCCCGAAAGGCCGTCCGCCATGACCACCTGCCGGTCAAAGGCGGGGAATTCCATGGAGGTGCCGTCCCGCGGGTCCTTTCCGCTGATGATTTCAAACACTGCGGCGCAGTCCGCCACATCCCGGCCGACCGGGCCGATCTGGTCAAGCGACGAAGCATATGCCACCAGGCCGAAGCGGGATACCGCGCCATAGGTGGGCTTCAGCCCCGGCACGCCGCAGAAGGAGCAGGGCTGGCGGATCGATCCGCCCGTATCGGAGCCGAGCGCAACCACCGCCTCATGCGCCGCCACAGCGGCCGCCGCACCGCCGGATGAGCCGCCCGGCACACGGTCAATGTTCCACGGATTGCGCGTCGGGCCGTAGAAGGAGGTCTCCGTCGTGCTGCCCATGGCGAATTCATCCATATTGAGCTTGCCAGCGACTACCATGCCCGCCTTGCGCATGCGCTCAATGACCGTCGCGTTGTAAGCCGGTTTGAAATTGGAAAGGATTTTGGACGAGCAGCTCGTCAGAATCCCCTTTGTACAGATATTATCCTTGACGGACACGGGCACGCCTGCAAGCGGAGCGTCCTTCATCTCGCCTGCATGGATACGCTTCTGCACCTCGTCCGCTTCCCGGTATGCCTCTTCGCGGCAGAGGGTAACATAACAGTTGTAGGTTTTATCGCACGCGTCGATTTTCGCATACAGCGCGTCAAGCGCCTCGCGCGCGCTCAGCTCGCCACCCTTGATGCGCCGGGATAACTCCAGCGCCGTCATTTCCATGATCTCCATGTTGTCGTTCCCCTTTCCCTCTTATTCCACCGTCTTCGGCACCTGGAAGCAGCCGTCCTTTTGGTTTGGCGCGTTCGCAAGCAACGCCACGCGGTCCATGGACGGAATGACCTCGTCCTCGTGGAATACATTCGTCACAGGGAAGGAGTGCGAGAGCGGCTCAACACCCTGCGTATTCAGCTCGTTGAGCGTTTCTATATAAGATAAAATCTCCTGCAAATCCTTTTCCGTTGCATTCTCCTGCTCCGGCGTCAGCTGGATTCGCCCCAGCTTTTCAAGATATTTGACCAGATCGCCCGTGATTTGCATTTGGATTCCTCCTATAATCTATGATTAATACAATCAATTTGCCCTATTCCTGTAAAGCAAAATCTCTTTACACACGGCTTTCCAATGGCCTTCTAAGCTTGATATGCACCTCGCGCAGCTGCTGCTCTGTCACTTCTCCGGGCGCGCCGAGCAACAAATCCTGCGCATTCGCATTCATCGGGAACGCGATGACTTCGCGGATATTCTCTTCGTCACGCAGGAGCATCAGCATGCGGTCCACGCCAGGCGCCATGCCCGCGTGCGGCGGTGCACCATACTGGAACGCATGATAGAGTGCGCCGAAGCGGGCCTCCACATCCTCGGCCGTGTAACCGGCCAGCTCAAAGGCCTTGACCATGATGTCCGGCCGATGGTTACGCACCGCGCCGGAGGAAAGCTCTACGCCATTACAGACAATATCATACTGGTAGGCTTTGATCTCCAGCGGATTCATTGTTTCGAGAGCCTCCAGGCCGCCCTGCGGCATAGAGAAGGGGTTATGCGTAAAGTCGAGCTTGCCTTCGTCATTTTTCTCATACATCGGGAAATCTGTGATATAGCACAGCTCGAAGCTGTCATTTTGGATCAGCCCCATCCGCTCGCCGAGCGCCGTGCGGATCTGCCCCGCCAGGCGGTCGACGACCGCTTTGCCGTCGCTGATGAAAAAGAGCGTATCCTCCGCCTTCATAGACAGGCGCTCGATCAGCTCCTGCTTCTTCTCGTCCGTGAGGAATTTGGCAATCGGGCCCTTGAAGGCTCCGTCCTCCAGGAGCGTCAGATAACCGAGGCCCTTCATGCCGATTTCCGTTGCAAAGGCAAGCATCTTTTCAAAGAAGGATTTCGGCATCTTCGCGCAGCCCGGCACATTGATGCCGCGCACGGGCTTCTTCTGAAAGGGCTTAAAATCCACATCCACAAAGAAATCGGAAAGGTCCTCGATGAGCAGTGGATTGCGCAAATCCGGCTTGTCTGTCCCATAGTGCAGCATGGCCTCTTCATAGGGGATGCGCTGAAACGGCGCGGGCGATACCCGGCGGCCATTGCCGAATGTTGTAAAGGTATCGTAGAGCACCTGCTCTGCCACCGCAAAAACATCCTCTTGAGTTGCAAACGCCATCTCGAAATCGAGCTGATAGAATTCGCCAGGAGAGCGGTCCGCACGCGCGTCTTCATCGCGGAAGCAGGGCGCAATCTGGAAATATTTATCGAAGCCGGAGGCCATCAGCAGCTGCTTGAACTGCTGCGGTGCCTGCGGCAAGGCATAGAACTTGCCCTCATGCTTGCGGGAGGGGATAATATAATCGCGCGCGCCCTCCGGCGAAGAGCAGGTGAGGATCGGCGTGGTGATCTCCGTAAAGCCGAGCTCCTCCATTTTGCGGCGCAGGAAGCTGACGACCTTGGATCGGAAGAGGATATTATCGTGCACCCGTTGATTACGCAAGTCGAGGAAGCGGTATTTCAGGCGCACCTCCTCGCGCGTTTCGGTGGATTCCTGCACGTCGAACGGCAGATTCGGCACGCACGGGCCGAGCACCTCCAGCGAATCCGCCATGACCTCCAGACGGCCCGTAGGGATTTTGGGATTGACTGTTTCTTCATCGCGGGCAATCACCTTGCCCGCGACAGAGATGACCGTTTCACGGTGCAGATCCTTGAGCAGTGCGTCGTCGTGCACAACCACCTGCGTCACACCGTACTGATCACGTAAATCAATAAACGCCACGCCGCCATGATCGCGGATCGTTTCCACCCAGCCGGCCAGACGGACTGTCTGGTTCAAATTCTGCTCCGTCAGCTCGCCGCAGGTATGTGTTCTGTAAATTTCTTGTGCCATGTCAGACATTCCCTTCCTCTCCGGCATACGGGGCCGGAAGCCATAATCAAGCGCGGCGGAAACCGCGCCGAAAAATCCATAAACAGGAATTAATTATATCATAAGAAGCCAAACGTGTACAGCATTTTCCTGGATATTTTCACGCGCACGGCCCCACTTATTCTTTTATAATATACCCCAAAATCATAGGAAGCGGAAATTTTTTTCCCGCCGGTCCGATTCCTCTTCGCATCCTTCCCCGAAATATAAAAAATGATCCCCGGCATTTCCCATACACGGATATCTTTACAATCCATACATATAGTTGATTGCTGTTTGACAAATTCCATATATTGTGGTATAATAAATTCATAAAGAAAAGGCACAATCATTTGACAAAAAGAATCTCCGCTGTCCCAAGATTGGGACTTTGGTTGAAATCTATCCGAACATTTGTCTTGACAAGCGCAAAAAAGCTGTTATAATGGGACTTGTTAAGAACAAACGTTCCGCTGACATCAAGGAGGTTATCGTTATGACAATCGGGTTCATCTTGCGCACCATTGCTGAGATCGCCGTTGTGGCGTTCCTGATCTGGGGCTTTCTGCATGAGGATAAATTCATTCGTTTTGAGGACAGGCTTGCCCGCATTGTCGCGGTCAATATCCGTAGAATCAGGCATCGCCGCATGCTCAAACGGCAGGGTACTGCTCCTGCCGTTCAACCAAAGCCTTCCACGCAAACGCATGAACGCCAGGCTTCACAAGTTTCTTCTGCAGCCAAAAAACCGGCTGCAGCTTCCGCATCCTATTCAACGGCTTCCCGCTCGGCCCGCCGCCGCAGGAAGAAAGTGTCCCAAAATGCTGCCTGATTTCGTATAAAAGGTCCGGCACATTAAAACAATTTTATTTTCTTCATAAAAATGAATCAAAACGCCGCCGCAGGTTA